>JBLWKA010000088.1:6644-15922 GCA_048381555.1 Oscillochloridaceae bacterium umkhey_bin13
CCCAGCATGCCTCTGAAGCGAATCCTCTCATCAATTACCATTGAACATCCGACATTGTCACCCTGCGCGCAACGAAGGGTCTTGCACAACCCGCTCAGATTCCTCGCTGCGCTCGGAATGACCGTCATGCGGCATCTCCAATCGTAATTGGTATTCATCATCATCAACACCACGATGAGCCAACTCCCCCCTCAGCTACCGCCCACTGCCCGCCGCCCCGCAGCGACCCACACCCTCCCTGAGCACTGGCTCGCTGCGTTGGCGATTGCCCACCGGGTTGTGCGCACCCTCGTGAGCCATCACGACCCGGCGGTGCGCCAGGCAGCCCAGACCCTTGCTACAGCTTTCGCGACCGATCAACACCTGCCCTGCGACGAACAAACCCGCTGGCAGCGCCTCAGCACCACAGACACCCCTGGCACGCACCGGTAACTTGCTGCCTCGCTCCTCTTCACGGGAGGAATGGAGCCGCAGCGCAGCATGCTGCACTCTGTGGCGCTTCGCTCCCCTCGCCGCCCTGATTTCTATCCCGCACAACGAAAGGCCACCCCATGTCTACCGCAATCGCCCTCGGCCTCATCCCCGGCTTTGGCTTCCACAAAGCCGTGAGCGCCACCTGCACCGTTCGCATCCCTGCCATCGCCATTCCCGCCCCCGATCCCGCTAGCCAATCTGAGCTTGATCCGCGCTTTGCTCTCGTGACCCTCCCTGACGGAAGCCGCTGGATCGTTGGGGAGGAGGCGCTCAGTGTGCCTACGGCCCAACACATTCCCGTACTTGATCGCAATCGCTACCACGAACCCCGCTTCCTCGCCGTCCTTCAGGCCACCCTCCACGCCGCTCTGCCCACCGATCCTGCCGCGATCACGCTCTGCGTTGGCATGCCGAGCGTTGCCCTTTTTGATCAATCCGCTCGCGCCGCACTCGAAGCCGCCATCCACACCGCAATTGCACCCCACCATGTCGCCCAGCTTACAATTGTGAGTGAGGCTGCCGGCATCTATTATGCGGATCTCTTTGAAGGCGGGCAGTTCCATCGTGAACGACGCCAGGGGCTGAGCGGCGTGATCGACATCGGCTTCCGCGACTTCACTATTGCCCTCTTCGCCGATGGCAAGCCCGTGCTCTTCGAGAGCCGTCCCGGTGGGATGGTGACCGTCATGCGGGCCGTGCGCAGCCGCATCGCCAGCAGCTATGGCCTTGAACTGAGTGAGCACGAGGTTGATGCGGCACTGCGCAATAAGCAGGTGCGCCTGGGCCGTCGCTTGGTACCGCTCCCAGTTGGCACGGACGAAACGATCCGCGATGCGCTCGGCATGATCACCACCACCGCCCGATCGCTCTGGCCCGATGGCGGCCAACGCATCCCGCGCATCCTCTGCGGCGGCGGTGGCGCGCCCCTGCTCGTCCCTCACCTGATCCGGGCCTTTCCCAATGCCGAAATCCATGTGCCTGATCTGCCAGCCGCACCGCTGGATCTCGCACCCACCACCGCCGATCCCGAAGCCGAGGCCCGCTGGAGCGAGGCGGTGCGCTGGGCGGTCAGCGAAGCCGACCCGCAACTCGCTGGGCCACGCGGCCTCTACTGGATGGCCGAAGCGCAACTGCTTCGCCAGCGCACCGTCGGGGAGGCGGCATGAACGCCGGTGAGCCACGCCCGCGTCGGCTGATCATCAGCCTGCCGCCTGGCGACCCAACCAGCGACGCCATCGCCCAATGGGTCGCCAGCCTCCCAGAACGGCAGCGCTCAGCGGTGGTGCGCCAAGCCCTGCACCGTGCCGTGCAGGCCACAGATCGGCAGCACCAGCTGCTCGATCCTGCAACTCAGCAGCATCTCGCGGCAACCCTGACCGAGCACCTGGTCGCCACGCTGCCGCCCCTGCTCGGCGCAGCGATCCTCACGCACCTCGGCGCGACCCTCTCCGGCGCAGCGCACGCCATCACCGCACCGCACAACCAGGAGGATGGCGCGGCCCCAGCAGACGCAACGCCACCCACACCAGGTGCCGCAGCCGATCTGCGCCCACCGTCTGCAGCGCCGCCGCCCCGCCCAGCGGTGCAGATCGCCACCGCCGACCTCGATCTGCTCGACGAGCTCGTCGGCGAAGGGTGAACGCGGGGAGAGATTCGACAGACGTATCCCATCAAGTGTGACATCGATCATGCTTATTCAGTATTTTTAGACGAAGAACTTTGACCGTCTAAGGTCAGAAGTAGTTGTTCAAGACTCTTCATCACAATAACTGCTTCTTGCATCAGCGCGTCGCGCATGTCTTGATCAATCCCTGCCTGAACCTGCTTATTGATCTGTTCCATGCCACGGCGAGCTTTCTGAAGCTGACGAACAAGCGTTGGCATTTGCGTTTGCCTTGACGAAGTTCCACCCAGCATCCCCAGCGAACTATCCACAGATACAGCCGCTGCGTCTGGTTCCGTTGGCAATTGCTGCGCTGCAACAAGCGAGGCCACGAGTGACGATGTGACATGTTCCTGATGGTTAGCCAGACCGCGCATAATCTGCGTCGCCGTAGCGGGATCAATCTCGCCAGCACTCACCGCCATATGCAAGGGGCGCAATGTCCATTCGGGCCAACGATAACGCAGTGCAAGTTCTTGTCCATCCGTATCAAAACGCAGTAGGCGCAGCAGATCACGACGTCGCGATTCTGACAGCCCTAACCGCTGCTCGACCTCTGACCAGAGCACATCATGCTCATGCTGGGCCATTAAGGCTTCACGGAGCGCCATAATAGCCCATGCACGCTCCATATCTGTAAAATCTTCGCGGCGTTCATTCTCATCAAACTGGCGTTGGAGGCGATCGCTATCACTTGGTTTCGGGACTTCTACGGCCCAGATCGTCGTAAGCCCTTCCAAGACAGTTGCCGTCCAGCGCCGCTGACCATGAAGCAAACGATAGGCAATCAAGGCATCTTCTGGATCACGCTCAGCATAGACAACCACCGGTTGAATCTGCCCATGATCACGAATCGATTGCCCGAGCGCACGCAAGCCCGCGATAAGGTCGGAAACACTCGTATCACCCTGCGCTTCACGTTGCAGCAAGACCTCAGGTCGTGGTAAGCGACGCAACTGATGAAGGTCAGGGGCTACCGAGGTAACACTCAGATGACGCAGCGGCAAGCCACGCTCGCGCGCACGGGTGGCGGTATCGTCCATCCCGCTGGCGAGCAGGTAATCGAGATCACTCTGTTCACCAGATGCAGCCCCTTCGAAGAGACGACTGGTATTGATCGGTGGGCGACTCGTACGCCGGTCACGCGGTGGCATTGAGGCTCCTCATCACTTCCTCGGCCAAGGCTTGAAACTGCAATGCCGAACGGGCAGTCCGACGATGACGGAAAATACTCACCTGCGTCAAAAATGCTTCACGAAGTGGGGCATCGCGCCCAATCACGGTGTCGAGCAACCGAGAACCGTATTGTTGACGAAGGTCTTCATACAACTGTCGGTCAATACTGGCCCGTCCCTCATAGTTATTAATCAGAATGAGTGGAGCAGGCAGATCAGGCGCATAACGCTGCCGGATACGTTGCACCGTTTCATCAAGCGCAACCAAACCCTGCACACTTAATGCCTCAGCCAAGACTGGGGTTACAACGAGATCAGCGGCAAGCAAGGCATTAAATACAACTGTGCCACGGGCAGGAGGACAATCAATGATCGCGAGATCAAAATGAGTACCTAGTTCGGTCGCTTCAAACTCTCCAATAGCATCACGGAGGGCAAAAATACCATCCACCTGCTCACCTAGTTCTTTGGCGGCTTTAGCAAGGAATGGATGGGCCGCACACAGCACAACCCCTTCTTCCGCAGTGCGCAACAGCGTCTCACTCAATGCTATTGAACCAGCAAGAACACCGTATGCTGAGCGATCTGGTTGAACCCGTGAAGCAGGGATTCCGAACCACTGCGTCGCATGTGCTTGTGTATCAAGATCGATCACGAGCACTCGTTGGCCGGTGATGCCTAAGGCTGTGGCGAGATTGACTGCTGTAGTAGTCTTACCTACCCCGCCCTTTTCATTACCAATAGTGATTACTCGCACAACAACGCCTTTCTCCCACAACCTCAAGTGATAGCAGGAAATTCAATCCGAAGTGGTTACCAACCTTGGCAGACTGCCGACCCGTGAGGTCTCACGCCCCTTGCCAACCCGTGAGGTCTCACGCCTCCTTGCCAACCCGTGAGCCTTCACGCCCCTTCCCGACCCGTGAGCCCTCACGCCCCTTGCCAACCCGTGAGGTCTCACGCCTCCTTGCCAACCCGTGAGCCCTCACGCCCCTTGCCAACCCGTGAGCCCTCACGCCCCTTCCCGACCCGTGAGCCCTCACGCCCCTTCTCGACCCGTGAGCCCTCACGCCCCTTCTCGACCCGTGAGCTCTCACGCCCCTTCCCGACCCGTGAGCCCTCACGCCTCATTAAATACCGCAATCACGCATCACCGATCTTTTGAAACCCGCTTAATTGATTTTTCAAGTCAGCAAGTAAACTCAACGCCGCTACCGGGGTCAGTTGATCCACATCCACTTGGCTGAGTTGGCTTAAAACCCCCAATGCGCCGATTGAAGCTTGGTCTTGGGTTCCTAGACCATCGAGCAACAGGGTGAGGATCGTTGGGAGATGGGCAGGATATGCCGTCAAAATACCTACAATCTGTTCAATCGCTTGGCGCTCAAGCAGATGAAGCGTATCCCATGATGCCCCCGCCCATTGAGGAGGAGCCGAGGGTTCGTGACGTGGCGCGGATGGCGGATCGAAGATCGCCGACATGGTTGTGCCTAACACCGCAACCAGTTTCTGGAGCGTCGAAACAGGAATGTCACGGATCCCGCTTTCCCAACGGGCAACGGTGCCGCGCACAACACCGATGCGCTGCGCTACATCATCCTGTGAGAGCAGCGCCTGGAGCCGTGCCGCACGGAGCCGCTGGCCTAATTCTTCGGCGGTCAAGATCATAGCAACTGCTCCTGAACCGGTGGTAATGCTTCAGGATCGTCTGGTAGCAGTTCGGCGGCTTTCTCCTTCAGCCAACGCAACGCAGCATCATATTTCTTTGCGGGGAGCGCATCATACCGCGGGATACCCATACTGATCTTGAATTGAGCACCGAGCAATTCATACATGTTCCGTTCAGTCCCGGTTGCCTTCTGATAGCGGGTCGCCAGACGGCGTAACGAACGCAGAATATACTCTGCTTGCACCGCACTGATTTTTGCAATCTCGCGTAGCTCGTCAACAAGATCAGCCACGCCCTCAACCCGTTCATCCAGCGTGTTGAGCCGCTCCTCAGTCGAACGCTGACTCTGGATCAACGCCAGTAACGCTGTTCGTAGATTGGTAACTTCCTGCTGCATAGCGATCAGATCGCGAGCAGAAGCGGACGATGGCAGGATCACTTCGGGATCTTCTGAGGTGGCAGGTGGCGAAAGATTTGGGCCGTAGAGCGCATTGAGCACGAATACGAGTTCTTGCTGATAGCGTATCAGCTTGGGACGCATGGCAGGGGCAACGAGATTCGGTGTGATCGTGGCAAGCCAAAAGGCAATGTGCGTATGTAAAATCGCCAGAACAGGGCGCAAGCGGTTGTCCATAGGAATACGCACGATCCGCAGTCCTAAGGAAAGCACATCATGATTGCGCAGGCGCTCACTCTGCAGTTCTGGATCAAGTCCAAGCGCCGCACACACGATCCGGGTCGGAACCGCAACCCCTTCGCCAGGTAAGAGCACGGCAATCAGGGTATCATCGAGAAACTGGAGTTCATCGATGCGCGGGGATCGCTCAGGGAGATCCGAAGGGTTGATCATAGAATGTCCTAACCTTAGCACATGCTGAGGGAGTGCTGATGACGTGAACGACCGCTTGTATAGGTAGTTGCTCCCTGGAGGAACATCGGATCCGCCATATCACTAGTCGAACGCTCCTTGAGGGAACGTCGGATCCGCCATATCACTAGTCGAACGCTCCTTGGGGGAACATCGGATCCGCCATATCACCAGTCGAACGCTCCTTGAGGGAACGTCGGATCCGCCATATCACTAGTCGAACGCTCCTTGAGGGAACATTGGGCCTATTTTAGAACATGTATACAGTGGTGTCAAGCTTTATTGTTCCGATAAGGAACAGTATCATATATGGGTAGATGATTGATCGCTCCAATCAGGAACGTTTACAGCCTCAATACCCATCCGGTACGGTGAACCGGCTGGCGTTGCGGAAGCGCGTGGTCGGCGGATCGAACTGCACCGGGATTACCCCCAACGGGCCGTTGCGCTGCTTGGCGAGGTGCAGTTCGACGGTGGCCGGGGTCAGCAGACGACCCGCTTCGGCTTCTTCGCGGTAGATGAACAGCACCACGTCGGCGTCCTGTTCCAACGACCCACTATCGCGCAGGTCGCTCAGTTGGGGCACTTTGCTGGCGCGTTGTTCGACCGCCCGCGAGAGTTGCGAGAGGGCCAGGATGGGGCAGTTCAGTTCGCGGGCCAGCAGTTTGAGTTGACGCGAGATCCGGCTCACTTCGTCCACCCGGTTCTGCACGTTCGTCTCGCTCATCAAGAGTTGCAGGTAGTCCACGATCAGCAGATCGAGCGGGCGCACCGTGGCGAGGCGACGGGCCTTTGAGCGCACATCCATCACGGTGAGCATGGCGCTGTCTTCGATGGACAGCGGCGCATCGGCGAGCACGCCAAAGGCATCAAGCACCCGCGCATCCCCGCTACGGGCACGCGATTCAACCTGGCGCGTATCGATCCCGGTATGCATCGCGACCAGGCGCTGCAACAACTCGTCGCGGCCCATCTCCAATGAGACGATGCCGACGCTGCGCCGTTTGCGTACCCCCAGTTCGTAGGCCATGCTCAGGGCAAGACTCGATTTGCCCAGGCCCGGGCGCGCCGCCACTAAGGCCAACTGGCCCGGGCGCAGCCCGCCATTGAGTTTCGCGTCCAGGTCGAGCAGGCCCGTCGGCACGACGCGTTCATCCTCATCGCGTTGGGTGCGCTCGAAATAGGCTTGCACCACGCTGCTCAGCGGGACAAAGTCGGCCCCGCGCTGGCGTTGGGTCACCGCAAACAAGATCTGCTCTGCCTGATCAAGCGTCTGGGTCAGATCCTGCTGATCGCCGTAGCCGAGCGCGGTGATCTGACCGCCACTGCTGATCAAGCGGCGCAGCGTCGCCGTGCGCACGACGGTTTCGGCGTAGTAGCCGACATGCACCGCCGTCGGCACATCAGTGGCGAGTTCGCCCAACACCGTCAGTCCGCCGACCAGGTCGAGCTGGTCGTGGCGACGCAGTTCGCTGGCGACGGTGGCGAGATCGGGTGGCACACGTCGGGCCAAACATGCCTGCATCGCCTGATAAATCAGGGCGTGCTTCTCCAGATAGAAATCCTCCGGCTGGAGCATGTCGCTCACTGCCAGAATCGCGTCGCGATCCAGGAGTAACGCACCGAGGACGGCACGTTCCGCCGTCAGATCGTAGGGGGGAGAAAGAGTCATATCACCATCCTGATGTGAACATAGCCGATAGCGTGTGACAGCCAGCCCATTTTCAGGGCGCGGTGTGCGCGCAGCGCACGTTCGTTGGCGACCCTTTTCCCCCCTTGAGGGAAGGGGGGAAAAGGCGGACAGAACGTTTGGGCTTCGCACGGGTTTTAGGGCGTTGCGATGCGCTGGAAGCCCCCCACCCCCCGGCCCCCTCCCCCTCAGGTGGGGAGGGGGTGACGTCGCTGTGCGTCTGAGGCTTGCCAATGCGGTTTTGCGCGTGTGTCGTACCTCTTTTCTGTCCGCCCTTAAACTCAGGGGGGAGGGGAGCCGCACCGCAGCAGCATGAGCTTTTTGGAACGTTTCCCTTGAGAGGGTTGGGTGGTTGGGGGAGAAAGAGGCTACCATATGCCGTGTTAGCCCTCAGCCCTCAGCCTTCATCCTTCATCCTTCATCCCTTGAAAGGATGTTCCTGGGCCAGACGGGCCAAAACTGCGCGTTTGGCGGCGGGCGTTTCGGCGCGGTGGAAGCGCATAATCCAGATCTCACGTTCGTCCATGGTGAGGCCGGGGTATTCGTGGATGACCCGCACACTCGGGGGCCGTTCCGGTTCGGCAGGGGCGACCAACCCCGCCGCTTTGCGGTAGCGGTCAAGCATCTTCGCAACGGCAGCCTCTTTCCAGCCGTTGGCTTGCCATTCGGTCAGCACCTGGTGCCACAAGACCTGGTCGGTAACAGTGGCCCGGATCTGCGCGGCTTGCACGCCGTTCGGGGCGCGACCGAACGCGGTGACGTATGCTGCAAGCGCGGGATGAGTCTGGCCAGTGCGTTCAAGCGTGACAGGTGCAGCCGCTGGTACAATCGCAAGCGCGGGATGGGTCTGGCCGGTGCGTTCAAGCGTGACCGGGGAAGTCGCTGGTGCGGTCGCAAGTGCGGGATGCGGTTGGCCTGACATACCATTGCCCGTGAGTGAAGAAGCCGTGTCATTGGCAGAGGCAGCGGCAGGAGTGTCATGCGCGGCACGCGTTTTGGGGCTGCGTCCACGCGATGCCGCCAGCGGTTCGAGGGCTCGGTCACTGCCCCAGCGATCTTCCTGTTCCCAACGCGCCAAAATGCTGCGCACGTAGCTCAGGGTCAGCGGACGACCCTTCTCACGCAGACACGTATCCGCCAGCAGGATGGCCCGCCCAACCCAGTAAGCCCCAAACCCATTCGTGCGCAGGTCGTAGGTGTTGATCAGCAACTGCACCTGATGGCGATCACGCGCACGGATCTGCGGTTCGTCCCCCTGCCAGAGTGCCCAGATCGTGCTTGGCAGAGGCGGCTGATCGGGTGGCGTTGAGGTTGATACTGCCGGTTCGGGGCGTGCGGTTCCTGCCAGCAAACCCTGGCGATTGAGTGTCGCAAGCACCGCTTCGGTCACACTTGCGGTCAGCGTTGCAAGATCAAGCGTGTGCGCGAGTGCGGCAGCGGATTCTCTCTCTCGCTCTTTCTTTCTTTCTTTCTCTCTCTCTATCATGTCCCGTTTGGGTGCATCAGCTGTCCCGTTTGGGTGCATCGCTGTCCCGTTTTCAGGCATGGGTGGGAGATTCATTGGCTGATCTGTCCCGTTTAGGTGCGTGACTGTCCTGGTTTCGGGTGTCGCTGTCCCGTTTGCGGGCATGGGAAGCGGTTGTGCCCGTGGATCTGTCCCGGAAACGGGATAGCCGGACGGTTCACTGTCCCGTTCCGGCAACGTGGGGGCTACCGTGGCTGTCCCGTTTGTGGGCATG
>JBLWKA010000088.1:16022-19284 GCA_048381555.1 Oscillochloridaceae bacterium umkhey_bin13
TGTCCCGTTTGCGGGCATGGGAAGCGGTTGTGCCCGTGGATCTGTCCCGGAAACGGGATAGCCGGACGGTTCACTGTCCCGTTCCGGCAACGTGGGGGCTACCGTGGCTGTCCCGTTTGTGGGCATGACGGGATATGGTGCCAGCCCTGCTGCACCGTTTGCGGGCATGGGAAGCGGTTGTGCCCGTGGATCTGTCCCGGAAACGGGATAGCCGGACGGTTCACTGTCCCGTTCCGGCAACGTGGGGGCTACCGTGGCTGTCCCGTTTGTGGGCATGGCTGTCCCGTTGGGGGGCGTTGGCGTGTGCGGCGCGAGCCTCGCTGGTGCGTTGGTGGGCAGCGTGGTTGCTGGGGCTACCCGGTCTGGCCCGTTGAGAGGGCCGGGATCGGGTTGTGGCGTGCGGTGTTCGCCATCAAATAAGCTGAGTTGCTGCGGGTTGGGGGCGGGCCTCGGGGGTGGAGGCAGATCGTAGCGGCGCAACAGTTCGGGAATGCTCTCGATGCTCAGGCGTTCGAGTTCGGCGAGGTCGATATGGTAGATCGGGCGCGCCTCACGCAGACCGGGAAACTCCTGGTAGCCCACAATCTGGATCAGGCCAAGCTCGACGAGGCGCTGGATGTAGCCCTGTTTGCCGGCGAGCTCGTTGCGGCCGACGCTCGCGTGGGCGGCGATTTCGCGCATGCCAAACGCGGTGCGCCCGCTGCTGGCGTAGAGCACGATCAGCCAGTGGATTGCCATCCAGGTGGCGACGAGGCCCTTGTGATTGTCGGTGCGCAGCCTAACAATTAAGGGCAAGCTCGGACGCCAGAGTTCGGGGTTGCTGGCGCGGGGGTGGAAATGGAAGTGATCGTTTGGGGGCGTGGGGTGGTTTATGGTCGCTCGGAGCGAGTGGGGGGGAGGTTCTGCGATCATGCACAGCTCCTACTCTGGCTGTGATCGGTGGTTCTGGCGACGGGTTGACCGGAAAAAGGCAATAGCAAAGCTTACCGCCAGGGTCGGCAGACTCACCATCGGGCAAGGATGATCCGGGTTAATACAGCTAAGCGAGGTATTGCGCTGGGTTGCGTTGTAGGCGTTGCAGGCGTTGCAGGCTGGTTGATCAGGGTGCCAGGGGGGCGTGGTGGTGGCTATTTTGGCGTTGTGATCCCGTCATCCTGACATGCTCATGCTAGAAAAAACTTACGCCAAAGTCAACGGATACTTACGCAGGAATAGCCCATAAGTCGCGCCAATCTCGCGCAAACTTACGCAAACTCTGGCATGAGTTTGCGTAAGTGTGGAAAACTTTAGTTGTCGCCCGCTAGTACGAGGTAGCGCGTGCGATTTGTGGAGCCAACGCGCACGATCAACCCGCGCTCAAGCAACTCGCCGAGGCGATGATTGACGGTGCGGAGGGGCGTGTTGAGTTGATTAGCAATCTCTTTGGCACTGATGCCGGTACTGCCCGCTGTTTCAACCAGGACATAAATTTGGGCAAGCGGAGTCGAAATTCCGGCGGCGGTCTGCTTATCCACCGAACTGTGACCTTCAATCCGAATAAGAAAGGCAGCCCCGGTATCTTCCATCTGCGGATACGGTAGCCCTTCCTCGCGCAAGAGCGTGACGACGGTATCGAGACCCATGCCCCGTTGCTCGATATAACCAGCATCGAAGAGCAATTCAACAATGATTGGATTGCGGGTTGATTGCGCCTTGAGGATATTTTCGACGGTAACATTTGGCGGCAAGCCCCCGGGGCTTGACCACTCAATCTGATTGCGAAACATCTCGATCTTGACGCGACTGCCCGTAACGCGATAGTCGCGATGGGCGACCGCATTCACCACGAGCTCACGCAAGGCAGTGCGCGGATACTGATCGAGTGGAATCCGGCGCGCGCCACTCTCGATCCGAAAGCCATGGTTGGACTGCGCCCAGAGGTAGGCCTCGGCCTGATCGATCAGGTCAAACAAGGTACCCTTGAGATCGCGGATATCAAGGACTTGTTGACTATTTGGGTTCGTGCCGGCATAGCGTGTGAGGGAAATCCCTGTGTAGGGCAAATGCTGCTGGGGCTGACGCCCAAAACAGAGTAGACCACCAAAGGTAGGAATGGGTTGATCATCAATCAAGATGATCCCGCGCTGCCGGATAAGATAATCAATTGGATTGCGCTCTGGCACGCCACGGGCCTGTTCGATATGGCGTTGTAAGCGTGGCATATCCAGGTCATTGAGACTGGTTCCACGAATAGGCAAGCCATCAATATGATCAATCTCAATCCAGGTGGTCATGGCTACCTGCTTTCGATCGGCTACCAACATTGGGGAACGTTGTTTCGTGTAGTATACGTGATTCTTAGGTGCGCCTGATTGCGATTGAGCGGTGCGGGTGTGACGTAAAGTCTTGCACAACATCATCACGGCATCCGGGCGACCCCGCCATCCCGTAAGGGCAGCCCAATGTGGCTGCCCAGGGCGACCACGCCGGGTCGCCCAGCGTGGCAAGCCAATCCCCACAAACCTAGTTTAAGGGCGGATAGAACGTTTGGGTTTCGCACGGGTTTTGGGGCGTTGCGATGAGCTGGACGCCCCCCACCCCCCACCCCCCTCCCCCTCAGGTGGGGAGGGGGTGACGTCGCTGTACGTCTGAGGCGTTCCAATGCTGTTTTGCGTGTGTGTTGTACCTCTTTTCTGTCCGCCCGTAAACCAAACCCAGCATGGCCTAGTCTGCGGCATGGGCTGCCTTCGCTGCTGGTAACCATCCGCGCACGGTGCTTTCTGGCCACCCGAGGGTGCGGGCGATTTCGGCTGGCCCCCAGCCGTTGTGCGCAGCGAGCGCACGGGCCTCACGCATCAATGCCTCGCGTGAGCGATCACGTACCCGGTCGAGTTCCTGCCGAAGGTGGTTAGCCTCGTGGTGAGCCTGGTTCAGGGCGTGGGTGGCCTGTTGCTGCTGCGCGACGAGCGCCTGCTGCGCTTGCTGGGCCTCCGCGAGCTCGGCTCGTACCTGGGTGAGTTCGTTCGCGAGCCGAGCTTGGGCCTCGCGCTCGTTGGTGAGCGTCGCCGCGAGCCGAGCTTGGGCCTCGCGCTCAAGGGCCGCGAGGCGCTCCCGTTCGGACGCGAGCCGGGATTGGGCCTCGCGCTCAATGGTCGTGGCGCGCTCCCGTTCGGACGCGAGCCGGGATTGGGCCTCGCGCTCAATGGTCGTGGCGCGCTCCCGTTCGGACGCGAGCCGGGATTGGGCCTCGCTGAGCGCCGTGTGGGCCGCCGCGAGTTGGCGC
>JBLWKA010000088.1:19384-24021 GCA_048381555.1 Oscillochloridaceae bacterium umkhey_bin13
GGCGCGCTCCCGTTCGGACGCGAGCCGGGATTGGGCCTCGCGCTCAATGGTCGTGGCGCGCTCCCGTTCGGACGCGAGCCGGGATTGGGCCTCGCTGAGCGCCGTGTGGGCCGCCGCGAGTTGGCGCTCGTGGGTGGCGCGTTCATCGGCTTCGTGGTGGGCCTGTTCCGCGAACTGGTGGAGCAGACCGGCCAGGGCGACGTAGAGCACCGCTAGAGGGACTGAGGCGACAAGCGCTAAGAGGGCCGGGACGAGGACGAGGCGGTCGAGGCTGGGTACGGCGACGGCGTAATGGGCCAGCGTATTCATCGCAATCGCCGTCGTGACGCTCCAGAAGCGTACCTGCTGCACCGGACGGTGGATCGCGGGATGGCGAATGTCGAGGATCGACAAACCGATATTCATCAACTCGAAGCCAAGTGCCGCAATGATGCCCTGCGCCGTCCAGCCGTTGATCCCATCGGCGACTGAGAAGAACTTCGCAACGCCAATGGCGCTCGGGATGGCGAGCGCCGGAACTGCGAGTTGGCACAAAGTCAGGCCGAGTGAGCGACGCGGCAGGTGGGTGTTCATCGTCGGAGTTGCTACCTGGTTCATGGCGTGATCCCATTGCAGATGCGCAGGACGGAGCCGACTTCATTGAGGCGGCAAGGTTGAGCGGTGGGGAACTCGCGCATGACGATGGGGCGCGGGGCGGGTGTTGCTGGCGGAATAAGGTAGGGTGCCGCGGTCGGGGCAATCGCTTCGGCGGGCACAGGTGCAACGGGCGCAATGGTGGGCGCGGCGACCATGATGATCTGCGGGGCGGGCGTGGGGATGTGGGTTGCCAGATCGGCGACCTGGATGCCCCTGAGTTCGGGGAGCGCAGCGGCGTGTACCCATACGAGGTTGCTGGTCTCGCCGGGGCGGGCGACATCCAGTTGCGCCCAGTCCACGCCGCTGCGGGCGACCAGCCGGTAGGGCCGCCCCGGTTCGAGGGCCCCGAGCACCTGGCCGTCAGGGGCGGCATAGGCGACCATGGCCTGCGCGAGTCCCTGGGCCGTCGCGGGGCCGGGTAGGCCAAGAGTCGGCGTGGCGATGATCGGGCGCGGGAGGCTGCGACTGGTTTGGCGCGGTGCTTCAATGCTGCTCAGGGCCAAGCCGAGGGCCGCCAGGAGCGCCAGGGTGGGGATGATCAGGGCGTAGGCGGGCAACGTGATCGGGCGGGCGGCCTCGCGGGCTAGGTCGCTCAGGCGTTGGGTTTTGTAGGGGTCGGTTGGCGTGGTCATCGGTATTGGCTCCTTCTGGCTTTCAGGGATAGCGTTTTTCGTTGGCGACCCTTTTCTCTTCTTCCCCTCAAGGGTTCAAGGGCGGATAGAACGTTTGGGCTTCGCACGGGTTTTGGGGCATTGCGATGCGCTGGAACCCCCCCACCCCCCTGCCCCCTCCCCCTCAGGTGGGGAGGGGGTGACGTCGCTGTACGTCTGAGGCGTTCCAATGCGGTTTTGCGCGTGTGTCGTACATCTTTTCTGTCCGCCCGTAAACCCCTCAAGGGGGGAGGGGAGCCGCACTGCGGCAGCATACGTTTTTTGGTAATCTCCCCCCTCCCTCCTTGAGGGGGAGGGGGGCCGGGGGGGGTGGGGGGAGAAAAGGGCTACCATACGTCTTAGCTCAACAATGCGCTCTCTGAAACAAGTTGGGGTCGCGAGAACTGATCATCATCACAGGCTGATCACAGCATCAGCATGGGGAATCTGCGCGAATGGGTTGTGATGATGATCTGGTCGCCATGGGCAGCCACGTGGGGCTGCCCCTCCGGAATGTTCGGGTTCCCACAAGCACGGCGGGCGTTCTTGTTGCCATCCTGCTCGGATGCATGCGGTGTACGTGTGCCATTTACTGCTCACCAGTCACGGAATAGGTGTAGCTGCGCGGTTGACCGTGGCGCACAATGCGCCCAACCTGGGTGAGGCGGGTGAGGGCATTGCGAACCTGTTGGATGTCGGCGGCTAGTTGGGTGGCAATGCTGGTGCTGTCGAGCGGCTGGCTCTGCTGGGCCAGATGGGCGACGATGCGCTCGTCGAGCGAAGCGGGCGCGGCGGGTGGGTGGCTCGGGGCGGGATGCAGCGCCGGGGTGGACGGGGTGGACGGGGTGGACAGCGTCGGGGCGCTCGGCTGGTAGGGACGCGGAAGGCGACCCTGGGCGGCGAAGACGAGATCGGCGCGGCTGAGCTTGGGCACACTGATCACGGCGGGGGCATCGTCGCCCCAGAGCAGGGCGCGACCGGGTTGGAGATCCACGACCTGGCGGGCGAAGGTCGCCGCAGGCAAGAGGAACTCGGCGGCATCGGGGGTGAGGCGATGGGCGATGCGGTGAGTACAGGCGCGGCGCAAGGTCGCGCCGAGGCGCTCGCCCAACAAGGCGCGGCTGAACTCGTGCCCGATGATGATGCCGTGAACGCCGACGGCCGCGTAGGCCATTGCCATCGCCGGGAGCAGATCGAGGGTCGCGCTGGGCAGGGACTGGCGAATCACCAGGTTCGAGAACTCCTCGATCACCAGGAGCAGCGGGCGGTCCCAGGGTTCGCCGCTGATGCGCCGCTGACCGATCTTGTCCACCAACTGAATCGTGCGGGCGATCTCGTCGGGGCCACCAGCCTGCCGAAAGATCGCCCCGGAGAGCGGCTGACAGAGCGCCATCAGGCCATCGGGCTTGTGCGGGAACGGGTCGCAGAGCGCAATGTGCCAGCCTTGCAGCGCGGCCTGGGCAACGAGCAGCGCGACGGTGTGGCTCTTGCCGCTGCGCGACTGCCCTCCGACGGCGATGAAACCACAGGAGCGCAGATCAATCTGGGCGGGGAGGGCACCCTGAAAACCGACGAGCAACTGGCGTGGTTGGATCATGCCCTGGGCCTGAAGCTGCGGCAGATCGGTGGGGAGCACGGCGGGCACGGGATCGGGCGCAGCGGCATCGGGGGCGGCAGGGGGCGCGGGAGCGAGATCAAGGATGGCACTGGCGGGCCGCCCATCGTTGCGCACGCTGTAATGGGTGAGCGCCGGGAGGCCGGAGCGCTCGGCGCGGGCGAGCTCGACCTGATAATGGGTGGCGAGGGTCGCGGCGGCGGTGGCCTGAGTGATTCGGCGTACATCGCGGACATCCACGGGCTGCCCGTGCTGCAAGGTGATCACGCCGGCGCGTTGCACCTGGCGCACCAGCCAGAGCAGGCCAAGGCCAATCGTGCCCAGCAGGCCAAGCAGCAGGGCGAAAAGGGCGATGCGCAGGGCGAGCAAGAGCACGGCCTGGTCAAGGATGGCAAGCAGGAGCAGGGCCGTGCCGAGCGTGCCAGCCAGACCGAGCAACGCCGCAGGCCAGAGCCATGACGGCGGCGGTGGGGCATCGTGAACCATACTGGGCGATCCTCCACATTCCCGGAGGATGCCGCAGAAGAGAGCATAGAGAATTAAGAATTGAGAATGCGACGATGACATGGCGCGTCTTGCAGAGCGCCAGCCCGGCTCTTCTCTCTTCTTCATGCTCAATTCGTGTGGCGATCCTCCAGGCAGCCTCGTGAGCCCGAGGCGCTGGCCGCATCAGGGAAATGACAACCTGACACGCACGGCCCCCACGGTCTGAACGTCACGCGTAACCCGCGAAACGTACAACAGGGTGCCGGGATCGCCGCGACTCTATGGTAGAATCGCGCCCAGCCACATGCCTGCTACCTCAGGTGTGGGGTTAGCGACCGCGTGTGAGCTTCCACCTCACTCGCGGTCGCGTCATTTCAAGAGCTATACTACATCAACTTTGATGAAGTTGCAAGACTTACCGATATTTTTTTGGAACATGCTTAGATTGTCGATCTTGGAGAAATGCTTCGATTGCTGCTTTTGTTGAGAACCATTGAAAACCCATACGACGAGCACGCAATCGTCCACTCCGTGCATGCTGCCGCAAGGTACTATAGGCGAGTATGCCTTCTGCTGCTAGATCTTTGAGGGGTTGCAACTCGCCCACGGTAAGGGGATCGATGGGATCAGGCATGTGCGGCTCCCATCTTGTTCCAGTGGGGTGAGTGATGGTTTGGTGTCCCCCCACCCCCCCAACCCCCCTCCCCCTCAAGGGGGGCGGGGGGAGTCGGTGGGCAGGCGAGGAATGCGGTGAGATGGCGGCCCGGTTTCCCCCCCACCCCCCCGGCCCCCCTCCCCCTCAAGGGGGGAGGGGGGAGCAGGGCCAACAAGTGCATGCTGCTGCGGTGCGGCTCCCCGCTCCCCCGGAGTTTAGGAGCGGACAGAAAAGATGTACGCCCCAAGCGCCAAATCGCATCGGAACGCCGCAGACGTGCAACGACGTCACCCCCGCCCCCCTTGAGGGGGAGGGGGCAGGGGGGAGGGGGGCTTCCAGCGCATCGCAACGCCCGAAAACTCATAGAAAGCCCAAGCGTTCTGTGCTCCCTTACCCCCCAGACGAGGGGGAGGGGAACCGGGCTTCCAGCGCACGCGACGGGACGCGCTAGCAGCGGTGGGCAGGCGAGGAATGCGGTGAGATGGCGGCCCGGTTTGGGGGGGGGGGGGGGGGGGGGGGGGGGGGGGCGGGGGGCGGGCGGGGGGGCGCGCCCGCGGGGGGGGGCGGGCGGGGGCGGGGGGGGGGCGGGCGGGCG
>JBLWKA010000089.1:0-23835 GCA_048381555.1 Oscillochloridaceae bacterium umkhey_bin13
ACCTCTGTGCCTATGTGTGGGCCCGCGGTCCTTTTTGAATTTGGGCAGCGATATGCAAACGAGGTGGGCCACCCCCACGGTTTGTGTGCGTTGTTGCGGCTTCGCCGCCACACCGCACACAAAACCGGTTTGGGGTGGCGTAGCCACCCCAAACCCCACCGCCGGAGACGGACTTTGCATCAGCCCTATAGATTTTGGCTTGCCATGCGACAAAATAGGCCGCTATAGCGTATCATCGTAGACATTCGTGGCAAGCGAAAGGGAGTCTGTGATGGATATCGGCAAGGCCTTCTCGTACGTGTTCGAGGACGAGCAGTGGATCAGTAGCATCTTGATCTGTGGGTTGATGATCTTCATTCCGATTATTGGCTGGCTGGCAATTGCCGGCTATGGCCTCGAAGCCGCTCGCAACGTGGCCCAGAACAATCCCCGCCCCCTGCCCAAGTGGAACAACTTCGGCGAAAAGATTAGCCTGGGCTGGAACTGGTTGCTAATCTCGCTTTTTTACGCCTTGCCGGTCATCATCCTGAGCACGCTCTTTGCCTGTATCCCGGCCTTTGCAGGTATGGCGGGCGCCACTGGCAGCGATGAAGTGGTTGGCGCAATGGTAGCGATGAGCGTGAGCTTGATGCTGTGCCTGATGCCAATCTTGATTCTGCTCGGGCTCGCCATCCAGGTCTTGATCTTCCCGGCAGCGTTGCGCTATCTGCAAACCGGGAGCCTGGGGGCGGCGCTGCAGTTCCGCGAAGTGATTGCCATGGTGCGCAGTGACCTGAGTGGCTGGGTCGTGGTATTGTTGCTCTATCTGTTGGCCAGCCTGGTCATGCAGGTTGGGAGCATCGTTGTGATTGGGATTATCTTTACCATGCCCTATGGTCAAGCCTTTTTTGGGCATATCCTGGGCCAGAAGTTGGCCCAGATGGGCATGCCGCGTGATTATGGCACCAGCTACGGCCCACCTTCATCGGTGATGTAAACGTATGCGTCTGCGTGATCTGTTCGAGCCGCGTGAACTGCTCTATCCTTCCAATCAGTTGACCCTGCTCCGATTGTTGCTGGTGCCGCCAACCCTGGCGAGCCTACGGCGGCCGGAGCAGCGACGGCGGGCATTGATCCTGCTCGCTGTTGCGATGTTGACCGACGCGATTGATGGGCCAATTGCCCGCGCCCGGGGCGAAGTCTCCCGCTTGGGCGAGTTGATTGACCCGGTAGCCGACAAACTGCTGATTGACGGCTCGGCGATCATTCTCTCGCAGACCCGAGGCTTTCCCTGGTGGGTCACCGGCCTGCTGATCTTCCGCGACGTGGGCATTATTGCCGCCGCGCTGCTAGTCTTGCGGCGGCGCGACCAATTGAGTGTCGCCGCCAGTACCGGCAAACTGACCACCGCCCTGCTTACGGCGGCGGCCCTGCTCTATCTGGCCGACGGGCCACGCAGCGGACGTCCGGTGCTCTACCTAGCCCTGATCCCCTTCGGGCTTTCGTTTGTGCAATACGGGAAGCGCTGCATCGCCCTATTGCGCCAACCACCCTCGGAATAAACCAAGACCTAATCCACAGCCGGACCTCGCCCCAAGTTGGAGGCGAGGTCCGGCTGCGGCTCAGACTTCTTTCTCGAGCACGAACAAGAGTTGTCCTTCCCGGACCATATCGTTCAGCTTAACGCACACCTCAGCGATACGACCATCGAAGGGAGCGATAATAGCATTCTCCATCTTCATCGCCTCGAGATTCGCCACCTCCTCGCCTTTGCGAATGACATCACCGACATGGATTGGGCCGCGCTTCGGATTGCCGATACGCCATACGCTACCGTTGATCGGGGCACCGATATCGCCAGCACCCTTGGCGATGCGGATCTCTTCTTTTTTGGCCCGGGGTGTAGCGACAGGGTAGACGCGGGTCACATTATTGACTTTCATCACCACATGGATGAAGCCTTCGTGTTCGGCACCGACCGATACAAGCTCAATACAACACGGCTTGCCGTCGAGTTCAAAGTCCACTTTCTGGCCACTACGCAGCAGGCCACTACGCCAGACATCAGTCGGCAGCACCAGGGGGGCCACACCGTATTTGTCACGGAACTCGATGAAACTAAGGGCATCTTTCGGATGCATGAGATAGAGAACGAACTCCTCTTCGGTGGGGACGCGCCCAATCGCCTCGGCTAGACTCTGGCGGAGCTTGCCAAGGTTATCATCCTTGAGTTTTTCCAGCGGGGAGAGGTCGCTGCGCCCCTTAAGTTGGGCCTGCCACTCGTCGCCAAAAGCACTTTGGTAGACCCAGTCGGCAGGCCAACCGACCGGTAACCGCCCATAGCTTCCCACCAGCAGATTCTTGAAGTCGCCGGGCGCGTTGCGAAAGAGTTGCAACAACTCCGTGCGATCCGCCTCACTCATGGCCGCAAGATCTTGTTCACGCTCTTCGACAAAGGTGCTGAGCAAGCCAATCAGGCGATTAACGCCAGCTTCACCCTGTTCCTTCGCATAGCGGTTGACAATCCCACTACAGGTAACCCAGGTGATTTGTGAGCCAGGGGTGACGTCGAAGTAACGCACGATCTGGTTATAGAGGGCCATTACACGCAGGATGGCTGGCATCAGGTGCAGAAAACCACCCTTCTCGGCCTGCTCGAACGAACTGGGAAAGGCACCACCAGGCATGCGATGTTTGGTTACACCGTGGTCGTAACCCTTAAAGGGTGACTCGGCCCACTCGTAGTGTCCGATCCAGTCGCGCACCTTCTGATTAGCCTCCTCGGCAACTGGTCGGTTCAGATGGACATGGATGCCGCCCTCTTCGAAATAGGCATGCACCCCCAGAATGGGAGGATGGCCGTAGAAGCGTACCAGCGAGTCCTCCTGAACATCCACGATCTTGGCACCAGCCTGGGCAGCTGCAAACAGCGCAGGGATAGCCAACCCGTCGGTAACATGACGGTGGTAATGGATCAGCAATTCAGGGTAATGCTGCTTGATCGTCGTGACCAACTGTCCGATGCGCGCCGGGTTGCCAACCCCTGCCATATCCTTAATACAGAGGATGATCTCGTCAACACCACCGCAGAGAGCGACGATCTCGCGTACCACACTCAGGTAGTACTCGTCGGTGGCCCAGTCGGCTACCGTGAACGAGATTGCTGGCTCGAAGAGGCGACCGCGCTTCATCACCGTCTCGGCGACCGTACGCATATTGCGCACATCATTGAGGAATGAGAAGCAGCGCCAGACATCAATATCAACATGCGAGATCGCATACTCAATCACATTCTTGGGGTAGGGCCGGTAGCCCCACAGATTCGTCTCGCGGATCAGGGTCTGGAGTAGCACGTTTGGCATCAACTGCCGTAAAATGCGCGTCTCCTCGAAAGGACTCTCGCGGCGGTTCATAATCCCGACATGCCAACGCGCCCCACCGTGCGTCTCGGCACTAAACAGGCCCATGCCATTGAACAGAGGAGCGAGCGCCTTCAGGTCGTAGATGCGGTGGCGATTCTTAAAGTCCGATTGTCCTGCATCACGCATGCTGACCGAGGTCAGGCAGACGCCATCCAGATTGCGCACGGCTTGAACAATCTCGCGTGCGGTCATCCCCGGTCGAACAAAGGGGTACGCTTGCTGAAGGTCGCTGCGCTGGGAAGTACTATTGGTCTCCATCGTTCTCCTCACATCCAACCCTGCGAACCCAGGGCAGAGATTTCGGCCACATACTGGGCAACCCGGAGCATCTCATCCTCGCTGGTGCGCTCGGAGAAGCCGGAGACGAGTTCTGGCAGGTGCTGCTCGATAAACTTAGTCGAAAAGTCGCCTGACACAAACTTAGGATGCCTGATAATGCTTAGCAGAAGGGGAGCAAGAGTCTTGACACCCTCAATGCGCAGATCGCCAGTGAGGGCGCGATCCATCACCCGCAGCGCATCAGCCCGATCCGCACCCGAGGTCATCAGGAGCATGAAGAGCGAGTCGTAGTAGGGCGGGATATCCTCGCCTTCGGTGGCACCCAGGAGTACCCGCACATTGGGGCCTAAGGGGGTGCGTAGGCGGGTAATCTTGCCAAACGAGGGGCCGAAGCTTTTGGGATCCTCGGCGTTCAGGCGCACCTCAAGCGCCCACCGGTTGGGAACGACATCCAGTTGTTTAATCGGCAGGGGTTTGCCCTCGGCCACATCGAGCATAATGCTAACAATGTCCAGGCCAGTGATCAACTCAGTAATACCGTGTTCAACCTGGAGCCGGGTATTGACTTCGAGGAAGTAGAAACTCTGGGTCGTAGGGTCAAAAATGAACTCGACGGTCCCTGCCGAGGTGTAACCAATCCGACGCATCAGGCGCGCCGCCGTGACACAGATCTCCTGGCGCAGGTCGTTCTCAAGGGTCGAGGGGGCCTCTTCAATAATCTTCTGATTACGCCGCTGGAGAGTACACTCGCGCTCGAAGAGATGCACCACGTGGCGGTACTCATCGGCCACCACCTGCACCTCGATATGACGGCCCTGCTCGATATATTTCTCGACCAGAACCGTATCATCGCCAAAAGACTTCTTGGCCTCAGAACGGGCCTGGGCGAGGGCCTGGGGGATCTGTTCTACCTGTTCCACCCTGACCATACCTTTGCCACCGCCACCCGAAGCAGCTTTGATAATAATTGGGAATGTGACGTCTTGGTCACGCATCCAGTCGGTGATCTGCTCAGTACTCGTTACGTTTTCGATCCCCGGAACGGTTGGCACATTCGAGCGCCTGGCGATCTCTTTGGCTCGAATCTTGTCGCCCATCAACCGGATCACATCTGGCGAGGGACCAATCCAGATTAGGCCCGCATCAACCACCTTCTGGGCAAAGTCCGCATTCTCGGCCAGAAACCCCCAGCCGGGATGGATGGCATTCGATCCACTTGATAAAGCAGCCTCGATAATCCGATCAGCGTTCAGGTACGATACGATAGGCGGTGCATCACCAATATGGATGGCGGTGTCGGCCATAAAAACATGGTAGGCAAGGCGATCAGGAGTACTGTAGATCGCAGTTGTGGGAATCTTGCGATCACGGCATGTGTGCATAATTCTTACGGCTGGGACACCACGATTAGCCACCAATACTTTGCGGATGGTACGTTGCATAGGTTGCCACCTTACTTCAGCCATAGCTACCAAGATCGAATCGGATTCGCGACAAGTATAGCATTGCTTAGGAAGATCGCGACATCATTGCCGGAGTCGTCAGAACTGCCTGAATATGCAGCCTACCCTCCGGTGACTTCCCTAGCCGCGTGCTATACTGAGCCTGGGCGCACCGTCACTGTGATTTTGGCCTCGCATAGGACGAGACGTGCCTGCTAACCCTGAAATGATCGCCCAGGTTTGACACACGGCAAGCGCATCGGTAGAATGCCCCTAGTATCGCTCGTCATACGACGCCAGCAAGGGAGCTGTGATGCCCGCGAAGCCGAAGACGTCTGCGGCCCCTGTCGCCGCAGCCACCGCCGCCGCTCGCAATGGACTGTCCGCCCTCGGCGAAGGCCGACGGCGCGTGATTGTTGAGCGTGTGACGCCTGAGCTTGATGCCGGGCGCTATCCAATTAAACGTGTCGTGGGTGATCTGGTCACGGTCGAGTGTGACGCGTTCGCCGATGGTCACGATGCGATTGCGCTGAGTGTGCGCTATCGTGGTCCGCATGATCAGACTTGGCACGATATCCCGATGCGCCACGTGGTCAATGACCGCTGGCAAGGCCAGTTTCAGGTCGAAACCATCGGAACCTATCACTATACGGTGATGGCCTGGATGGATCGGTTCGGTACCTGGGAACATGCCCTGCATAAACGGGTGGCGGCTGAACAGGATGTGCGGGTGGATCTGTTGATTGGGGCCGAACTGGTCGCCGAAGCAGCAAACCACGCCCCCGCCGAACATGCGCTCACCCTGCATGAATTTGAACAGGGCTTGCGCAATGGCGATGCCGAAATGGGTTTTTCGCCCGAACTGGCGCGCCTGATGGGACTCTATCTGCCCCGTCGTTATGCAACCTTCTACGAACGCGAGCTGGCGCTTACGGTTGACCGCCCGCTGGCCCGCTGCTCGGCCTGGTACGAGATTTTCCCCCGTTCGGCCTCGTTCGAGCCTGGTCGCCACGGTACGTTCCGTGATGTGATCAACTGGCTACCTTACATCAGCGAGTTGGGTTTTGATATTCTCTATCTGACCCCGATCCATCCGATTGGGCAGACCTTCCGCAAGGGCAAGGATAATCGGCCTACTGCCCAACCCGGCGAACCGGGAAGCCCCTACGCGATTGGTGGTGCCGAGGGCGGTCACTTCGATGTGCATCCCGAACTGGGCACGCTCGAAGATTTTCGGGCGCTCGTTGCCGCCGCCCGCGCACACGGCCTCGAAGTGGCGCTTGATAATGCCTTCCAGGTCTCGCCCGATCATCCCTACGTGCAAGAACACGCCCAATGGTTCCGGGCACGCCCCGATGGTACCATCCAGTATGCCGAAAATCCACCCAAGAAGTATCAGGATATCTATCCGTTTGACTTCGAAACCGAGGATTGGGAGGCGCTTTGGTACGAGTTGAAGCGCTATTTCGAGTTCTGGATTGAACAAGGGGTGAAGATCTTCCGGGTGGACAATCCCCATACCAAGAGTTTTCGCTTTTGGGAGTGGTGCATTGCCGAGTTGAAGCGTGATCATCCCGATCTGATCATGCTTTCCGAAGCCTTTACCCGGCCAAAGGTGATGTATAACCTGGCCAAACTTGGCTTTACCCAGAGTTACACCTATTTTACCTGGCGCACGGCCAAGTGGGAACTGACTCAATACATGACCGAATTGACCCAAAGTGAGGCCAAAGAGTTCTTCCGGCCTAACTTCTGGCCCAATACCCACGATATTCTGACCCCCCAATTTTATCCCGGCCATCGGGCTACCTTCCTGGCCCGCGCCGCCCTCGCCGCCACCATGGCCGCCAATTGGGGCATCTACGGCCCGGCATACGAATTGCTCTTACATACGCCTGTACAAGGTCGTGAAGAGTATTGTGATAACGAGAAGTACGAGATCCGCCATTGGGATCTGAACGCCCCTCAGAGCATCAAAGGCTTTATTGCCGCGCTCAACCAGGCCCGCCGCAACCATGCCGCGCTCCAAACCAACGAAGGACTGCGGTTCCACCGCGTCGAGATAGATTTCGCCGAGCACGAGCAACTCATCGCCTATAGCAAAGCCACCGCCGACCTCAGCGATCTTGTGTTGATGGTGGTCAACCTTGATCCACTCAATCGCCAGGCTGGCTGGGTGCAGATCCCCACCGCTGAATGGGGCCTAAGTGCCAGTTATCGGGTGCGCGACCTGCTCACAGGGATGGTCTACCAGTGGCGTGGTGAGTTTAACTATGTTGAGCTTAGCCCCGAACTGCCAGTGCATCTACTGGTGATCGAACGGCCGAACCCAACGAGTCTGCCTGTAATTGGTGATTATGCGTAGGAGATCATGACGAATTCTAGCCAAACCCGAAACAAAACCCCCCAGATCTTTACGGACGATCCGCTGTGGTATAAGGATGCGATTATCTACGAGGTGCATGTCCGGGCCTTCGCCGATAGTGATGGTGATGGCATCGGTGATTTTGCCGGACTAACCAGCCGCCTCGACTATTTGCAGGATCTCGGTGTTACTGCAATCTGGCTCTTGCCGTTCTATCCGTCGCCGCTGCGTGATGATGGCTACGACATCGCCGATTATACCGAGGTCAATCCGTCGTATGGCACGATTGCCGATGTGCGTACGTTCATCCGCGAGGCCCACCGCCGGGGACTGCGGGTAATTACCGAACTCGTCTGCAACCACACCTCGGATCAGCATCCCTGGTTCCAGCGCGCCCGCCGGGCCAAACCTGGCAGTAGTGCCCGCGATTTTTATGTCTGGTCAGACGACCCGAACAAGTATAAAGACGCTCGGATCATCTTTAAGGATTTCGAGACCTCGAACTGGAGTTGGGATCCCGTGGCGGGGGCCTATTATTGGCACCGCTTCTATAGCCACCAACCCGACCTGAACTTCGAGAATCCCGCTGTTCATAAGGCAATCTTCAAGGCCATGGAGTTCTGGCTCGCAATGGGGGTAGATGGCATGCGCCTTGATGCCATCCCCTATTTGTACGAGGCCGAAGGCACCAATTGCGAGAATCTGCCCCAGACCCATGTGTTTTTGAAGCAGTTGCGTACCCATATGGACACCAAGTTCCCGGGACGCATGTTCCTGGCCGAAGCCAACCAGTGGCCCGAGGATCTGGTCGCCTATTTCGGCGAGGGCGACGAGTGCCACATGGCCTTCCACTTCTCGGTCATGCCCCGGCTCTATATGGCGGTGCATCAGGAAAACCGCTTCCCGATCATTGATATTATGCACCAGACGCCCACCATTCCCGAGAATTGTCAGTGGGCGATCTTCCTGCGTAACCACGACGAGTTGACGCTCGAAATGGTCACCGACGAGGAGCGGGACTATATGTACCGCACCTATGCCCGGGATCCGCAGGCCCGGATCAATCTGGGGATTCGGCGGCGACTCGCTCCGTTGCTCGGCAATCATCGCCGCAAGATCGAACTCATGAATGGCCTGCTCTTTGCGTTGCCCGGTACACCGGTGCTCTACTATGGCGACGAGATCGGCATGGGCGACAATATCTATCTGGGCGACCGCAATGGCGTGCGCACCCCCATGCAGTGGACCGGCGACCGCAATGCAGGCTTCTCGCGGGCCAATCCCCAGCGCCTCTTCCTGCCGGTGATCACTGACCCCGAATACCACTACGAGATGGTCAATGTCGAGAACCAGCAGGCCAATCAGCACTCGTTGCTCTGGTGGACGAAGCGCCTGATTGCGCTGCGCAAGCGCCACCAGGCCTTTGGGCGCGGCACCCTCGAGTTCTTGCACCCCGAGAATCGCAAGGTGCTCTGTTTTGTGCGCCGCTACGAAGACGAGATTGTCCTGGTGATCGCGAACCTCTCGCGCTTTGTGCAAGCGGTCGAGCTCGATCTGAGCGAATTTCGGGGCATGATGCCAGTCGAGATGTTCGGCCAGGTCGAGTTTCCGCCAATCAGTGATCATGCCTATATGTTCACGGTTGGCCCGCACAGCTTCTACTGGTTCATGCTGACGCCACAGCGGATCGAGGGCGTGCGCCCCGAACAGTTGCCCGGCGGGCCGGTCAATCTGCCACTGATCAGCATTGAGGCCGGGAATTGGGATGCGATCTTCTATGATGGGCGTCAGACTAGACTCGAACGAGCCCTGCCCGTCTATCTGCGCCAGCGCCGCTGGTTTGGCTCGAAGACCCGCAAGATCAAGAGTGTCAGCCTGGGCGAACTGATCATGCTGCCCAACGGCGAGCAGTTGGCCTACCTGACCCTGGCGACGGTGCAGTATAGCGAAGGCCAGAACGAGACCTATCTGGTGCCGATTGCCTATGCCGAAGGTGAACGCGCCGAGGCGATCCAGGCCGATCAGCCGCAGGCCGCGATTGCTCGGCTCCGTTATCATAACGAAGCCTCGTCGCCGGGTATGCTCTACGATCCGTTGATTGACCGCGAGTTCTGTAATGCGCTGCTCGAACTGATCAGTGGCCGGCGGCGCGTGCGCGGTGAACGGGGTGGCGAATTGAGCGGGCTACCCACGCGGGCCTTGCGGGCCTTGCTCGGCGATGAACGCCAGCTTGAGCCAGCGGTATTGCGCGGCGAGCAAAGCAATACCTCGATCAATTTTGGCGGACGGCTGATTATGAAGCTGTTCCGCAAAGTTGATGTCGGCCTCAACCCTGATCTCGAAGTCGGGCGCTATCTGACCGACGAGGCCGGGTTTGCGCATACCCCGCCGGTGGCAGGCGCGATCGAGTACAGCCGCCCTGGTGATGAGCCAATGACCCTGGCGATCTTGCAGGGCTTTGTGGTTAACGAGGGTGATGCGTTTGACTTTGCGCTTGATGTGCTGAGCCGCTACTATGACGCCGCTCAGGCTGAGCACGAGGTAACCCCACCCGCGCTGACCACCAATGTGAGCGCCCTGCTTGCAGCTCCGACCGAGCCACCCGCACCCTTTACCGACTTTATTGGTGACGAGCTTGAAGCGGCACGCCTGCTTGGGCAACGCACCGCCGAACTGCATGTGGCGCTCGCCAAAGGCCAAAACTCGGCGTTCGCTCCCGAAGCCTTCTCGCTGCTCTATCAGCGCGGCTTATACCAGGCCATGCGCGGTCAGGCCACCGAAACGATCCAGGGCTTGCGCAAACTCTTGCCCAGTCTGCCCGAAGCAGTGCGCCCCGAGGCCGCCAGCATCGTGGCCCACGAAGCCGATCTGTTGGCCCGCTTCCGCCGGATCAGTGCCGCCAAGATCGAAGCGATGCGGACCCGCATTCACGGCGATTACCATCTGGAACAGGTGCTTTATACTGGGAAAGACTACCTGATTATTGATTTCGAGGGCGAACCAGTCCGCCCGATTAGCGAACGCCGGATTAAACGTTCGCCATTACGTGATGTAGCGGGGATGCTGCGCTCGTACCAATACGCGGCGTACTCGAGCCTCTTTACCCGGCTTGAAGCCACCACCATCAGCGACGATGAAGCCAACCGGTTGCGGCGTTGGGCCGACCTGTGGGCCTTCTGGGTCAGTGCCAGTTTCTTGCGTAGTTACCTCGATACCGCTGCCGGCGCAGCGTTCTTGCCTGGTAATCGCAATGATCTGGAGACCTTGCTCGAAGTCTTCGTGCTCGAAAAGGCGATCTACGAACTGGCCTACGAGATGAACAACCGTCCCAGTTGGCTCAGCATCCCCCTTACCGGCGTGCTTGGCCAATTGAGTGGCTAACCGGCCCTAACAACGGCCCGTCGCTACTATCTGATAAAGGATGACTATGTCTGACGCAAAACCCACCCGCCGCCCGCGCACGAAGAAGGCCGCGCCTGCCACTGAGCCGACCCCAACCCCGGTGGCCGAGGAGGCAACCCCAGTGGGAGAACCAACTCCAGTTGAGTCGGTCGAGGTTGCCGCCACGCCGGAGCCTGTCGCCGAGGTTATTGCCGCGCCTAAGCCTGTCGCCGAGGTTATTGCCGCGCCCCGCAGTGCGGCCCCGCGTCCAGTCGCGGCGATCCCGGCCGCCCCGCCCCCTGGCTCGCCCATCCTGACCGACGATGATCTCTACATCTTCGGCGAAGGCAACCACTTCCGGCTCTACGAGAAGCTGGGGGCGCACCTGACCAGCATTGACGGCCAGGAAGGGGCCTACTTCGCGGTTTGGGCACCCAATGCCGAATATATTAGTGTGATTGGGGACTGGAACAACTGGAATCCCGCCATGAACCCGCTGACCCATCGCGGCATTTCGGGGATCTGGGAAGGTTTTATTCCTGGCGTAGTCAAGGGTGCTGGGTACAAGTTCCACGTCTCGTCGCGCTACCACGCCTACAAAGAGGACAAGACCGACCCGTTTGCGAGCTACTACGAAATCGCGCCCAAAACCGCCTCGGTGGTCTGGGATCGTAACTACGAATGGGGCGATAGTGGTTGGATGCAGACCCGCGGTCGGCTCCAGGGTTTGAATGCACCAATGTCAATCTACGAGGTGCATCTGGGCTCGTGGATGCGTTCGCCCGATGATGGGGGCCGCCCCTTAAATTACCGCGAGATCGCCCCCAAGTTGGCCGAGCACGTCAAGCGGGCCGGGTTTACCCATATCGAACTGCTGCCCATTACCGAGCATCCCTTCTATGGATCGTGGGGCTACCAGACGACGGGCTTCTTTGCGCCAACCAGCCGCTACGGCTCGCCCCAGGATTTTATGTTTTTTGTTGATCACCTGCACCAGCAAGGGATCGGGATCATTCTGGACTGGGTACCCTCGCACTTTCCGACCGATGGCTTTGGCCTGAGCTACTTTGATGGCACCCATCTGTATGAGCACGCCGATCCGCGCAAGGGCTACCATCCCGATTGGGGCAGCTATATCTTCAACTATGGCCGCAACGAGGTGCGCAGCTTCTTGATCAGCTCGGCGCTCTGCTGGCTCGATAAGTTCCATATTGATGGCCTGCGCGTAGACGCGGTAGCGAGTATGCTCTACCTCGATTACTCGCGCAAGCAGGGCGAGTGGATCCCCAACGAGTATGGTGGCAACGAGAATATCGAAGCGATCATGTTCTTGCGCAAGTTCAACGAAGAGGTCTTTAAGAACTTCCCGGATACGACGACCATGGCCGAAGAGTCAACCGCCTGGCCGATGGTGTCGCGTCCAACCTATGTTGGCGGGCTTGGCTTTGGCTTCAAGTGGGACATGGGCTGGATGCACGATACGCTGGCCTACTTCCGGCGCGATCCGCTCTTCCGGCGCTATCACCATAACGAACTGACCTTCCGCGGCCTGTATATGTTCAGCGAGAACTATGTGCTCTCGCTCTCGCACGACGAAGTGGTGCACGGCAAGGGCTCGCTGCTCGAAAAGATGTCCGGTGATGTCTGGCAGAAGTTCGCCAATCTGCGCCTGCTCTACAGCTATATGTACGGTCAACCCGGCAAGAAGCTAATCTTTATGGGGAACGAGTTCGGTCAATGGCGTGAATGGAACCACGACGAGAGCCTCGACTGGCATCTGTTGATGTTCCCGTCGCACCGCGGGGTACTCGATGCGCTCGCTGACCTGAACCGGATCTATCTGAACGAACCAGCGATGCACGAATACGACGTTGATCCGCTCGGCTACGAGTGGGTGGACGCCAACGATGCCGACAATAGCACCTACGCTTTCTTGCGCAAAGCCCGCTCGAATGGCGACCAGATCCTGATCGTCATGAACTGCACGCCCGTCGTCCGCGAAAAGTATCGGGTTGGTGTACCCAACGGCGGCTGGTGGCAAGAGATCTTCAACAGCGACTCGGATCTCTATTGGGGCAGTGGGGTTGGCAATGCGGGTGGGGTCATGGCCGAAGAGCAACCCAGCCACGGGCGACCCTTCTCGTTGGTGGTTGACCTACCCCCGCTGGCGGCACTCTACTTCAAGAGTCAGGGCTAAGTCATATGCCAAAACCTCCGGGAACGAGCATATGCTCGTTCCCGGAGGTTCATGTTTAAGCCATACCAAGCCATTATGTCACAGCGCTACATCTGCATCCACGGCCACTTCTACCAGCCGCCGCGGGAGAATCCGTGGATCGAGGCGGTTGAAACGCAGGCTTCGGCCTACCCATACCATGACTGGAACGAGCGGATCACGGCTGAGTGTTACGAGCAGAACGCCGCCGCGCGCATTCTTGATGAGCAGAACCAGATCATCAAGATCGTCAACAACTATAGCCGGATCAGCTTCAATATTGGGCCAACCCTGCTGAGTTGGCTAGCCGAACAGGCTCCCGAAGTCTATGCGGCGATTCTGGCGGCTGATGCCGAGAGTATCAGCAACTTTGGGCGTGGCTCGGCCATGGCCCAGGGCTATAACCACCTGATTATGCCGCTGGCCTCGCGGCGTGACAAACAGACCCAGATTGCCTGGGGGATCGCCGATTTTGCCCACCGTTTTGGTCGCCCGCCCGAAGGGATGTGGCTGCCCGAAACCGCAGTTGACCTCGAGAGTCTGAGTCTGATGGCCGAGCAGGGCATTCGCTTTACCCTGCTCGAACCACACCAGGCCAGCCATTTCCGGCGCATCGGCGATCCGGTCTGGTCAGATGTGCGCGGCGGGCGGATCGATCCCACCCGACCCTATCTGGTGCGCCTGCCGAATGACCGCTCGATTGCGGTCTTCTTCTATGATGGCCCGGTTTCGCGGGCAGTCGCCTTCGAACGGCTGCTGGTCAATGGGGTCACCTTTGCCAATCGGATTGCCAGTACCTTCAGCGAGTATCGGCCCTGGCCCCAGATTGCCCATATCGCCACTGATGGCGAGAGTTATGGGCATCACCATCGCCACGGTGATATGGCCCTCGCATTTGCGCTCCAGTATATCGAGGAGCGCGGGCTGGCCCAATTGACCAACTATGCGAGCTACCTGGCCGCCCATCCGCCTATCTACGAAGCCCAGATTGTCGAGCGCACAGCCTGGAGTTGTGTCCACGGGGTCGGACGCTGGAGCAGCGACTGTGGCTGCAATAGTGGCGGTCGCCCCGGGTGGGGCCAACATTGGCGCGCCCCGCTCCGCGCCGCCCTCGATTGGCTCCGCGACAGCCTCGCCCCCCGCTTCGAGGGCCTCGGTCGTCGTTTGTTGCATGATCCCTGGGTCGCCCGTGATGACTATATCAGGATCATGCTGGATCGTTCACCCAGCACGGTAGATACCTATCTGGAGCGCCACGCCCGTGCGCCCCTCGATGAGGGCCAACGCTCGGCGGTGCTCAAGATGATGGAGTTGCAACGCCACCTGATGCTGATGTACACCTCGTGCGGCTGGTTCTTTGATGACCTGGCCGGAATCGAGACCGTGCAGGTGATTATGTATGCCGGACGGGCCGTCCAACTGGCCCACGAACTGTTTGGCGACGATTTTGAGAGTGGCTTCCTGGAACGGCTGGCCCTGGCGCGCAGCAATGATCCGGCTGAGGGTGATGGGCGCGCTATCTACGAACGCCATGTGCGCCCGGCCATGATCGACTTGCATAAAGTTGGTGCCCACTATGCGATGTCAACGCTCTTTGCGGATTATGCCGCCCAGGACCAAGTCTACTGTTTTACAGTCGAATGCGAAGACTACCATTTTATTCCGGCGGGCAAGGCCAGGCTGGCCCTGGGCCGGATCAAGATCAGTTCCCAAGTGACCGGCGAATCAACCCGCCTGACCTTTGGCGTTTTACACCTGGGTGACCATAATATTTCGGGTGGCGTGCGCGAGTATCAAGGTTTCAAAGCTTATAGCAATCTGATCGAAGAGACCACCGAGCTCTTTTTGCGTGCCGATCTGCCCGGAGTCATCCGCCTCATTGACCGCAACTTCGGCCACGAAGCCTATTCACTCAAGCTGCTCTTTGGCGACGAACAACGCAACATTTTGACCCGGGTGCTCGATAGTAGCCTGAGCGAAGCCGCCGCCTCCTATCGCCAGATCTATGAGCGCCACGCCCCGCTGATGCGCTTCTTGGCCAATCTGGGAACCCCTGTCCCGCGTGAGTTCCAGATCGCAGCCGAGTTTGCGATCAATACCGAATTGCGCCACCTGGTTGAGGCCGAACCGCTCGATCTGGATCGCATCTATGCCCTGCGCCGCGAGGCCGCCCGTTCCGGCGTGATCCTGGATATGGATGGCCTGGCCTATACGCTAGCCCAGACGATTGCCCGCATTACGATTGCGTTCCGAGCCCATCCCGAAGACCTCGCCTTGCTCCAGCAACTCGAAGGCGCGATTGGCCTAGCCCGCACGCTGCCCTCGGAAGTAGACCTCTGGCAGACCCAGAATGTCTACTACGAACTGTTGCAAAGCATCTACCCCGAATTTCACGAAGAGGCCGCCCAGGGCTTCGCCGACGCGCAACAATGGCTAACGGCGTTTCGTTCGTTGGGCAAGCAACTCCGCTTTCGCGTGGAGGGATAGGGGTGTAAGGTAGCGTTGATACCGCTGGCGAATGCAAACCATGTTCAGGCGGTTCGCTTCCCACCCGTCGTGACCCGTCCATCCGGTAGGGGCAGCCCCAGGCGACCACGCCGGGTTGCCCCTACCGATCCACACCGTATCCGCCACCGCGTTGCTACGGTGTAAACGGCACCAGTTGCAGCGTTATGGCGTTGGTGCTCAGATCAACCGGCACGTTGCCAACACTGTCGGCCAGCCGGGTGAAGCCATCGGCGGCGAAGGCGTCGGCAAAGACCGCATAGGTCACACCGGCTTCGATGTCGCTGGTGGCATAGGGAATTTCGAGCACGATCTGATCGATGCTCGTCGTTGGCCCAATCAGATTGGCTCCTCCGATTGAACTCAGGCCCATGCCATTGGCATCCAGTGGAATCAGAATGGCACTAAACCAGGTTTCAGGTGGGAAGGGTTGGCCTGGCGGGGCGAGCAAGGTGACCTGCAAGCCGGCGTCGGTGGGTACTTCCTCTGGCATCGTTTGGCTGATCGGGCTCAGGGTCAGGTTTTGCAGGGGCTGGGGCACGCCCGCTGTGATCGCCGGTACCGGCGAGACGAGTTCAAACGATGCGCCATCACCTGTCTGAAGGATCGCATCGAAGACATAATCGAAACGCTCATCCAGCGCCGCCTGGGGATAGAACAGCGTGAAGGGCAACGGCAGATCCCCTGCCACAGGCGTCGGTTGGATGGCAACATACCGGGGCAGGTCAAACTCACCACCCGCCCGGGCAAGCCGCACAATCAGTGAACTCTCGGGTGGGACTGACGCCAGATCAGGCACGCTGATCGAGCCGGTTAAGCTGCGGAAGGGCGCGGGTTGGGTCGGGCCAGCCAGATTCGGGCTGGTACCAACCAGTTCAAGATCGGCCAGAAAGATTGCGCCCGACGGGGTTGTGGGTTGCAACGTGATCGCCACGATCTGACTGAGATCAACCCCGCTAAACGCATTCAGCGGCACACGCACCATGGCCGGAAAGACGTGACCAAACCAATTTTCGTTCAGCTCGATCCCGGGTGGGAAGGCGGCGGTCACCGTTTGGGTCGCCCGGTTCCCATTCTGATCCAACAGACCGAGTAGCAGCGCTTGATCGTCGGTCGTCAAGGTGCGCCGATCCAGCGGATCAACGACCAGCCGCAGTTGCACGGCCTGGGCCTGGGACGCATCACCAAAAGCCGAGGGCAAATCAATCAGCAACACCGCCTCGAGCTGATCCCAAGCCAGGTGCAACTGAGCCGGGGTGCCCGGCATGCTCACCCCACGGCGGCACGGTTCACCGATCCCAAACATGCCATAGGGACAAAAATCGAGGTCAGCCCCCTCGACCCGCACCGATCCCCCAAGCGGATTGGTCTGCAACTCGCTGCTGGCGCTGCCCGTCAGGATAGCCCGGCGCTGCGCCGCAGGCAAGATCGGCACAAACGTGGTTGGCACCTCGGCAAAGGTTGGCGGCAGCAGTGCGTCCAACCCAAACCCAGGCATGGCGGTGAGTGTATTGCTAGTCCAGGCTGTCAACAGATCGGGCACCAGGACGGCCAAAAACTCCTGCTGCTGGGCCGGACTCAACCGCGGCGTTTCGGCCAGACAACTCGAAAAAACCCGCTCCCCATCATCCTCGGTCAGGGCCGCGTTGAAGAAATTGTGGTTCGCACCTGGCAAAAAGTAACTTATTGCCGGACTGCGCCGCGCTGGATCAAGGCGGGCCATTTCGAGATAATGCTGACCATCCAGGCTTGCAACGTCGCCGTCACACTCGGGCAGAATCACGGCCATGGGCAGATCCGGCACTGGGGCAAAGGATAACGCACGATCGGCTGCCGGGGCAATCAACAGCAGGCTCTGGATCTGGCTCCCGGCCAGCACCGACGATCCTGGTTCCGTTGCGTTCTGGGCGAGGATAAAGGCGGCAAAGCCCCCCCGAGAATGGCCAACCACATGCATCCTGGTCAGATCAGGCTCGACGCCGGGGGCCAGCCCAAAGGCCGGGTTACCCGCAACTAATTGTGCCAATTGGCGCTCGGCAACCAGATGAATGCGATCCGGCTCGAACTGAAGATCGGCAAATTCGGCGCGGAAGGCGGTATTCAGGTCAGGGGCCAGGGCCAGATAGCCACGCTCAGCGAGGATTTCGAGCAGGTAGCCCAGGCCGGGATCATTGCGGATTTGCTCTGTCTGCGGGCAGATCTCCGGCTCTTCGGGCGACTGAGGCTGCATCGGGCAAACCGAATGGCTGCCATGCAAGACCAATACTACCGGGTATGATCCAGGCGTTGTTGGCGCGGCTAGGGTTCCCCGCAATTCAAGCGGCTCAACCTGATTATTGCCAACCGCAACGGTAATCTCGGCTGGATCGAGGACAAACTGGCGTGCCCCACCCGCCACAGGTGGCTCGGACGGCTCCGGGGTGGTGACACTGGCGGGGGGCGCGGTAGGCGGTGCGGGAGCAGGTGGGGTGGCACAGGCGCTCAGGAGTATCGCCAGGAGAAAAAGTACCGTAACGACGAGATAGTTTTGACGCATGGAAGAGCTAACCTTCTTCGTACAACAAGGATCCACGATGATCATAGTTTAGCTAGAAGTTCAGGTATGCTAGCCTTTGGTATAGGTTACACGGTTTTGGGTTTTGGCGAGTGACATACACAATAGAAACCGATTGATCCTACCATGCGTCATTATGATACGGGGGAAACAATAGCCTGATGGCAACATCGGCGATCGCGTCCGGGCACGGGCGCAGCACCATTCATCCGGGGTGTGGCGTAAACTCTTGCACGGTGGCTCCTGTCCGCCCCCCCTCCCCCCTCCTTTTGGGGGTAGGTATTTCATTGTATGGCGTCCTGATGCGGTATCGTGCCCTCAGCTAGGGAAGGAACATCCAAATGGGGAGGCGGGAGTGTTGGCCAGGGTTCGGGCACCAATTGGTGCGGCAACGGCAGCGGCGCGTGACTTCGGCATGCACGCCGACACTGACGACCAGCAAGGTGGCGACGGCCAGCGCCAACCACAGCCGTTCGGCTCGTGCCGGGTTGGTCATCTTGGTCTGCTCCCAGTGCCAGCCGCCGCGTTTCATGTCTTTGTAGCCGCATTCGATCCACGCCCGCAACCCGTACCAGGTCACATCGGCGTCCTCGGGAGCCAGATCGGTCAGGATCAACCACGGATCTTTGTACGGAGCGACCCACTGGGCCAGCAACGTCCCCGTCACCTGGCGCTCGGGGGTCGCAAAACAGACCACGCGGCCCTTCCAGTTCGCGCCGTCTTTGGTGACCACCGTGCTGAGCGGCTGGAACGCGGTCGCCTGGATGGGACGGTACTTGCCCTAACGATTGATGCGGAGGAAAGGAAGGGATGCCAGCCCACGCCCACGATGGTGTCGTAGAGCTATTTCGCGTACAAGCCCCGGTCGGCCAGCACGATGACCGTCCAGTCCTCGGGGATGCTGCCGGTCAGATCCTGGAACAACGCCTCCCAATGCGGACGCCAGGCTCCTTTGGCCGTCGCCCCGACCAGCTTCCAGGCAACGGGAATGGCACAGCCACAGATCACGACGTGGATGGACAAGACCGTGAAACGCTGGCCCATGGGGCAGATGCATTGACACCAGATCGAACCATTGCGATAATCCTCACCCATTCATCCGCGGCACATCATCCCAAATCCCATCATGTGGTATCCTAATAGGCCGCTTGAATGCTCATTCACCGTTGAATAAAACCCCTATGACTGACTGGCCAATCTATTTTGCCCAAAACCTGAAGGTGGGTAATCTCCAATCAGGGGTGGGCTTGTGTCTGCTCTGGACACCCCAGGAACGAGTATTACCCGCCCTCGATCCCCAGAGCTACGCGCTGGCAGGCAACCTCTATTCGCGTGATGGGGTGAATTTCCTGGTGCGGAATCTGTTGGCCCATCCGACAATCACCGATCTGGTGCTCTGTGGGCGTGATCTGACGGGCAGCGGGCAGGCCCTTGTGGCGCTGCTGCGTGATGGGCTTGATGCCGATGGGCGGATCGTTGGAGAGGGTACCCGCATCCATCCTGAGTTGCCAGCCGAGGCGATCAATCTACTGCGGCACAATCTAACCTTGCATGATTATCGGGATACCGTGCGCCCCGAGCCAATTGCGGCCTTGCTTCAAGGTTTGCCACGCCCGGCTTGCCCCTGGGCCGAAACGCCACTCGTTTTTCCGTACCACGAACCCGTTGCTACCGCCCTGCCCGCCGCCGACGCAGGCTTGATCGTGTGCGCTCCCACCATTCGCCAAGCCTACCTGCGCTTGCTCTGGCATGTGATGCGTTTCGGTCAGCCGGGTGCCACCCAACATAGCGCCGATCAGCGTGAACTACTCGATGTGCTGACCGTGGTCAGTGACGAACCAACCGACCCGGCAGCATTTTCGCACGCCGCTTGGATGCCCTTTACGCGGGCCAGTCTCGGCGAACGCCGTAACGATGGTTCGTTCACGGGCTACCTGGCCCAGTTTTTGCAGCCGGGTCGGGCCGAAGGGGTCAGTTACACCTATGGCGAGCGCCTGCGGGCCTTTGCCGGGATGCGGGATCAGGTCGAGGCGATCATTGCCGAGTTGCGGATCGCAGATACGAGTCGCCGGGCGGTGGCGGCGCTCTGGAACCCGATTGACGATGCCGGTGCGCCCAACCCACCCTGCCTGAACCTGGTGCAGGCCAGCTTGCGCCACGGGCGGCTCCACCTGACGGCCTATTTCCGTTCGCACGATATCTACCGAGCCTGGGCCAGCAATGCCTATGGGCTGCGGGCCCTACAAGGCCTGATCAGCGCAGCCCTTGAGGTTGAGGCTGGGGTCCTGAGCATTCATTCGCATTCGGCCCATATCTATGCCCACGATTGGACCCAGACCGACGAACTGCTGGCCCACCACTACCGCGCCGCCAACCCACGGCTGCAACGTGATGCCCGTGGCTCGTTCGTCATCGCCCTCGAACCACCAAACATTGTGGTGCGCCACTATAGCCCTGACGGCCAGCATTTGCAGAGTTTCCAGGGAAGCAGTGCGCACGAACTTGGCGTCACCCTCACCCCGTATCTGGGTGAACAGAGCCACGCGATCTATCTGGGCCAGGAGTTGCAAAAAGCCGAGTTTGCGCTCAAACTTGGCCAGCCTGCCGCTTATCGGCAGGATCTGCCATTAGAGCTATCAGCCCATTTTGGAATGTAGTCGGGGTAACAACGAGGGTGGCACAACGACACTCGTTTCACTCAGCCCCTCTGATCCCACCAAACCAAGGAGAATACAATGCCAATCAAGGCCGACCGCTGGATCAGGAAGATGGCCCTCGAGCATGGCATGATCACGCCTTTTGTTGATCACCAGATCCGCGAAGGCGTGATCTCGTATGGGGTCACATCGTATGGCTACGATATGCGGGTCGCCGACGAGTTTAAGGTCTTCACGAATGTCTGGAATGTGGTGGTAGACCCCAAAAACTTCGATCCGCGCTCATTTGTTGACCGCAAAGAGGATCATATTGACATTCCCCCGAATTCGTTTGCGCTGGCCCGTTCGGTCGAGCGCTTTCGCATCCCGCGCAATGTCTCGTGTATCGTCATTGGCAAATCAACCTATGCCCGGGTTGGGATTATCGTCAATATTACCCCGCTTGAACCCGAGTGGGAGGGCCATGTCACCATCGAAATCAGCAATACCACCCCGCTGCCGGCCCGCATCTACGCCAACGAAGGCATTGGCCAGGTGCTCTTCTTAGAAAGTGACGAACCCTGTGAGGTTTCGTACGCCGATAAGAAGGGCAAATACCAGGGCCAGCAGGGGATTGTCTTGCCACGGATTGATCGCAAATAAGCTCTCACTTCAGTCAGATGAGGCACGCGCAAGCGCGTGCCTCATCTGACTGAGGTTTACCCCTCGACGGTTTCGAGCGGCAGCCTTAATTCGCGGCGGCGCTCCTCGGCCAAGCGGCGCTTCTCGGCGATCATTTCGTCGGTGACGTAGACCCCAAACGAACGCAGGCCAGCCAGTTTCAGGCCGTGCTTCTGCCAAAGCCGGTACATCTCTTTGACGCGATCCATTTCGATGTTGCGCCCAAGAGTGTAGTCACCAAACTTGCCATCCATCGCCAACAAGGCCGTTTCGGAGAGGCAGGCGTAGGCAGTGCCGGGGGGCATATCAATATCGAAGCCGAAGTCGGGCTGGCCGGGCAGCACAATTTCGCCACTCTCGACGATCAACACATCAGGGCGGCGGGCGGCATCCTCTTCCTTCACATCAGGTGGACGAGCCACATCACAGACCACCGCCCCTGGCTTGAGTTTGTCAACATTGATCACCTTGCCGGTCAGGGCGCTGGTTGTCGTGATGATCAGGTCGGCATCGCCAATGTAGGCATCGGGATGGGTTGCCGCGATCACCCTGGCCCCCGGCGTCTCTTGCTCGATCTGCTGCTTAAGGGCCAGTAGGCGCTCAGCCCGGGGCGCGATCAGCACAACATCACGCACGGCCTGGGCCAACAGGCGGGCACAGACCGCCCCAATCGAGCCAGTAGCTCCGATCACAACCGCCCGCACCTTGTCAGGGCGTCCGCCCTTCATCAACAAAACCGCCTGCTTGGCAGCTTCGAGGGTCGCCGCCACGGTTAGCGAGTTGCCCGAGGTGATCCCAATATCGGCCTTCTGGGCCACGGTAATTCCGGCGTCACCCACCACCGAGGTAAAGGCCCCCAGGCCCATCAACTGCGCCCCCATCCGTTCGGCCATACGAGCGGCACGGATCAAACGGCGATAGGTGAAACTCGGCGGACGGCGCATCATCTCACGCGGGGTCGTGCCCAGGCTCAACAGAATGCCCTCGGCCTCTTCGCCAGAATCGGTCGAACGAATCCCGCGAATCTTCGAAAGATAGAGCGGCGGCATGTGAGCGGCAACCCGTTCGACGAGGCGCTCCGGCAGGTGACGGGTCCAGGCGAAACGCGGATCGTTGGCAATCAGGCTGGTGCGCAGCGGGTGGATCACAAAGGCAAATTTGGGCTTGGGGCGTGGATTCAGATCCTGGATGGTTGCACCCCAGCCGGCGGCGGCAATGAAATCAAGCGCCTCGGCCTCACCGGGTTGGGCCTTGGTCTCCTGAATCGCCGTAATGATCGCCTCAAGCACATCAGCCGCCACAAAGGGGCGCTCATCGCTCAGGGGCGGGGTCATCGTTACCAGCGTGATCACCCCCCGGCGGCGCAGATCCTCGATCTCGGCGGGCGAGGGATCATCAGTCACCATGGACTTGCCGCCCAGGTCATTGGGCGCAAAGCGGCGAATAAAGGCAAAGTCACCCGCGATTACATTCGCCCAGTTAAACAGTTGCGCCGCCCGCGGATCGTAGCCTTCCTGGCCGAGGCCGACCGGATGGAGCAGGCGGTAGGGGAGCAGTGCTGTGATCGGCAGGGTCGTCGCGGCATACAGTTCGAGTTGCTCAAGGGTTTGGGGCACGGGCAACTTGGGCAAACCCAGATGCACAATCGGGTCGGCAAAGCGCAACTCGGGATCATACTGACTAATCGCCGCCGCCAACTGGTAACGCTCGATCCCGCTCGTAAGCAGCACCTTCTTATAGCGGAAGAGGCCGGGAATCTTGCGCACAGCCTGGGCCACGGCCCAACGCTCAAGCGTAGACTTGACCACGCCACCATCCACCACTGGGGTGCGTTGGGCCTGCGCCGCAATCGTGATCGCCTCGTGGTGGGGATAACGCCCGCGACCAACCCGGAAGATCGGGGTCAGGCCACCGAGGCCAATCGCATCGGTGCGCCCATCATAGGCCCGCACCAGTTCGGCCGCACGTGCCACGTCACCATTCGTACCAATCCGCTCAACCTCGATCGGACGTCCCAGAATCGTGGCGGTAAAACGATAATCACGGGCCGACGAGCCCAGGCTAATGCTCACAATGCGCTTCATCGCACACGCCTCCTGTTGGGCACGTTGGCCCTGTTGCCCTGCTATAGATCTGCTGATGGGCGCAGTATAGCATAGGCCGTGTCAGGCACGATTCACCTGGGTGTGACGTACATTCGAGATACCGCTGGCGAATGATGGCGGACACGGTGCGGATCGGTAGGGGCGACCCGGCGTGGTCGCCCGGGGCAGCCACGTGGGCTGCCCCTACACGGGATCGTGGCCGCCACGCAGGCACGCCGGACACGCCACGCGGGCACACCGGGCCACCACGTGGTAGGGCGATTGTATCTTC
>JBLWKA010000090.1:0-9097 GCA_048381555.1 Oscillochloridaceae bacterium umkhey_bin13
GCGCGCGTGGGGGGGGGGGGGCACCCCGCCCCCCCCCGCGGGTGTGGGGGTGGTTGGGGGGGGTTGCCCCCCCACAACCCACGCACCATCTGGGCACGCGGACGGGACTTCTAGGTAAGAACCTGAGACAAACCTGATACACGATTTGACCAAAATCTCAGTTTATGCTACGTTAGTATTGCCGATGAGCACACCAAATCCGGTTTGATCCACGCCGATCATAACCCGTGCCTACGTCGCTGGGGCCATGTACTGCCCCAATCTTAGAACCAGGAGGTTTGAGCTTGCTGAGTCTGCGTTCGACTCTGCGGCGCGAACCGCCACGCACCACCACACATCTTCGCCGTCTTCTCGTCTGTTGGTTGCTGGCCACGTTCGCCGCCCTCGTCCCCGTAGTGCCCGCACGCACTGCTTCCGCCGCACCGAGTCTGATCCTGCCCACCCCGCCCGGAGAAGCCTGGCGGATCATTCAAGGCTATGGCTGTGGCACCCACAATGCCTGGGATCGTTATTCACTCGATCTGATCCAGGTTGATGGCCCGACTTACAATGCGCCGATCCGTGCCGCTGCTGGCGGCGAAATCTGGCATTGGCAGGCGGGCAGCGGTACGCTGATCCTGCACCATGGCGGTCAGTTCTTTACGATGTACACCCACCTGGCGCGGGCGGTCTCGACCCAGCGTGGCCGGTATATCGACGCCGGTGAAACCCTGGGCTTTGCTGGTGATCGCGGTTCGCCCGGCGTGCCCCACCTGCACTTTACGGCCTTTACCGCTAACCGTGATGGCTGGAGTGGCAAGCAGTCGATTCCGCTGCGTTTTGCCGATGGTTACACCTTCCCTGAGCTTGGGGGCTGCAATCAGCACGGCGGAACGGTGGTGGTCTCCCAATCGGTGCGTGATCCGGCGATCTTTTTCCACGCCGAAGGGCTGCAGCCGCACCGCTGGTACAATGGCGATGCCAAGCTTGGCTTTACCAGCGATTGGTCGGGTGGTGGCCTGAGCCAGGCCTGGAATAGCGAACCAGCCCCCGAAGCCCCGATGTTCCCGCGCGCCACCGAAGGCTATGCGCGCCTCGCTGATGCGGGCGAAGGCATGCATACGCTCCATCTGCGGGTCTGGGGGCCAGATGGCCGGGTGAGTACGGCGACCTTCGGCCCAATCGGCTTCGATGCGACCCCGCCCTCGACCCCGGAACCATTCGCTGACCTGCGCACACGTCCCGGCCCAACTGTGGTAACATGGCTGCCGTCGCAAGATGCCCTCGCAGGCACAGCTGGCTATCGTGTGTATATCGGCACTGATCCTGATGGCACCTCTGAGTGGTTTACGCCCGAACCGGCAGTCAAGACCGAGCCACTCGCACCTGGGGAGTACCTGGTGCGGGTGCAGGCCCTTGACCACGCGGGCAATGCTAGCCCCTGGGCCACGGTCGGGACGATTAGCGTCGCTCCTGGCCCCTAGATCACGGTGTTGGCACCTGGGTTGCGGGCATGCTTGCATGTCGGCAACCCAGGTTTTTTGGTGTGTTCTGGATAGAACACCACAGAAGAACTGCGCTGTGCATACACCGCAGCATAAAAATGCGGCTATCGGCTATTCTTACCTCAGGATGATCTATGTCCCCGTTAGTTGGCATTGTGATGGGGAGTGATAGTGATCTGCCCACCATGCAGGCGGCGCTTGACGTGTGTGCCGAGTTTGCGGTACCCTACGAAGCCCGGGTGCTTTCGGCCCATCGGACGCCAGTGGCGATGATTGAGTATGGCCGCACGGCCCATGAGCGGGGTCTGCGGGTGATTATTGCTGGGGCCGGTGGGGCCGCCCATCTGCCCGGCATGCTCGCCGCCTGCACGCCCCTGCCCGTGATTGGCGTACCCGTGCCAAGCAAAGCGCTCAGCGGGCTTGATTCGTTGCTTTCGATTGTGCAGATGCCCGCCGGGGTGCCGGTGGCGACGGTGGCGATTGGGGCGGGCCGCAATGCTGGTCTGCTGGCGGTGCAGATCTTGGCAACAACTGACCCAGATCTGCTGGCTCGCGTGCTGGCCTATAAGCAGCAACTTGCGGCCCAGTCCGAGGCCAAGAATGTAATTTTTAGCTAAGGAATTGTATGCGTAATCTTCTTATTACTGGTGGTGCGGGCTTTATTGGTGCAAATTTCGTCCATTATATGCTCAAAACATATACCGATTACAAGATCGTGGTTTTTGATAAGCTGACCTATGCTGGCAGACTCGAAAACCTAGCTTCGATTCAAGATGATCCGCGGTTTACGTTTGTGCATGGCGATATTTGTGATATGGCAGCAGTGCGGGCGGCGGTGCGCAGCCACCAGATTGATACCATTGTCAATTTTGCGGCCGAAACCCATGTTGATCGCTCGATCATGACGCCCGATGCCGTTGTCACTACGAATGTCAATGGAACCTGGACGCTGCTTGAGGTGGCCCGTGAGTTGCAATTGGCGCGTTTCCATCAGATCTCGACCGATGAGGTCTACGGCGCGATTCCCGAACCGCAACGCTCCAAAGAAGGCGACCCGCTTGAGCCGCGCAGCCCCTATTCGGCCAGCAAAGCTGGGGCCGAGCATCTGGTCTATGCTTACCATATTACCTATGGTCTGCCAGTCACTACCACGCGTGGTTCGAACAATATTGGCCCGTTCCATTATCCCGAAAAGGCCGTGCCGCTGTTTACCACCAATGCAATTGATGATCAGCCGATCCCGATTTATGGCGATGGGATGCAGCAGCGTGATTATCAATATGTGCGCGATCACTGTGAGGCGATCGATCTGGTCTTGCACAAGGGGCAGTTGGGCGAGGTCTACAATGTGGGCACCGAGGTCGAAACCGCCAATCTGGTGATGGCGCACAAGATTCTCGATCTGCTCGGCAAACCCCACAGCCTGATCACCCATGTCACCGACCGGGCTGGTCACGACCGCCGCTACGCCCTCGATTGTAGCAAACTGCGCGCCCTGGGCTGGCACTCGCGCCACGATTTTGATGCCGCGCTCGAACGGACAGTGCGCTGGTTTGTTGCTAACGAAGCCTGGTGGCGCCCGATCAAATCAGGGGCCTACCTTGAGTATTATCGCAAGCAGTATAGTGAGCGCGGCTGATTCGATTTTGGATTTTGGAGGAGATACAATCCAAAATCCAAAATCGAATCACGGACGCAGAAATGCGTCGGCCTCTTCGATAATCACATCATAGCTGTCGCCGATGCGTCGAAACCGCACATGGCGCGGGGCCAGCGGTAAACCGCGTGCCCGCAGTTCGACGTGGACGTAGGCTTGAATCGTGGGCCATAAGCCTGCCTCACCCTGATAGTAGCGGCGGAGGAGTTCGGTCAGTTCCGAGGCTGCGCTCCAGCGGAGTGGCTCTGCCATGATCTTAGATCTAGTTGTTCACAAAGGAGGTGTATGACACGACCAAGTAATGGCGGACGAATTGAGGTGATCTGCGGTTGTATGTATAGCGGCAAGACCGAAGAGTTGATCCGGCGTATGCGCCAGGTGATGATTGCCCGCCAGGCCTGCCGAATCTTTACGCCGCGCTTAGATACGCGCTACCGGGTTGGGCATATCGCAAGTCACACTGGGGCTTCACTCGAAGCCGTTCCCGTCAGTTCGATCCAGGAAGTGATGGCCGGATCCGAGACGGTCCAAGTCGTTGCGATTGATGAATTGCACTTCCTTGAGGATCGGGCTGCCGATATTCTGGCGGCCTGTCAGACCCTGGCTGACCGGGGCTTACGAGTGATTGTGGCTGGCCTTGATCAGGATTTTCGGGCCGAACCCTTCCCCGGCATGATGGAACTGATGGCCGTCGCCGAACAGGTTGATAAGCTCTATGCGATCTGTGTGCGCTGTGGGGCCTATGCGACCCGTTCGCAGCGCTTGATTGATGGCAAGCCCGCTCCCCACGATGCCGCAACTCTGGTTGTAGGCGGCCTGGATCTGTACGAGGCTCGCTGCCGCAATTGTTACGAGGTGGCACGCTAAACTGACCCCAGGGGCAACCACGCGTCGCCCCTGGGGTCGTTTGTCCTAGGCCATGCCTAGCTTGCGCTTCAGCTCCTCGAGCTCCGAGTCAACCTCGCTCTGTCGTTCCAGGTCGCGGAAGCGTGCTTCGAGCGAGCCCTGCTCCAATTTCGCCATTGCATCGGCGCGTGCCAACTGGTCATCTACCCGCTCTTCGAGCTGATCGAGCTTATCCATCGCGGTGATCTGGCCCATGCGGGTCGCCGTACGCTGCAAGGCTTCCTGCGTCTGGGCCCGGTTCTTCTTGGCGATGATCAGCTCCTTCTTGGCCTTGACCTCGGCAATCCGGGTCTCGAGCTGTACCAGCGCATCCTGCATCGCGTTGACCTGCTCCTCCTGCACCGTCTCCTGGGCCTGGAACTGCTCGGCCAACTTCTGGGACTGGACTTTGCGGGCCAGTGCGGCTTTCGCCAGTTCGACATCACCAGCCCGAAGCGCAGCTTCGGCTTTGGCTTGCCACTGGGTCACTTCCCCGGTCGCCGCGATCCGCCGCTGCTCGAGCCGGGTCTCATCAGCCATTGCGGCTGCAACGCTGGTACGAACTTCGTAGAGTTCGTTGGTCAACTGGCGCAGATATTCATTCGCCATCTTCTCGGGATCTTCGGCTTTGTCGAGCATCGTGTTGACGTTGGCGCTAATCAGATCTTTGATGCGGCCTAGGATGGACATCGTCGCTCCTCCTTACGCAAGTGACTGCCTGCTACTGGCAAATCTACGAATGGGATGTAGCTTTATGGGCGGATGCTTTGGTATGATAGCATGGCGCTCACGCTTCCACAAATCACAATACGTGTTATGCCCCAAAAAGTTACACCAATGCTCAATCTAAGCTTGTTTACCACTGGTTATTGTGTGGTCGCGGCCAATGATGTGCTGCGGGGTGTCCCGCGACGGCCGATGCACTGTCATGCCCTGGTTGGTTTGATCGAACATCCCCGTTATGGCCTGAGCCTGTTCGATACGGGGTATGCTCAGCGCATTTGGGCCGCTACCCAGGTCTGGCCCTACCGCCTGTATCGGCGCATCACGCCGATGGTGCTTGATCCCGCGCTCGAAGCGGTGGCCCAGTTGCGTCAGCGTGGGCTTGATCCCTCGGCCATTCAGCGGGTGATCATCTCGCACCTGCACCCTGATCATGTCGCCGGGCTGTACGATTTTCCGCAAGCCGAGCTGATCTTGACCGTCGAGGCCCTGGCGAGTGTGCAGGGGCTACGGGGCCTGGCTGCGTTGCGCCGGGGCCACCTGCCTGATCTGCTGCCCGCCGACTTGACCCGCCGGGCGCGGCTGCTGCCAGGGTTTACTGGCCCACCTTTGCCCGAGCTTGGTCCAACCTACGATCTGTTTGGTGATGGCTCGCTGCGCCTTGTCCAGCTCCCTGGCCATGCCTACGGTCAGATCGGGGCCTTATTGACGACCACAACCGGCCCGGTGCTGCTGGCCGCCGATGGGGCCTGGACCAACCAGTCGATTCGCGAATTGCGGCCCCCTTCACGGCTCGCCAGCCTGATTGCCGCTGATCAACGCGCGCTGCATACCACCCTGGTGGCGTTGCATGCCTTCAGTCTGGCACACCCCGAGGTGCGGATCATTCCGACTCATTGCCCCGAGGTCTATGCGCGGTTTGTGGATCCATCTGGATCATGAGGAATCTTCGCTGATCGTCATGGAAGACCCCTCACTCCGTTCGGGGTGACATGGTGGGCGCTCTTACGCAACAAATCTGATTCTTGGAGTGCAGTGCCCTCAATGTCATTCCGAACGGAGCCGCAGGCGTAGTGAGGAATCTGCACTGATCCGCGCTGAAGACCCCTCACTCCGTTCGGGGTGACATGGCGGGCATCGGGGTGCCATGGCGGTGCTGGATGGCGCTACCACCTCCACCCAACCCAAGCTATGCTGATTGCCTAGGAAACTCCCATCGGCGGCCCAGGTCGCCTGGCGCTCGCCGCCTGCTGCGGGCAGATAGAGCCCAACAATGAACCGGTAGGTTCCGGCTGACAGATCGGCGGGTACTTCCAGAGTGTGGGGATCGTGGATCCAGTCGCCGGGTGTCCACAGGGGAAACGGCAGCGTGCCATCACGGGGCTGGCGGTTGCTCTCGGCCACAATCTGGTCGTTGGCATCAACCAGGTGTACGAACACCGTCCACGGGCGCGGTACGTGCTCCAGGCTGTGCCAAGTCAAACGGAGTTGCACGGGCGTCCCGGCCCGCAGCGGTTGCTCTAGGTGCCAGCCGCGCAGTTCGACCCCTGCTTCCCACGACGCAGCATAGCGGGCGTAGGTGGGCTTGCCCAGGCTGGCCTGGGCCTGCTGGGCTGGCAGGGCTACCCACGGGTACGCCGGACGGATGACCGCAAGGGGCACCCAGAGGGCCAGGATCAGCAGGCCGCCAATGATGATCCGCAGGCTCAACGTTTGATGGTTCCGACCCTGTGCTAAGGCAAGCAACCCGCCTGCCAGTAGCAGCGCAAACCCTGCCAGGCCCGGGAAAAGCATGCGCCCTTGCCAGGCAACCAGGCCCGCCGTCGCCGCAAAGGCCAGCGTCCAGATCAGGGCCATGACCACAACCAGCAGTGGCCCGCGCCAATCCTGAGGGTTGCCAGTTGGCGCTTGGCGTAACGCCGCGCGGCCCCACCCCAGCAGCGCCGCCCCACTCAACAGCCCATAGATCGCGAACACCCACCCCGGTGCGGGCAGGCTGATCCAGCCAAAATAGGCCCAGAATGAGCCAAAGAGTTGCCCAAGTGCGCCATGCCAGGCGGCGAGATCCGTCCAGCGGAAGGGCTCGGTCGCAAATTTGGCACTGAAGATTTCGAGCCCAAACAGGTCGCCGTACAACCAGACGTTGCGGGCAAACCACCATCCGGCCAGCAGAATTGCCAGCCCGCCCCAGAGTACACTGATCGCGACGAAGCGGGTGCGCTGCCCACCCGCAACCCGCCAACCGCCCCAGAGCAGCAACGGCCCGAGCAGCAACCCACTCTGTTTGGTAAGCAGTACCAAGCCAAACAGCAGCCCGGCCCCCATCGCCCAGATCCAGGGCGAACTGGTTGGACGCAGGCACCACCACAGGCAGGCCGCGGCGAGGGCGAGCAGCAGGGCATCATTGGTGACCAGCGCGGTCGTAAAGAGCAGTTGGGGGTTGAAGGCCACCAAGGCGGCGGCCAGTAGAGCCAGTTCCGGTTGGGTCGGGGCCAGGTGGCGGGCGGCCAGGTAGGTCAAGATGATCGCAAGTAGCCCCCACAACCCCGACCCTGCCCGCACCAGGTGCCAGGCTAGGGTCAGATCCTGCCAGGGCCACAACTCGCGGCTACCCCGCATAAAGGCCCCGGCCTGGTCGCCCCCGGCCCAAACGAATTGCGGATTGGCCGTCAACTGGATTGTGCGCTGATCAACCGGCAGCCAGCCCACCGTCGGCACGGCCAGCGCATAGGCCAGCGGCGGCTGATGCCCTTCGCCGGGCACATCACTCAGCGCAGGCGGCACCCGTTGCACCGGCAGGCGGCCCTGCTCGGCCAAAAAGAGCACATAGGCCAAGTGGCCCGGCTCGTCCGGGCCTTCCCCAAGCGGGATGGCCCAGTTATACAGGACGTGCAGGGCCAGAAACAGTGCCAGAATCAGCCAGAGACGGCTCACCCAAATTGCTCGGAAAAGCGGGCATCGCCGCCATAGAACAGTCGGATGTCATTGATTCCATACTTGAGCATCGCGATCCGTTCGGGGCCGAAGCCGCCAGCGAAGCCACTGAAGATGGTGGGATCATAGCCCCCGTTGCGCAGCACATTGGGATGCACCATGCCACAGCCGCCAATTTCGAGCCAGCCTGCATATTTGCAGATCCGACAGCCCTCGCCCCCACAGAGGAAGCAACTTACATCGAGTTCGGCGCTCGGCTCAGTAAAGGGGAAGAAGCTCGGGCGCAGCCGCACCCGTGTGCCGGGGCCGTACATGCGCTCGGCGAAATAGGCCAGCGTGCCCTTCAGGTCACCCAGGGTAATATTCTGACCAACGGCCAGGAACTCGAACTGGAAGAATTGCATCTCGCTGCGCACCGTCACCTGTTCGTTACGGTAACACTTGCCCGGTACCAGCACCCGTACCGGGGCTGGCGCATAGCGGCGCATCGTATGAATCTGGGCATTCGAGGTATGCGTGCGCAACAAGACCGACGGCGCACCCTCTGGCATCTCGACATAGAACGTATCTTGCATGTCGCGGGCCGGGTGGTCATCGGCAAAGTTGAGCAGACTAAAATTGTAGGCATCGAGCTCGACCTCGGGACTCTCATCAAGCTGAAAGCCCATCTCGGCAAAGATCGTCTGGACTTGGGCGATCACCTGATTGGTCAGGTGGGTATGACCGAGCGGCGGACGGCGTCCGGGCATACTCACATCAATCCGGTCAGCGGCCAATTCAGCCGCCAGGGCCGCTGCCTTCAACTGGGTTTCGGCAGCCTCGAAGGCGGCTTCCAGCGTCTGGCGTAGCTCATTCACTTTGCGACCCACCTCGGGGCGCTGCTCGGCAGGCAAACTGCCCAGGCCGCGACTGAGACGGGTCAAGGCCCCCGATTTACCGATATAGGTTGTTTTCCACTCACCGAGGCCTGCCAGATCGGTGACGGCCGCCAGAGCCGTGGTGGCCTGATTGGCCAGGGTTGCGAGTTCATCAATCACGGTCATGCCGCACACTCCAGCACAGCAAGTCACGAGTACGGTTAACTTCGGGCCTATTGTACGGTGAAACCCCAATTCTGCAAAGGGGTGAGCGGCACCGGGTGACGGCGATTGCATCTTTCTGCCGTGGTCGCCCGGGGCAGCCACGCGGGCTGCCCCTACACGGGATCGTGGTCGCCCTGGGGGCACGCCGGGCCACCCGCCTGCTCATACGCAAACCGCTGCGAATGCTTGGGTCGTGGGGGGGGGGGGGGGCGGCCCCCCCCCCCCCCCCCCCGCGGCGGCCGCCGCCACGGCCCCCGCCCCGGTGGGGGGTTTGCCACCCCGCAACACCCCCCCCCGCGGCGGGGGGCGCCCCAACCCTCGGCGCGCCCCAC
>JBLWKA010000090.1:9107-23746 GCA_048381555.1 Oscillochloridaceae bacterium umkhey_bin13
GCGCCCCCCCCCCCCCCCCCCGGGGGGGTGGGGGGGGGGGGGGGCGCGCCCCCCCCCCCCCCCCCGCCCCACGCACCCCTAGGGTGCCAGATTCAGGGCCACATCCAGGTCGGTTGTATTGCCCACCGTGACCACCACCGGGTCGCTGGTGCTGCCCGCATAGTCGCGTACCGCCAGACTCGGCGAAAGGCGGGTCACAAACTCGAGCGTGACCTCGCCGGGGGGCAGGCTTTCGACCTTGTAGTCACCGATTCCATCACTGACGGTACCACCGACGACGGTTCCATTGGCGCGGGCGATCACCAGTACCCCGGCCAGGCCAGCACTGCTTTCCGCCGACGTGATCTTGCCTGCGATGGCGCCACCAGGGCTGAGCGCCACATTGATCGTGCGACTGGTCAAGGCCCGCCCGATCAAGATGGACGTAGCCTCATCGAGGGTGCGGGCATTATTAAAGAACTCGCTCTGATAGGTGCGGCTGGTTGTATCAGCAGCGAACACCGTCGTATAGAGCAGTTTGTAGTTGCCCGAGACCAGCGCGGGCGAACTATACCGACCGTCGGCATCGCTCAGGCCAACCCCAACCAGGGCTGCTGGCCCACCTTCTGGGGCCTCGATCACCACTACGGCAACCCCGGGCAAGGGTGCGCCGGTGCGATCCGAACTTACCGTACCAATGATTTGGGCACCACGGAACAGCGAAATGTTAATGCTGGTTAGGTTGGCTCCCGCACCGAGCACTACCGGATCGATCGCATCGCTGCTGGGATCAGCATCGTAGCTCGCCGGAGTGAAGGCACGGGTGGAGGGACTGGCCGAACTGAGCGGAGTAAAGCGCACGTTGTAGCTGCCTGCGCCCAACCCTCGCAACTGGTACGCCCCCAGGCGATCACTCGTAGTGACGGCCTGAATGCGTCCATTCGCATCAAATGCCTTGACCAGCACCCCAGCCAGCGGGCCAAGCTCATCACCACTGACGGTGCCACTAATCGTGCCGCCCGCCGTGAGCGCTGCATCAATCCCACTGACCGCCTCGCCGACCCCCACCGTAACAGGCGTGGCCGCCGCAAAGTTGGCCGCGTTGTTGTAGATCGCGCCGCTATACTGGGCGGTTGTACTTGAGCGTGAGAAGAGGGTCACGAACTGGAGGCGATAGTTGCCCGGCGGCAAGGCCCCACTGGTATAACTACCATCGGCCCCACTGGTGGCAATGCTGACAAAGTCATTCTCGGTGTTGGTGATGACCACCAGCACATCTGCAATGCCCGCGCCACTGGTGGCATCGCGGACCGTGCCCCCAAGTGTGCCACTCGTTGCCGAGCGCTGCAAGGCAAAGTTTGCTACCGGCGTGATCGTGCCCTCGCTCACGTTAGCGGTCACACTCTTCGCCCCTACATAGGCTCCGCCCCGTTCGGCGGCGCGCCGGTCGAAGGCCAGAGTGTATTCACCGGGCAGCAGGTTCGTGATCGTATAGGCCCCGCTGCTATTGGTGACCGTGCCGCCGACAACATTGCCTGTGGCATCTTCGGCATAGACCCGCACATCCTTGATCGGGGCACCGCCACCGGTGATGATGCCAGTCAAGCCACCAGCCGCAGGCAGAGTCACGACCACCCCAGCAGTGGTGGTAGCATCAACCACACTTACATCGGCAACTTCATTCGCGGCAAAGTTTGCCAGGGCCGGATCGTTGGTTGCCCCGGGCAGGGCCTGCACCAGATACGTGCCACTCCCCAGGCTGGCCGGGGTCACAAAGCTTCCATCGGCCACACTCAGCGTACTCAGCAGCAAGGATCCACTGGCATCGAACACCTTGACCAGCACGCCACCGAGACCCGCGCCACTGGTCTGTTGCACCCGTCCGCTAATCACCCCACTGCCAGTTGCCCGCAGCGGGGCCGGAGCCACGCGGTGTGGGCCAGCGACGGTCAGATCAGCCCCGCCTGCAAAGCCACCAGCGGCAGTGCTCAGACTGCCAGGGAAGCCATTGATCTGCACGATGAACGGCCCAACATTCTGCACCCCACTGATCGTGCCGTGGGCCACCATACTGTAGAACCCGGCCTGGGTGAGTTGGCCGCTGCCGAAGGTAAATTGAATATTGCCGTTCCTATCAGCCACACCACTAATGTTCAGCGGCTGCACCCCATTAGGCGTATTCAACCAGGTGCGGTACTCTTCGCCGGGAATAAAGCGTGAGCCAAAGAAGGTGTGGGCCGTTCCGGGCGGGCCACGATCGGGGGAAACCGGCATCGTGAATGTCCCACCATTCGAGGTCTCGTTCTCGTTCGGGATGACCTGAATGCGCGAGGTATTGGTAAAGCAGTTCACGCCAGGCTGACAGAAGAACTCGGCAAACAGATCGATCAGCGAATTCGTGGGTGCCAGGCGATTGACCTGAAAGTTGATCCGCCCGGTACGCTGCTCGCCGGGCACTACATTGACAAGCTGGATCACCACCCGCTGCCCGTCAACTGTCACGAAGCGGTCGCCTGGGCGCAGATCGGCCCACTCGTAGCTCACCAGATTCTGGGGGTAAAACAGGCTAAAGGTATCGCTATTGACGAGCACATTGCCTTCGTTGCGATACCGGAACTCGACCGAAAGTGTTGTACCCCGTTGTACCTGTTCGAGCGGCACCGGGCGGAGGGTCATACTCCGATTAGAAATCTGGGGGGGCAGGGGCGGTTCGGGATCGGGTGCCCGTACCACAAAGGGCAGATTGATCCGATTGCCGCGTTGGCTCAGTTCGCCCGTTTGGGCTGCCGAAGGGGCGGCACTGGCCAGGAGGGCGATCAGGCTCAGGATGCTCACGAGCAGCATCATCCAGCGGGCAGGGCGTTTGACATGGATCATCTTGAGAGCTCCATTGCTACAGCTACTGCGACTCGATCATAATCGGGACAACAGTCGGTCCTGATCAGGTCGTGCCAGTATACCAGGGTTGCTGGGGTGCGGAACCCTAACCGAATGGTTATGCATCCATGATCTTCGCCCCCAGATGATCAGGTCTAAACCCGATCATCTGGGGGCAAAAGCGTTGGTCTTCTCGGATGGAGCTATGCCAGGCTAACCGAAACCAGACCCGAATGTGGTCGCTTTAGCTTTCGTTCCGCCGCACAATGACCCGGCGCACGGCGAAGATCGTTACTGCTGCCACCAGGGCTAGTCCTGCCAACACGAGGGGTTGGGCACCCCCACTCGTATTCGGCAAGCGGCTACCAGGGCTGACGAGCAACATATCCACATTGCCGACCGGCGCACCACCCGTGATCACCCGGTAGGGCTGGGCGGTCGTAAAACGAATCTGGCCATCCACGCTCATATTGGACTGAACAATGTACTGGGCATTTGGATTGATCCGGCTCGGATCATAGCTGACCGTATAACGAAACGGCGGCTGGGCCCCGTTGGTCGTAAACCGCTGCTCCGCAATTACCAGCGCCGGCGCACCACTGCGCACCTCGGCCACCTGAACCGTCACCACCGTATTTGACGGCAACGCCACTCGTTCACGGATCGTCAGTGTACCCGAGACCGCCCCGGCGGTCTGAGCGCTCGCTAGCCCGGGAACCGCCAAGAGAGTCCAGACGAAAATGAGTCCTAATACAACGCGCATGACCTTCATACACCCTCCTGCTTGGAACATCTGGGTAGTCGGAGTATAGCAGTATCTGTTGAACAAACGCAATGATGCCTACTTCTGGTCGCGCAAACCCATGCGATCCAACTCTTCGGCCACGACTCGTTCATCCAACTTCTTAAAGAGCGGGGCTGGTTCACGCAGGGCTTGTCCAACTGGCAGCCCTGGTACTGCCCAGCGTCCAACCCACTGATCGTAGTCGCCAGTTAAGACCCGGTGGCGCTGGCCGTTTTCTTCGGTATATTCCTGAAACAGGAGCGGGCCAGCAATGTCGCCATCGTAGCCCAGGAACTGATGCAGGCGTTGGCTACTAAACGGCAAAATGGGCGTAAACAGGATCTTCAGGCTATCCACACAGCGCAGGGTTACATACCAGATCGTCGCCGCTCGGGTCCGGTCGGCCTTGATCACCTTCCATGGCTCTTGCTCGCTCAGGTACGTATTGACCTGACTCGCCAACCGCATGATTTCGCTCAGGGCCGCCTTAAAACGGGCCGCCCCAAGCAGATCACCAACCTCATCGAAGGCCCCTTCAATCTCGTTGATCAGGGCTTCGTCATCTGTGGTTAGCTGATCAGGCTGCGGCACCTGCCCAAAGTTTTTGTAGACATTGGTCAGGGTACGGTTGACCAGATTGCCCCAAGTGGCGACCAGTTCATCGTTGTTGCGGCGCACGAACTCGGCCCAGGTAAAATCAGTGTCTTGGTTTTCGGGGCCGGCAATCGTCAGGAAGTAGCGCAGCGGATCGGGATCGTACCGACTTAGAAAATCGTTGACATAAATCACGATGCCACGGCTACTACTGAACTTCTTGCCTTCCATAGTCAAAAACTCGGAACTGACAATATTGTAGGGCAGTTGCAACGGGATCTCGGCAAAGGCCCCCGCCGCACTCCCGGCATAGTGCCCATCACTGAACACCCCCATCAGTTCGGCAGGCCAGATCACCGAATGGAAGACAATATTGTCTTTGCCCATAAAGTAGTAGTGGCGCGCATTGCGGTTCTGCCACCAGTCCCGCCAGGCGTCGGGGCGGCCCTGGTTCTTGGCCCATTCGATACTGGCCGAGAGGTAGCCAATCACGGCGTCGAACCAGACATAGATCTTCTTGTCGTCACGGTCTTCGTATTCGGGCAGGGGGATCGGCACGCCCCAATCCAGGTCGCGGGTGATCGCCCGTGGCTTGAGCTCTTTAATAAAGTTGAGCGAGAAGCTCCGTACATTCGGACGCCAGTGCTCCTGCTTTTCGATCCACTTCTGGAGCCGGTCGGCAAACACCGGCAGATCAAGGAAGAAGTGCTCGGTGGCCTTAAACACCGGCGGCTGTCCATCAATCTTCGAGCGCGGGTTGATCAGGTCGATCGGATCAAGTTGATGCCCGCAGTTGTCGCACTGGTCGCCCCGCGCATCACCATAGTTACAGATCGGGCAGGTACCTTCAATATACCGATCCGGCAGCGTACGCCCGGTGGTCGCCGAAAAGGCCCCCAGCGTCTCCTGCCGGATGATATAGCCCTTTTCATACAGGGTCTTGAACATATCCTGGGTGACACGGTAATGGTTGAGGGTCGTGGTGCGCGTAAAGGTGTCGTAACTTAACCCCAGGTTATAGAGGTCATCACCAATCACTTGATTGTAGCGATCGGCAACGTCACGCGGGGTAATCCCCTCTTTATCGGCTACCAGGGTGATCGGTGTCCCATGCTCATCCGTGCCCGACACCATCAGTACATGGTTGCCTTGCAACCGATGGTAGCGCGCAAAAATATCGGCGGGCACTCCGAACCCGGCGACGTGTCCAATATGGCGTGGGCCATTGGCGTAGGGCCACGCAACGGCCACCAGAATGTGCTCCGGCATAACTATTCTCCGCCCAGATTGTTGTAGGCTATTATCCGCTTGATTATAGCAGCCCTGCCTGATTTGTGCGAAATCAGTTACACTTGATGCCCGCTATGGCCGTTACGGCCCCTTGCAGAACCGGGCCGGTTGTCATATGATAGGAGCGATTTGGCTCGCAGCCATTGGGTTGTGGGTCGCAGATTTCTCGCTTTTTAAGGATACCCATGCAAGACCTGCTCTCTGGTCTCGACCCGACGCTGGTGATTGCCCTTTTGGTCGTTGGCATCATCATCTTTATTGGTGCAATGATCCTGGTGCGCCGCTTGCGCAAGACCCAGAATCCCACCGACGAAGTTGCTCCACCAACCTTGGGTGGCCCCATTGATTACACGTCGCTCCCGATTGACGAAGAACCGCAGGGTTGGCGCGACCGCTTCGCTCGTCTGTCCCTTCCCGGCAAGATCCTGGCAATCTTGGTGCCAATTCTGGCCCTCCTTGGGGTGATCGCCCTCGTGCTGGCCCTCCAGAGCACGCCTGAACCCCAGGCTCCCTTGCCCACGCCTATCCCGGTCACGCTGACGGTCAGTGATGCGGTGGTGATTGCGGCTGATCCGCTAACGATTGATATTCGGGTAACAACGACCGGCCTGGCTGATGGCACCCTCGTAAGCACAGAACTGCGCGAAGATGATCAGCCCTTCGCGTTCCTCGATCCGGCGTTGGCCCAGGGTGAGGTGCGCCGTAATCGGGCCGAGATCGAGGCGTTTCCGGTGGCGAGTGCCCCAACCCCCACTGAGGGCCGCATCTATACGGTGGTGGCCCGTGGCCCCGGTGGCGAACTGAGTGCGCCGTTTGAACTGATTGTGCCCGAAACCAGTGGCATTGCTGATGCCTTCTATCAGCGCGAGGTTGCGGTGGTTGAGCCGACGGTAACTCCTCTGCCTACCCCAACCGTCACGCCAACCGTAGCCCCCGATGCGACCCCCGAACCAACCCCCGAACCAACCCCCGAACCAACCCCCGAACTGCCCACTGGTCCTGCCGCTGGGGTGACCAACGGTGGCAATGTGCGCCGTTTGCCCTTCACCGGGATTGATAACGTGGTCGGTGGTGTGAATGCTGGCGAACAGGTGCAGCTGCTCCAGCGTACCCCGAATGGGCTCTGGTTCCTGGTACGCACCATCCGTGATGAAGTCGGCTGGGTCTCGGCCTCGTTGCTTGGCTCACCCGCTGCTACCGGGGTGCCAATTGCGCCGGTTGTCACCGTTTTTGTGTCTGGCCCAACCCACGAACGCCCTGATAGTGCCAGTTCCGAGGTTGATCGGGTGAACCAGAATGAGGTCGTCGAATTGCGCCAACGGACTGCCGCCGGTGATTGGTTCCAGGTCGTCAGTGTGCGCAATGTGATCGGTTGGGCACCCGCCAGCCTGCTCGGCATTCCGCCCGAGGTGGCAGCAGCAGTCCCGGTAGCCCCATGAGCCTCGATCTTGCGGCTCCGCTGGAAGCGCAAACGTTGCTCTTCCTTGATCTTGAGACGACAGGACTCGAACGCGCAGCAGGCCACCGCATTTGTGAGGTGGCCCTGCTGCGCGAGCGGGCTGGCTGCGAAGAGGGTCGCTTCGAGTCGTTAGTGGCCCCCGGTCGCTTGCTTGATCCGCGTGCGGCTGCCGTCAATGGTCTCAATGATCAACAACTGGCCGTCGCGCCCGCTTTGCCAGGTCTGGCCCCTGCAATCCGGGATCTGGCCCACGATGCCGTGTTGATTGGCCATAATCTGGCCTTCGACCTGAGTTTCCTGCGGGGCGAGTTGGGCGAAACGGTCTTTTCGCCCTTGCATGGGCCGAGCCTCGATACGCTGATCCTGGCTCGCCGTTTGTTGCGCCGCCGTTCGTACAGCCTGGCCGCCCTGGCCGCCGAACTGGGGGCACCTGCGCCAACCCACCGGGCCATGGCTGATGTGTTGGCGACGCGTGCGCTCTTTCGGTTTCTCTGCGCCCAATTGGCCGAACGGGGCTTGATAACTCTGGCTGATGTGTTGCGCTTCGAGCGTGGGCTATTGCCAGGTATGCCCGAGCCAGTTGCTCCCGCACCATTTGAACAGGCGCTGCGTGAAGGCTTGGCGGTACGCATTGTCTACCGCTCGCGAACCCTGCCCGATGCCCATGAACGGGTGGTGCGACCCTACGCCCTGAGCCTTGAAGCGCAAGGACTGTTTGTGCGGGCCTTTTGCGAGTTGCGCCAGGAATTGCGCACCTTCGCCTTGGCAAAAATCGAACTGGCCGAACTGGTTGAACCACCAACGACCTTGGCATCAGCCATTTATGCTGCGTCTGCTGCACCCGTGACGTAGGACGTAGGGACGCAGCACGCTGCGTCCCTACGTCCTACGCCCACCTTAGTTCTGAAGTGCCTCGGCCAGGAAGGCCAGCAATTCGGCCCAGGCGGCCCCTTGGGCCCCGCCAGCCCTGATTCCCTCGATGTCGGTCACGAAAGCGTGGGGCTGATCTTCGTAAATTGTGAATTGGTGGGCTACGCCAGCCGCAACGAGATTTGCCTCGAGGGTGCGCACTTCTTCGAGCGGGATCGAGGTGTCGGCCTCGCCGAAGATCCCGAGTACTGGACCGCGTAACGGGGCGAGTTGCGCCGGGGTGGTATGGGCCATGCCATAGAAGATTCCGGTTGCGGCGACGGTTGGGTTGTGGATACTGTAACGGAGCGAGGTCCGCCCGCCGTAACAGAAGCCCATCACCGCAATCCGTTCGGGATCCACCTCGGGTTGGGTTGCCAGCCACGCATAGACGGCATCCAGATCGGTATTTACCCGTTCGGGGGGCGTGCTGGCGGCCAGGTAGATCGCCCGGGGGATCCAGCTAGTACTGCTGCCCCGAAAGGTGTCGGGGGCAACCACAACATAGCCTTCGGCAGCCAGGGCTTCGGCTTTGCCCAGGATCGACTCACGTAGGCCCCAGAACTCGTGAATCATGATCACGGCAGGGTAGGTACCCGGTTCAGCAGGGCGAGCCAGATAGACCCCGATGGGGCCAGCCGGGCCAGCGATGGTTGTATTGGTCAGCGTCGCAATCCGCCCACGGCCAAGCAAGGCATCAAGCGGAATCGAGAGGGCTAGCAGCAGGATCAGGGCAACGACGATTCCAAGGCTCCAGAGGAGCAGTTTGCCAAGCAGACGCATAAGGGCGTTTACTCCTCGCCAGTTGGGCGGGCATGACTCCCCAGCCGCGTACCCTTCGGCACATTCACAATCTCTGCGAATTCACCATCATCCTGGTCAATCTCGGTCTCGGTATGGCCGGTTGGTTGATGGTCAGAAGTGTGGTGGTGATCATGATGGCTTGCGCCATATTCGGTGACCAGGCTTGCCGCCCGGATGCGGCGCTCATACTCACGTTCGACAGCGGCGACCATGCGCCGCCACAAGCTTTGCTCGGCCATCAGATCCTCATTGGTGGTGCACAAGACGGCGCAGTGTGGGCCGGTACCGGCCCACGCCTGACAGTATGCGCTTGATTATAGCGCAACATGCCAGGGCTGTTCTTGGCAAACCTGAGCAATCCAACAGCCAAACCCAAATCAGGCTGCCGCTTGCCAGAGGTTGCCGTTCAACAGTTCGTAGACCAGTTCATCAAGCACCTCTTCGGCCTCCTGGTAGGTGCGGGCAAAGCCAACCAGATCGCCATCCAGATACATCGCAAAGTCGCGGTTCTCGGGATCGTAGATGATCTCTTTCTCGTACATGGGTTTCTCCCTTCCGAGCCCGAAGCCCGGCTGGTGTGCCTGAGGTCACAACTGGTAGCGCCGAAAAGCGGGGGTGGGTAGCGCCATGACGAGTATAGCACCTTTGTTCTTATTTGACAAGAGGGGATTTTGCGCGGGGTGGGGTGCAGTTCGTAGGACGCAGTCCCTACCAGGGCGACGGGCCATCGGGGGCGGACGATGGGATCGCCGGAGGTCGGGCGACGGCGGATCGTGGGGCGGGCGACGGGCCATGCGATCCACATGCCATGAGTACGGCCGAAGCATTCGCCATCCGATCCGCGTGTCCTTACCGACCTACCGGTGGCGAATGCTTCGGCCGTACAACGATGTAGCCGGTGCTTAGGCTTTGCCGTTGACGCTGGCCCGCTCGCGCCAGACCCGTGAGACACGCCGGAACCCAAAGAAGATTGCGACTGCGGTGACGCTTGCCACGAGAACCGCTACAATCGGCACGATGATCGCTAACACACTTAACCCAATTGAGGCTCCATCCTCGACGGCGCTAACCACTGCATTACCCGTGCCCCCAGTTGCAGCCGTCACAACGGGGCGCACCGCTGCCCGGGCGGCCTGGGTACTGCCTGCCGCCACCAGACCCGCTGCTCCTACCAGGATCGGGTTGATCGTGGCGATGTCACCCTGGCTGGCCAGAGCCAGGATCACGCCCGCAATCGGGCTGATAATCATGCCACCCGCGTGCAGCATACTGTCTACCGCCGGAACTTTGTCACCCACAAAATCCATAACGGCCAAGGCGGCGATGATCAGCAGGACAAAGATGTTGGTCAGCAGATCGAAGGGCTGGGCCAGTTCGATCCAGCCGAGCCGCGCAAAGATTCCGATCGTCAGCAACGGCAAGTAGGCATTCAATCCCGATGCTGTGGCGAGGCCAAGCCCCGTCGCAAGTGCGATGATCCCCTCCATAGGCCTCTGTTCCTTGATCTACAACTACGGTGGAGTGCTATCTGACGGCGCAGCCCGCCAGTAACACTCCACCAAACGGTTGACGTCCCGTATCCCTATGACGCGTACGCCGATGTAAAAGTTGCATTGCTGCGGTGCACACCAGTGTACCAAGCAAGTAGACCGTCCTACCTAGCTAGATGGTTAGGCCCAATCCTCCCATGATGCCCAGCCATCAAAGATACCCTTGGGGGGTATAATGTGTGAGAAATGCAACGGCGTTGGGGAAGCCCTAGGTTTTGGTATGGTGTGGCGGCGCAGCCGCCACACCATACCCCGCCGCCGCAGGTGGACGTTGCATCAGCCCTATTATTTATCATTCTAATGAGGGAAGAAAAGCCTTATTGATAGAAGTATACTATTCGAATGATCAACAACGGTAGTCGTCCTTCGCGGCGGCAGATGGCCGCCACACCCAATGGTACCCCCGAGCCACCGAAATCGCTGAGCGAGCGTTGGCAGGAAATTCGCTCGGCGTTTCGCAATGTTCCGAAAGCTTTTACCCTGGTCTGGCAGGCGAGCCGCCCGGCTACGCTGATGATGGCCCTGATCACGCTGATTAGCGGGTTGCTGCCGATTTCGCAAGCCTGGGTTGCTAAACTGATCGTGGACGAGGTTGTGGCTGCCGTGACGGGTAGCATCGCCCCCATGGATGCCCTACAGGCGACGCTGCCTTTTCTGCTCATCGAGTTTGGGCTGCTGACAATGGGGGCGATCTTGAATCAGGTGCGCAGCCTCAGCGAGCATATCCTGAATGCGCGTCTGGGCAATACGATCAATACCGCGATTATTCGCAAGTCGCTGACCCTCGATCTGCACTACTTCGAAGATGCCGAGTTCTACGATAAGCTCCAGAATGCACGCCGTGAATCAAGCTGGCGCGCGATGAGCATTATTCGTACCAGTTTTAATCTGATCGAAAATACGATTACGCTGATCTCGTTTGCGGTCGGCTTGTTGGCTTTTAGTCCCCTGATTGCCTTGATCCTGTTTGGGGCGACGATTCCGTCGTTTATCGTCCAGACCCACTATAGCAAACTGACGTTTCGGATGCTCACATGGCGAGCACCCGAGTTTCGGCGCATGAACTATTTCGAGCACCTGTTGACAGTGGATAGCAGTGCGAAGGAGATCAAGCTGTTTGGCTTGGGTGAACCGTTGCTCGAGCGCTATCAGGAGCAGTTTTGGAAGATCGCCCACGAGGATGAGGCCCTGGCGCGGCGGCGTTCGTTGATCAGTACCTTTTGGGGGGTGCTGGCCACCGCAAGTTACTATGGAGCCTATGCCTGGATCGTCTGGCAGACGGTGAGTGGTGTGATTACGATTGGGGCCATGACCTTTTATCTGACGCTCTTCCGTCAGAGTCAGGGAACCTTTCAGGGTATCTTCTTTAATACCGGTCAACTGTTCGAGGCGGGCCTGTTCCTCGAAAACCTGTTTGGTTTTCTGGCGCTCCGCCCCCAGATGATCACAGGTGAAGGTCGCCCGATTCCTCGTCCGATTCGCCAGGGCATCGAGTTTCGTGATGTCGGCTTTCGGTATCCCGACCGCGAAGAATGGGCTTTGCGCCATGTCAATTTGACGGTGCTACCCGGCGAGAAGCTGGCGCTGGTGGGGGCGAATGGCGCGGGCAAGACGACCCTAATCAAGCTGCTGACCCGATTGTACGATCCGACCGAAGGCCAGATTTTGCTTGATGGGGTTGATCTGCGTGAGTATGATCTGACCTCGTTGCGCCAGGCGATTGGCGTGATCTTCCAGGATTTTGTGCGCTACCAGGTCTCGGCCCACGAAAATATTGGCTTCGGCCAGATTGATGAGCTCGGGAATACGCCACGGGTGGTTGCCGCCGCCGAACGCGGCGGGGCCGATGAGGTGATTGACCGCCTCCCCCAGGGCTACGAGACCATTCTGGGACGTTGGTTCGCCAAAGGGGCCGAACTTTCGGGCGGGCAATGGCAAAAGATCGCGCTGGGACGGGCGTTTATGCGCGAAAGCGAGGTGCTGGTGCTCGATGAACCCACGGCGGCACTCGATGCCGAACGTGAATACGAGATCTTCCAGCGTTTTCGTGAACTGACCGCCGGGCGGATCGCCTTCCTGATCAGCCATCGTTTTAGCACCGTACGGATGGCAGATCGGATCGTCGTGATCGAGCGGGGTCAGTTGACCGAACTGGGTACCCACCAGGAACTGCTTGACCTTGATGGAACCTATGCCCGGCTCTTCAATCTACAGGCTGAGGGCTATCGTTAAGCGGTTCATCCGGAACGTAAGTTGACGCTCACGTGCTCGTGCACGATGCATCAAACGACGTAAGGACGCAGCATGGCTGCGTCCTTACGTCGTTTGATGCATCGTGCGCCGGAAGGTTACTTCTTTACTTCGACCGTGCCCGAAGCGGCCTTGACCATCATCTGGCTGAACTGGGTCTGGGCTTCGACTGCCTTCTGGGCTGCGTCCTGCCAGGTCGCCATCACCTTCTGGGCCTGACCCATGTCCCACGCCTGCGCCATCATGCTGGGCTCGGCCTTCTTGAGCATCTCGAACCAGTTCTCCGAGAAACGAACCTGGGTATCAGTCCAGATGCGGGTCATCTCGAGCATCTGGCGCGTCCACTCGACCGGGGTGCTCGCCATCCCAGGCATCGTCGGCATCGCTGGCATGCCCGGCATGCCCGGCATCATCGGCATACTGGGAGCATTGACCGAGGCGGCCGCAACACTCTCGGCCCAGAGGCGAGTCAGCTCAAGCTGCTGTTCGAGGGCATACTTCACCGTGCCGCGCCAGGTTTCGACGGTCTTCTGCCAAGCTTCGGGGCTCTGGGGCGTAGCCGCCATCTGCATCGAGGAGACCCAACTCTCCCAAACCTTCTGCTGCGTACTGGTATAGGTCTTGAGCATGTCATTCGCCTGCTTCGTCCAGTCCATGCGATCCTCCTTAAAAAAGATGCGGTAGGCGTGCAATCACGCACGTTATCCTTGAATTCACCCTTGACATTCGCGATGCCTGGAGAAAGCGTACCAGGAATGGTTACAGCAGAGTTACGTCGAACTATGAATGGTCGCGGCTCGGACTATTTATATCGTAGAAAAGGAGCAACCGATGAGGAAAAAGTGTCTAGCTAACGTCGATCATAACGCGATGCGTTATCTTTGCGATCGGCCCTTGATCGCATTGTTTGGCCGCGGGCAAGGATCATTATTTGACAGGGCTTAGGGCGATCCTCTACCATGAGTTGTATCCAGATGTGTTCCATAACCGGGCTTTTGCTGTTCTTTATGATGAGAAAGCCCATGGAACGTAGATCGGCCTAGCTGATAAAGAGGTCACGCATGCTTGATCGCCCTAGTCTGATGCGCCTACCTTCCCAGGTGCAGATCCGTGAGGTTGGCCCCCGTGATGGGCTACAAAATGAAGCCGTAGTCTTGGCAACCTCGGCCAAATTGGGCTTGATTCATGATCTGGCGGCGGCGGGTTTAACCCAGATCGAGGTTGGCGCATTTGTGAAGCCGCAGCAAGTTCCCCAGATGGCCGATACTGATGCGGTGTTTGCGGCGCTCGAACGACAAACCGGGGTGATCTATAGTGCGATTGCGCCCAATCTGGTCGGGGCACGGCGGGCGATTGCGGCCCGGGCCGCTATGGTGCAGGTCTTTTTGAGTGCGAGTGAAGCCCATAATCAGAGCAATGTGAATATGGGTATCGCGCAATCGTTGACCCAGGTTGCCGAGATGAGTAGCCTGGTTCGTGGGGCCGGGATCACCTTTGATGCGGTGATCTCGGTGGCATTTGGTTGCCCCTTCGAGGGTCACGTGCCTATCGAGCGGGTGATGGATCTGGCCCAACGCCTGTTTGATCTCGGGGCCGAACAGGTCACGCTTGGGGATACGACTGGGATGGCCCATCCGATGCTGGTGCAACAGGTGGTACTAGCTTTTCAAGCCCACTTTCCCCGTAAACCGTTGCGCCTGCATCTGCATAGTGCCCGTGGCGCTGGTCTGGCGAATGTCCTGGCTGCCATGCAATTGGGCATCGACGAGTTTGATAGCAGTGTGGGTGGCATTGGCGGCTGTCCGTTTGCCCCCGGTGCGCCTGGCAATCTCTGCACCGAAGACCTGACCCATATGCTCCATGAAATGGGGGTCGCCACCGGACTTGATCTGCCTGCGTTGATGCGCACCGCCCGCACCCTTGAAGCGTTGCTCGGCCATGAAGTTCCGAGCCAGACGATCAAGGCGGGGATTTGCAAACATTTGACCGCCCCATTGCCTTCGTAGGGACGTGGGGTGGGTGGGACCCCTCTGGGGCCCCACGAAACAAGCCACCCAACGAAAGAGCGCGTGTGTTAGGGACGGGGGGGCCAGCAACCCACCCAAGAACACTCATGTGCCCACCCGAACCCACCCCCCCCCGG
>JBLWKA010000091.1:0-23685 GCA_048381555.1 Oscillochloridaceae bacterium umkhey_bin13
GGCCGGGTCGCGCCCCCAACGGAACGGCGGCGGGGGGATTTTGTGTGTGGGCCCCCGGGGTTTTGGGGCCGCGCGGGCAGGGAGGTTCCGGGTGGGTGGGGGGGGGGGCACCGGGGGGGGGGGGGGCCCCCCCCCCCCCCCCCCGCTGCTTTGTGGTGCTGTAGGGACGCAGCACGCTGCGTCCCTACAAAGCTATAATCGCACCTCAGGCCGGTACTCACCCCAGACCTGGCGCAACACACCACAGACCTCACCGACAGTGGCGTAGTGGCGCAGGGCCTCGCGCATCGGGTGCATCACATTGGTCGTCCCCTGGGCCGCCGTGCGCAGCGCTTCCAAGGCGGTTTGCACTGCGGTATTGTCGCGCTCGGCCCGCAACGTGGCGAGGGCCTCGGCCTGTTCACGGGCCACGGCTTCGTTCGGCTTGAAGATCGGGGCGTTCATCTGCTCTTCTTCGGTGAACTTGTTCACGCCGACCACAATCCGTTCGCCCGACTCGACCGCCTGTTGATAGGCGTACGACGCATCGGCGATCTGCTCCTGGATCCAGCCATGCTCGATTGCGGCCACCGCACCACCCATGCCGTCAATCTGTTCGATCAAAGCCCGTGCCCGACGCTCCAACTCGTCGGTTAGGGCTTCAATCACATACGAGCCGGCCAATGGATCGGCCGTATCAGTCACCCCGGCCTCAAACCCGATGATCTGCTGAGTGCGCAGGGCCAGCGTCGCCGCCTGTTGGGTCGGCAGACTCAGCGCCTCGTCATAACCGTTGGTGTGCAGGCTCTGGGTGCCACCAAGTACCGCCGCCAGCGCTTCAATCGTGGTGCGCACCACATTGTTCAGCGGCTGCTGCGCGGTTAGGCTCGCCCCCGAGGTCTGGGTGTGGAAGCGTAGCATCTGGCTGCTGGCCTTCTTGGCCCCAAAACGATCTTTCATAATCGTGGCCCAGAGCCGCCGCGCCGCTCGGAACTTCGCTACCTCTTCAAGAAAGTTGGGATTACTCACAAAGAAGAACGAGAGCCGCGGGGCGAAGGTGTCTACATCCAGGCCAGCCTTGATCGCCGCGTCCACATAGGCGATCCCGTCAGCCAGGGTAAAGGCAATCTCTTGCACCGCTGTAGCCCCGGCCTCGCGGATATGATACCCACTAATGCTGATCGTATTCCAGTTCGGAATCCGCTCGGCGCAATAGGCAAAAATATCGGTGATCAGGCGCATCGAAGGGCGCGGCGGGAAGATGTAGGTTCCGCGAGCGGCATACTCTTTCAGAATGTCGTTCTGAATGGTTCCGCCGATCTTGTCCGAACTCACGCCTTGACCCTCGGCGACCAACTCGTACAACAGCAACAGGACACTGGCTGGCGCATTGATCGTCATCGAGGTGGTGACTTTATCCAGCGGGATGCTATCGAACAGGATCTGCATATCGCGCAGACTGTCAATCGCCACCCCAACCTTGCCTACCTCACCTTCGGCCCGGGGATCGTCGCTATCGAGGCCCAACTGGGTCGGCAGGTCAAACGCCACCGAGAGGCCAGTCTGACCGGCCTGCAACAGGTATCGGTAGCGCTGATTGCTTTCGCGGGCACTGGCAAAGCCAGCGTATTGGCGCATCGTCCAGAGCCGTCCACGATACATGGTTGGGTAAATGCCACGGGTGTAGGGGTACTGACCAGGATCAGGCTGCGGCTCGCCAACATCACTGGCTCGGTAGACCGGTTCGACCGGCACACCTGAATCAGTCAGACGCTCGGGACTCGTGGTCGCCATGGGCGGTCTCCTCTCGCTAAGCGTTCAGGGATTAGGGATCGGGGAATAAGGACGCGGGGATCAGATGCAGGGGTTCTATGACCGCTGCTATTATACTGCATTCTGATCAGGATCGCGGGACTTCTGGATTTAGGCTGCGCCCCCATTGTCATCCGGGGCCTTGCGTGTCCTTGGCGTAGAGAGGCAGCGTACTACGTCCACGCTACCTCCCTCCTATGACCGGGTGCGTCCGACAGCCTCCGGGCTGATTAGATCATACCACTCAATTTAAGGGCGTAGGCAATCCCGGTCTGGAGCGATCCCCGCGTCACGATGCCTTGCAGATCAACCCCAAGTTGCACCAGGGTCTGGGCTACTTCGGGCCGAATACCCGTCAAGAGCACCTGGGCACCCAGGAGTTGCACCGCCCGGGCGGCCTGAATAAAGGCATTGGCAACCTGGGTATCAACGACCTGCACACCGGTAATGTCCACAATCGCAATTTCGGCATGGAAAGACGCCACGCCCTGCAGCAGCGTCTCCATGATTTCTTGGGCACGGCGACTATCAATCGCCCCCACAATCGGCATCAGCACGACCTTATCGGCAATCGGCAAGAGCGGCGTTGAAAGTTCGCGCAAGGTGTGTTGCTGGGCCTCGATAATCTGGGCCTGCAGGGCTGCCCGTTCGTCAGCCGCCCGTTTTTGCTCGGTCAGATCAGCCGTGATAATCAGCATATAAATTGGTTGACCGTGCTGATCAAAGATCGGCACCCGGGTAATGCTGGCGCTAATTGGGCCGAGTTGGGGACTTGGAATGATCTCTTCGGGGGTCACTTCGGCGCGTCCAGCCGCAAGCACGGCCTGATGTTTGGCCCAAAGTGCGTCGGCAACCACCGCCGGGAAGATCTCGTGATCCGTCTTACCCAACACCGCTTCGGCTTTGGCCCCAAAATGCTGCTCGGCGGTATGGTTCCAGAGCACAAACCGGCCATCAGCGGCATCCTTGAGCATCATGCCCAGCGGCAGATGGTCGAAGATCGTACTTAACAATTGCTGACTCTCACGCAGTGCTTGTTCGATTTTGATGCGACTAGTAATATCGAGCGAAATGCCACTGATCGCATAGATCTGGCCGTGCTCATCAAACACTGGGGCCCGACTGGAAAGGAAGGTATGGAGGCCATCAATCTGGGGCGCAGTCTCTTCCTGATCAACCTGGGCGCGGATCGCTTGCACCTTGGCTTCGGCATCACGCCAGGCCGTAACATATTCTGCGGGAAAAAGTTCGTGGTCGGCCCGTCCAACCAACTGGTCCGGCGTGAGGCCCATCAGGTTGGCCGCCTGCTGATTGGCGAGCAGGAACCGGCCTTCGAGATCTTTCAGATAGATCGCCGAGCTGGAAGCATCAAGCAGTTGTTGGAACAGGCTCTGGTTACGGGCCAGTTCGGCGGTGCGCTCGATCACCCGGGCTTCGAGTTCGGCATTCAGGTGTTTCAGTTCCAACTCAGAGCGTTTCTGCTCGGTGATATTTTCGAAGAAGACGGCAACTTCATTGTTGGGCAGCGGCACCGCCTGGATGCGAAACGCGGCACTGATCACGCGCTCATCGCCATAGACGGTCTCGGCCTCAAATGGTTCGCCCTGCACTACCACGCCAGCATAGGCCTGGGGAATGCCCTGTTCACGCAACCCCGGAAAGTTTTCGTCCAGGGTTTTGCCAATCTGATCGGCGGTGGGCACGCCGGTCAGATGCTCGACGGCTGGATTGGCGTGCAACATGCGCAGACTGTGATCATCGGCGCGATCCTCTAGGTGATAGATATGGACGCCAGTACGGAGTTGATCAATCAATGCACGATAGCGGGCTACCTCGCGACGCAACGCCTCGTTCTCGGCGGCAAGCTGGGACGCAGAGCCATTGGTCGAGCGCGCCATAGCGATCTCCCTCCGAATTGATACTGACTGCCTACGTGATGCCTATCATAACAAACGACGCTTACCAGGTTCCCACCAACGAAAGTCGGGCAAGCAACGTGGTATACTAGCAAAATAGTTTCGTCCCGTGCCGAGGAAAATTGTATGTCTGACGATCTCCATGCCGAACTGGTAACCTTAACCTGCGATCTCGTGCGCTTCGAGTCGACCGCCGAGCGACCCGACCAGTTACACGGCGTCCTAGATTATGTGGCTGCGTACCTGGAAACTCTTCCCGGGCTGTTCATCGAACGGAGCGAGGCCAATGGCAAGCCGGCACTGGTCGTCACGCTGCGTGAAGGTCGCACCCCAGCGTTGATGATCAACGGGCACCTTGATGTGGTGATGGGGCGACCGTCCCAGTTTGGGCCCGAGGTGCGCGACGGGCGGATCTATGCGCGGGGTGCCCAGGATATGAAGGGCAGTTGTGCCGTCATGCTGCGCCTGATCCGCGATCTGGCCGCCCGGCCTGACCGGCCTGATGTGGGTTTCCAATTTGTGACCGATGAAGAGATTGGTGGGCGTGATGGTACCGGGCGCTTGCTGAGCGAAGGCTGGAACTGTGAGTTCATGCTCTGCCTGGAACCCACCGATCTGGGCATTCTTTTCGAGCATAAGGCCGCGATGTGGGTGCAACTCGATCTGCCCGGCCAACCAGCCCATGGCTCACGGCCCTGGGCTGGTCACAATCCAATTACCGATCTGACCGAGGGTTTGGCCGCGCTGGCAACTCATTACCCGCCGCTAAGCCATGAACAGTGGCGTACTACTATTACGCCAACCCAGATCACCACGGCCCCCGGCTCGCGGAACCAGGTGCCCGCCGGTCTGAGTGTCACACTCGATATTCGGCATACGCTCGATGATACGCCCGCCAGTCTGCAAGCGACGCTGGCCCAATGTTTTCCGCAGGCCGTGATTGCTGTGAAGGCCCAGGGGCCGGGGCTGTACACTGATCCTGAACATCCAGCGGTTGATCGGGTTGCGAACCTGATTACACGCCATACCGGTCAACCGCCGCGGTTCTTCCGCGAACACTACGCGACGGACGCCCGCTACTATACCAATGCCGGTGTGCCGGCGATCTGCCTGGGTCCGGTTGGCGCTGGTCTGCACTCGGACGAAGAATGGGTCAGTGTAGACAGCCTGCTTGATCTGCACGCCATCCTGACCGACTATATTCTGTCTTAAGTGAGGGTTTCAGGTCGCGGTTGCCTGATAGCATGCCGCAATCCAAAACCCAAAATCCAAAATCTAAAATCCCATGCTCTATGCCCTCCAAACTATTCCTGGCCTTGGTCCGCTGGCCTGGCGCGAAGCCGAACTGAACCTGCCTGCTGGTGATGGCGGTGGTCCCAAACTGGTTGCCCACCGGGCCATTCCCGGCCGCAACGATCTGGTGCTGCTGGCCCAGCGCGGCAGTCCTCGTCCGTTGCTCGAACTGCGGATTAGCGAGGATGCGTTTGTGATTGCCGCCCGCGCTTTTCGGGTGGCCGCCGATGAACGTGGCTTGCGTCAGATCTATGCGGCGGTGCGCAACAGTGAGGATATCGCCCTGGCGTTGGGGGCCTGGCGCCGTGCTACGAGCACCCGCCAGCAAGGGGGCACGTTCCGCGTGATTGCGCGTACCGTTGGCCGCCAGAAGTATTTGCGCCGCGATGTAGGGCGGGCCGTCGCCGATGCGATCAAAGATGCCTGGCCCGGACGCTGGCAGATGGTAGACGATAACGCCGATCTCGAAGTTTGGGCCACCCTGGTCGAAAGTGAACTGCTCTGTGCGCTGCGCATTTCGGATGTCAGTATGCGCCAGCGTGATAAAGTTCGTCACCTGCCCGCCAGTTTGCGCCCGGCCCTGGCTGCCGCCATGGTCAGCCTGACTGAGCCGACGCCATCTGATGTGTTTCTTGATCCCATGGCCGGGGCTGGCACTATTCTGATCGAGCGTGCCGCCGCCGGGCCGTTCGCCGAATTGCACGGTGGCGACCTAAGTGGCGAGGCACTGAGTGCGATGCAGGCCAATTTACGCGGTCGTGGTGGTCGCATCCAACTGAGTCGCTGGGACGCCCGCAAATTGCCGCTCGAGGATCAGAGCGTAGACAAGGTGGCGGTCAATTTGCCTTTTGGCAAACAGGTCAGTGACGAAGCCCAGTTGCCTGCCTTGTACCAAGCCGTGCTGCGTGAACTCGTGCGGGTTGTGCGTCCCGGTGGGCGCCTGGTAGTCCTGACCGGCGACCCCCGTATCCTCGAAAATGCTCGGGCCAGCGCCGCCCGCGCCTTGCGCTCTGGGCCGCGCCACCGCGTGATTGTGCTCGGCCAACCTGCCACGATTTGCGAATATACGCGCTGAGGTTTGAGGGCGTAGCCGTAACGCAGCGATGAAGCAGCGATCATCCGGTGGAACAGGAACCGACCTGACAGGTCTTTGCGTTAGTGGCGATCAACAGCCCTGCCGTAGCGGCATGGCCCAGATTATGCTATGTCTGGACATCAAGGGCGGACGCAGTCCAGACGCAACCCGGACGCAGCCCAGACGCAATGCGACGGGTGGCATCACGATCCGATGCATACGGATTTACCCGTCATAGTCAAGCGGATCCTGGTACACTACAAGTATCCCGCATCCATACGGCGGCAATGCCTCCCCCGATGGCGTCCAACTGGTACGCCACAGGCTGTGCTTGTCTGCACGAGGTTATGATGAAACGTAACTTACCTGAAGGTGAACGCTACGCCTATTTCGGGATTATCGGTATGACCGCCCTGCTCTGTTTTGCCTGGTTGCTAACCGGCAGTCTGGCCCTAACCCTGATCATTATTGTGCTTGGGCTGTTGCACCTGGCTCCGTATTTCCCCAACGCCGAAACGATTGTGGCCGAGGATCCGCTGTTGCTCTGGCTGCGCCGCTTATCACCCTTAATTGTGATCATTATTACGCTGCTGGCGGTGGCCCTGCGTTCGGTGCGCTAAGATCACGGAACTGCCGCCTAACAAGAAGGCCACGCCTTGGTTAATCCGGGCGTGGCCTTCTTGTTAGGCATACTACCAATTACCTTGGAAGATGCGGTATACCTGTCACCCTGAGTATCCTATGGCCCGTCGGCCAGTGATGCTGGGATGACATCCGATATGTCATTAGGAGCGCAGCGAAGGGTCTTATCCTGCCCGCTCAGATTCCTCGCCGCGCTCGGAATGACAATAATGCGGCATCATCAAGCGTAATTGGTATAAGGGGATAGATTACGGCGTCGTCGTCGGTGCTGGCGCAGGCTCAACCGGTGCTGGGGCTGGTTCAGTCGTTTGGGCCTGAGGAACGAGTTGCGAGGGTGCCGGAATGGGTGTGGTACTCCCTCCGCCCATCTGATTGAGCAGCAACGTGATGTCGGTATTCGGGTCTACGAACCACATATTGCCATTACGCAGCATTTCGACCATCAATTCGCGTTTGCGCAGATCGAACAGTTCGGGGTTCTCGCGCCAGTAGCGGCCCTGGAGGGCCCGTACCTGCGAGTCGCGGTTGGCTGCTTCGAGCGCCGCTTCGGTCAAGCCTCGTTCACGGGTCAGCGCGACCTGAGCTTCCTGCTGGGCCTGGAATAGGTTGTTCTCCTGCTGGGCCTGGATCTGCTCGCGCCGCTTCTGTTCGGTTTCGATCTGCACTTCCAGGTTGGCCTTCTCGGCCAGGAGTTGGGCATACTGCTCGCCCACATTGATATCGAGCACCTTTACCGCTTCGAGCCGCACATACAACTGTTCGGCTGGTGAGCGCTGCCCATCGGTGCGCGAGGTCAAAAATTGGCGGATGCGATCAGCAAATCCACCCCGATCCGAGAGCACCTGATCAAGCGTGAACTGGGTCGAGGCACTCTTCAGCGCGTCATTGATAAAACCATCAAGGAACGCATTGAGCTGCGCGTCACTCACGCCGATTTCGCCATAGCTGGCGCGGAGTGCATCTGCGGTCGCAAGGCGACTGTAGTCCACCTGAATATCAATGTCATAGAGTTGCTTGTCGCTACTGGCGACATTCTGGGTGATCGTGCGGCTCTGACGCCGTACATTGACGACTTCGACATAAGTAAAGGGTGCGAAGGGCCGGAAGAAGATCCCAGGCTCCTGAATGGTCTCGACCCGGCCTTGGGTCACTACGATGCCTCGTTCGCCTTCGTTAACCTGGGCAAACTTCATCGTCGAGAGGCCGATGCCGATGATCATCAGCACCAGTAACAAGCCCCCGATCACTCCCAACTGAATCCCGGCGCGACCTGATCCGCCCCCAGTAGAACCTCGTGGTGCCATAACTCCCTAGCTTCCTCTTCAATCCTAGACGAGCGCCCAAACCACACTCTTGTGGCAGGTGCAACTGCCACACCTAGAAGTGGCTTCGATCATACCACTGTTACGAGGGATCGGGGCGCGAAGTTGCATCCCAAGTTGGTAAAAACTGGGTTGGGAAATGAACCGCCCGCACGGTTTACCGCTATAAGCACAGTTGCTCCTGTGATTTTACCTCGTCTACGTCCGCATTTGCGCCCTGGCTTTTGCGTAGACTAGGTCTAAGGGATGGTTGAAGTTAATGTAACAGGTTGGATGGCTACTGCCTCGTCGTTGCACAACCTGGGCTTGATCGCCTTCAGTCGGGCCAAGTTGCGCACCGCCCGCCGCCTGTTGCTGGCTGCCGAGCGTTGTTATGCCGCTATGGAACACCAACGCGGCGTCGAAGCGGTACGGCGCAATCTGGCCTTGTTGGAGGGGTAGCTGGATCGGTAGGGGCGCTCTGGCGTGGTCGCCCGGGGTAGCCACGCGGGCTACCCCTACGAATTCAGGCATCGGCACTAGCATCGGCCACCGGCGCGGGCGACCACGCATGCAAGCACATACCCCATACCTTTTCATCTCTCCTTCAGTTGACACTGGTAATAGTTCGGCGCTATACTAGGCACGGGTCGTATCGCGGCCCCCATCCGTGCGCCCAAGGCGCGGCAAGCACCGATAGCTTGTCACGTGGTACGAGTGGGACAATGCAGCCCCCTCTCACGGCCAATGGCGCGTTCGCACAAGGATCTATGGAAGGCAGTCATCAACAACACCGTCCACGCCCGCTCGGTCGCATGTTAGGCGGCTTGTCGGTTGGTGAGTTCACGTTGGGTTGATCTGCGCCTCGTTTAGGGGTGCTCCCAGCGCCCTACTCATCCTCCGGCATCCCCGCCGGGGGTTTTTGTTTTGCCCCGCTTGCCCCCGTCCGTAGCCCGACCCCAGCGCATCGTTGCGCCTGCCGGTCTGCGGTCTGACGCTGCCATCTTTAGCGGGTCCCATCCTTACCGTTACGGCCCTGCCGCCGTGACTATGCAGTACGCAGGAGGGACCAATGATCGCAATTCGCGCTACCACTGACCACGATACGCTGCGTATGCCAAGCATTCGCCCCACCTTGCATGACGCAATGCCCGATGCAGGTGAAATTACCTATGCCCCGGCACTTAGTTTTCCGAAGCACGCCACCGCCCAGAGCGTGATTGATGCGCTGCGTATGATGCGCCCCGGCGACGAGATCGTCTACTATCTGTTTGTGACCGACGAAGAGGATCGCCTGGTTGGGGTGGTCAGTCTGCGCCAGATTGTGATCGCGCGGCCCGAAACGCGGCTCGAAGCCATCATGAGCCGTGAAGTTCTAAGTTTACCGGCCGCCATGGCTGCCGCCGAGCAAGCCCATCTTCTGGGGGCTTCGGGCTTTTTGGCCTTGCCAGTCGTGGATGCCGAGGGCCGGCTGGTGGGAAGCCTTGATGCCACCGAACTGCTCGAAGCGGTCGAAGATGAGGCGACCGAAGATATGTACCGGCTCGCCGGGGTGGCCCACGATGAAGAGTTGGATCGCCCGCTGGCCCATGCTGCCCGTGATCGAGTCTTCTGGCTCAGCATCAATATGGTAACGGCGTTTCTGGCTGCAGCGGTCGTCAGCCAGTTCGAAAGCGTGATTGCTCAGGCTGCGATCCTGGCCGCCTTTATGCCGATTGTGGCGGGGCAGGGTGGCAATGCCGGTACCCAAACCCTGACTTTCATTGTGCGCTCGTTGGCCTTAGGCGAAGTGACCTTTCGCAATGCCCGCCGTACCCTGAGCCGCGAATTGCTGATTGGGCTGTGCAACGGGATCTGTATTGGGCTGCTGGTGGGTGTGGTTGGTTGGCTCTGGCAAGGCAGCCTGGTGCTTGGCCTGATCATCGGTCTGGCAATGCTCGGCAACCTGTTGATTGCTGCCCTGGCTGGGGTACTCGTTCCCCTTACACTCAAAGCCCTGCGGATTGATCCGGCCCTGGCCTCGTCCATCTTTGTGACAACCGCAACCGATGTCTGTGGCTTCACGATTTTCCTGGGCCTGGGGGCCATGGCGATCCAGTTCGGGTATTTGGGGTAATTCGATTTTAGATATTGGGTTTTGGATTATGCCTGAGGTTGAACCAGGCTCAAGGCGTGTGTTATCCTGCTTGTATGCAGCCTCCTCCGCTCCTTCTTAATGGCCGACTCCTTGAACAGGCTCCACCGCTTGCCGAGGGCCAGGCGGTCGAATTGAGCGCCACGCCGCCCGATAACACGACGCTCAGTTTGCAGATCGCCGGGGCAACCCTTGAACCCTTTTTGCGCCCCGGCGATCCGGCCTGGTACTGGCGCTGGCAGGCCCCCCATGCGGCGGGGGTCTTGCCCGTGTTGCTGCAGATCGCGTGGCCCGCGGGGCATACGACGAGTCAGGCCGCCCAACTTGTCGTAGCCCCGCGCAAGCTTGATGCCCAGCAGCATGCCCAATTGCTCGCCGATCTCGAACAGGTGGGCCGGGCCCTGGTGCAAGCCCTGCATGGGGCTGGTCACTCGGTTACGCTTGATCTGGCCTCTGTTGCGCAGGCGCAAACCCCAGCCGAGAGTCTGGCTCTGCTTTTTGGGGCCGATTTTGTGCGCCTGCTCGCAGCAGTGCAACGGCTCGCCCGCCGCCCCCCTGACCAGATTCGTCCCGATCAGCAGCACATGCCCATCGGCCAGGTGCGCGATCCATCCGCACTGGTGGCACTGCATCCCGAGTTTGACGAGGCGACCCTAGCAACGCCAAACCCAGGCTATGCCAGTTACGAAGCCCGGTTATTGCGGCGGTTGCTTGAACGGCTGACCCAGCGTGCGGCGAGTCTCGCGAAGACGAGTTTGCCGACGAACCAACTGGCCCATCTGAGCCATGTGCAAGCCCAATTGCGGGCTTTACTGGCCCTGCCCTTGCTGGCCGAGGTACCGCCACTGGCTACCTATCACGGCCCGAGTGTGCGGCTCCAACGTGATCCCGATTATCGGGTGGTCTACCAGTTCTGGCGACGCCTCTTCCATGGACCGCTGCTCGCCTGGGAGGCCAGTACGTTCAGTTTGCCCCTCGCCGCCTTGCCGTTGCTCTATGAGCGCTGGTGTGCTGCCCGGGTCGCCCTGGCTGTGCTTGAACTGCCTGGCCTGACCCTGCAAAGCCAGGCGCTGATGGGCACGGAAGCGGAGGGCGTGCGCTTAGGTTTGCCAACTGATCGCCCGCTGCTGGTCTTGAGCGGAGCCGAAGGCCTATCGCTCCACCTGAGGTATCAGGCGCGTTACCAACCGGTGCAGGCCGGTTCACCCAGTGCGCCTGGTTCATTAGATTGCCACACTCGGATTCCCGACCTGGTGCTCGAATGGGGTCAGGCCAACGCCCCAATGAACCTGATCATCCTTGATGCGAAATACCGGCTAGAGGCGAACGGGGGCCTACCCGAAGCGGCCCTCGCCGATGCCTATAGTTACCTTGGGGCACTCGGGAGTCGTGCCACCGGGCGCATGTGCCGGGCTGCCGCCTTGCTCTACCCTGGTCATGGCCCGGCTGCGTGCTATGCCAGTGGCGTCGCGGCCCTGCCACTGTTGCCGGGTCATACGGACAGCTTGCTGACCTGGATGCGCGATGGGCTGGCGCTGTAGTTGCCGCGCGACGGACGCGCCGTAGGGACGCAGCGTGCAACGGGAGCGCCATAGGGACGCATTACGCTGCATCCCCATGTCACGTGCTCCAGTTATACCAATTACCGTTGATGATGCAGCATTGCCTAACGGAGCATACGGCTTTATGCTGCCCTGCGGCGCAATCCAAAAGCCAAAAGCTAAAAGCCAAAATGGTCTTAATCGCCGCTGGGGACGGCAGCGGCGGCGGCAGGCACCGGGGCTGGCCGCGGGCGACCAGACAAACTCAGGGCGAGCAGCGCGGCGGGTAAGCCCAATAGGGTTGCCCAGAGCATGACCGTTTGCAGGCCGACGGTATCAGCGGCTTGGCCCGCCAACCAGGTGCCAATCGCCCCGGTGGCGAAGGTAAAGCCCAGGATGAGTCCGGCGGCGAAGCCCTGTTTGACTGGTAACAAACGCTGGGCATGGACGACCAAGACGCTGTGCTGGCCGCCAACCAGGAAGCCCGCCGCCGCACAGCCCAGAAAGGCCCCGGCCACTGAAGGGGTGACGAGACAGAACAGGCCCGCCGGGACGCCCAATAAGAGTGGTAGCACCACCGCGATCCGCATGCCATAGCGATCAGCAAGGACGCCGCTGACGAGTTGGCCGATTGCCCCTGCGGCCATAAACACCCCCGCCAACAACCCGAAGAGGGCGGGTTCCCAGCCGCGACTCTGGAACAGTTGGGGCAGGTAGGCTTGATACACTGCTTGCACCGACGAGCGCACGGCGACCAGGACGATAAACGCGGCCACCATACTAACCCCGATCACAGTCCAGTTTGAGGCGCTGGTACTGGATCGGCTGGCTGAGCCACCACGGCGGCGCGGCGCAAGCGTGGCCTCGTCACGGCGCGCCAGCAGCAACAGGGCGGCCGGACCAAGTGCAAACAGGGTCAGCGGCAACAAGCCAGGTGCGCCAAAGCTTCCGGCCAGTGCCCCTGCCAGAAAGGGGCCAACCGCAAGCCCAATCTGACCCGAAAAGAAGAAGACCGAGGTCGCACTCGACGCCCGTTCGGGTACCGAAGCGGTAGCAGTGGCCGCCCCAATCGGGTGAAAGAGCGCACTGCCCAGCGGGGCTAGCAAAAAGACTGGTAACAAGAGGTTCCAACTGGGGGCAAGGGCTACCAGACTAAAACAGAGCGCCATCCACAGCACACTGATTGCTGCGAGCAACATCAGATGGCCGGTGGCTCGATCCGAAAGCCAGCCAAAGAGGGGTTGCGAGAGCGAGCCAATCAACAGGTAGACCGTGATCGCCAACCCGATCTGGGCATAACTCAGACCAAGTGGTTCTTTCAGAACCGCCAGCAACACCGCCCCGGTACTGTTCAAGACATCAACCGCGAAATGTCCACCCGAGACTGCCAGAAAGATCCGATTCTTGTGCATGTTGATTTGGATTTGGGGTCAATGAAGTAGGTGAGCGAGAACTACGTTCTCACTCACCTACTACTATTAGATTACCGTTCAAACACCACTTTACCCGCACTTATCGTCATCGCAGCGGTGATCGCGTGTAGATCGGTGTGGTTGGTATGGAACGGATCGCCGGTAAGCACCGCGAGGTCAGCGAGCATGCCGGGGGCGAGGGTGCCCTTGAAGGCCTGTTCGGCGCTGGCGTGGGCTGGCCCAACACAGTAGGCCCACAGCGCCTGTTCGACGGTCAGAGACTGTTCGGGGTACCACCCCCCTGCCGGGTGCCCGCCGGGGCGTTGGCGCGTGACGGCCGCGTGCAGCCCACGCCAGGGGTTCATGCTCTCGACCGGGGCATCCGAGCCAAACGCCAGGGTCGCTCCGCTCTCGTGCAGACTACGCCAGGCATAGGCCAACTTGCAGCGTGGCCCCCAGAGCGCATCGGCCATTTCGATATCGCTGGTAGCGTGGATCGGCTGCATCGAAGCGATTACGCCCAATTCGGCCAGGCGTGGCAGATCTTTGGCATGCACCACCTGTACGTGTTCGATCCGATTGGGGAGAGCCATGGCGACGGCAGCAGCACCGGCAGCGACCCGATCAGCCTGGGCCTTGGCGATGGCATCAAGCACTTTACGGTTCGCCGCATCGCCAATCGCATGCACTGCCACACTCAGGCCGTGGGCATTAGCCCGCCGAATCGTGGCCTCAAGCAGTTCGGGTTCGATGGTCGCCATTCCGGTATGGCGACGCCCTTCGTAATGACTGAGCATCTCGGCGCTTTCGGAGCCAAGCGAGCCATCAGAAAAGAGCTTCAGGCCCCCGAGGCGCAGCCAGGCATCACCAAAACCGCTCCGCAACCCTAGGGCAATTGCAGCTTCGAGATCAGGCTGGGCAATATAACTAAGGCAGCGCACGCGGAGTTCATCGCGGGCCCGCAGGGTCTGGAGGTCGCGCATCGTTTCGGGGCCAGTCGCGTGCGAGGTTGTGGGCACAATATGGATACTGGTAATCCCATAGCTAAGGGCTTCGTGGAGCGCAATCCGCAGCGCTTCGAGCCGCTCGTCATCGCTCGGAGGTGGTGCCGCAGCACGCAGGATCTCCATCGCACTCTCGATCAAGACACCGGTCGGTTCGCCGTCGCGGTCGCGTTGGATCTGCCCACCTTCGGGATCGGGGGTGGCGGCACTGATCCCCGCGAGCACCAGGGCGTGGCTATTGGCCCAGATCGAATGACCGTCCTTACGGGTCAGCATCACCGGAAGGTCGGGGCAGATCGCATCAAGATCAGCGCGGGTCGGCCAGCGGCGGCCCCAGGGAATGTGATCCCAGCCCCAGCCCCGCAACCAGGCCCCAGCGGGCAAACGGGTAGCCCGTTCGGCAACAATCTGGAGCGCCGCTTCGAGCGAGGGCGTACCCGCGAGGTGGGCTTCACGCAGGGCCAGCCCCTGTTGAATAATATGGACATGGGCATCGGTCAGACCGGGCACAACCGCCCGCCCTTGCAGATTGATCGTCTCGGCCCGCTGCCCAGCGACGGCGGCCTGCACGCGGCCCTCGCTCCCTACGGCAACCACATGCCCATCACGCAGGGCGATCGCACGGGCCACGGGCAGATCGGGGCTAAGGGTGTAGATCGGGCCATTGTACAGAACCAACGTAGCCATAGGGCAACTCCGGCGGCAAAGCAACCACGAACACAATGCTGTCTATGGTACCCCCATGGGGTAGACACTGTCAACCAGACATTGCCAGGGTGGTAGGGCGATTGCATCTTCGGTTGATGGGGGGCTTCCGCGCATCACACCGTTCCGTGGTGCCCGTTCCGTCGCCGTGAACGGCTCGGCTACGGGAGGCAAAGCCGACCTTTGTCGGCTCGATCAGGCCACGCAGGTGGCCTTCGCGTGCCATAGCCGAGGCGTTCACGCCCACGGCAGAAAGATGCACTCGCCCTAACTAGCCTTGCCGGGTGTGACGTATGTTCGATACCGCTGGCGAATTCGATGTGCCCCTGTGACGGCCCGGCGTGCCCCTGTCGCGGCCACGATTCCGCGTAGGGGCAGCCCGCGTGGCTGCCCCGGGTGACCACGCCGGGTCGCCCCTCCCGATCTGCACCGTGTCCGCCATCATGCGCCAGCGGTATCGACTATACGCCACACCCCGCCTGATTGTCAGGATTGCCTGAAGGCGCTACACTACCAAGCAGGCGTCGCTTGAAGTCTGGGAGGGAACAATGCACCACCGCTTACGCTATCTCCATCACTGGGGTTTGCTGCTCACGCTATTGTTGGGATTGCTGCTCGGCTGGCCCACAGCAAGTTATGCCCAGACTGATCGCCCACTGACATTAGGTGAGAGTGTGCGCGGGCGGCTTGAGAATGCCGCTTCGGTTGATACCTACCGCTTTCAGGCTCAGGCCGGAATCCAGATCCGCATTCGCTTTACCGCCGACGTGGGCCTCGAACCGGCGGCCCGGCTCGAAGTTGATAATCGCGAAGTCTGGTTTGGAGGTTCCCCGGGCAGCAATGTGGTGGATAGTGGCAACCTGACGCTTGAGAGCAACAACGAGTACATTTTGCAGGTGCGCAGTGCCAATGGGCGTGCTGGCGGCTATCTGCTCGAAACGGCCCGTAGCAATCCAGGCTACCAGATCGGAAGCGGCCCGCAGATCCAGCCGGGCTTTCCGGTTTGGGGTCGTTTGCCCGGCCCAGCAACTGGGGCACGCCACTTCTTCTTTGCCCAGAGCGGCCAGACGGCGGTGATCAGTGTGCGTACCGGCGAAAACCTGCTCGGCCGGGTGACACTACAGGCCCCTGATGGATTGATCCTCTGGTCGGAACGGGCCACAACCCCCAACCAGACCCTGAGCATCCCGCCACTGCTGCTTCCCATGACCGGGCCATACCTGGTCTTCGTAACAGCGGGGGGCAGTAATGGTGGCACCTACGAGATCAGTCTGGCCTTAAACTGAAGGGACATAGTATGCAACAAATGTTTATTCTTGGTTTTCTGAGTGCCCTGCTGCTCACGCTGGGACCGGTGACCCCCGTTGCGGCAACCCCAAGTGGGTTCTTGCCGCCCTTACGTCTGATCCAGTCAGCTCGTTTCGAGCATGCCTTCACCGAAGGGGGTCAGGTGGTGCTGGTGGGCCAGGGGTTTAAGGAAAGCCGTGAGCGGATTTATCTGGTCTTACGCAACCTGAGCGGCCCGTTCGCTGGGCGCACGCGCGAACTGGTGCTTTATGATAGGGTTGCCTACCTACGGGTCAACGATGACCCTGAGTGGCAGATCGTTGATCCTCGCACGGTTACGGCCCTCATCCCAACGGCTGATCTGTTGTTACTGTTCGATGGGCCAATCAGTCGGCTCGACAATACCGTGGTTGGGGGCACCAGCGTCGAGCACTACCAGATCTGGGGGGATGGCGTGATCAGCAATGCGGCCCAGGTTGATTTTGTAAAGGTGGACTTTTTTGTCGGCCCGCAGAACCGTTACCTGTACCAGCTTCAATTGACCAGCACGGCAGCTGATGTGAGCGGGGGCACGCGGGAACGTGGGACGACGGTGCGCTTTTTTGATCATAACGACCCCAGCTTGATTGTGCGTCCGCCCCAGATAGACCAGTAAAACCACGAACCCGCCACAACCGAACTGTTTCGGCGTGGCGGGTTCATGTTTGTTTGGCGACCCCGATTGGGCTCGAACCAACAACCTTCAGCTCCGGAGGCTGACGCTCTATCCAATTGAGCTACGGGGTCACATCGTTCGGAAGTATACCGCAGCGAACGAGGGCTGTCAATCTAGCGGGATCAGGTTTGACACGACAAAGGTGTTCTGTTATAATCAACCGGGTTCAGGGCGGTAATGCCGCTCTATTTTCATGTTTGTGGGGGCGCGGGCGGGCCGCGATAGCATGTGGCCCCACAGCCGCCTAAGGAGCAAGCAACGGTGTACGCGATTATTCGTGACCGCGGGATGCAGTACCGCGTCGAACAGGGCCAGGTCTTGACCCTGGATCTGATTGACGAGGCTGAGGCTGGTACGCTGATTGAGTTGGGCGAAGTGCTGATGATCGGGAATGGCGACCAGGTACAGGTTGGAACACCGACCATCGCCGGGGCCAAGGTGCAGGCTGAAGTGCTGGGTGTGCGTAAGGGCGATAAGATTGTGGTCTTCCGCTACCGCAATAAGAAGCGCTATCGCCGCCGCACCGGCCATCGCCAGCGCTATACGCAGGTAAAGATTAACGCTATTCTGAACTAAGTCGCTGGAGGATACCGCTATGGCTCATAAAAAGGGCGTTGGTAGTTCGCGCAACGGTCGTGATAGCAAGCCGAAGATGCGCGGCGTGAAGGCCTATGGTGGTGAGCACGTCATTCCAGGCAATATTATTGTGCGTCAGACTGGCACCAAGATTAAGCCTGGCAAGAATGTTGGCCTTGGACGTGATTATACAATCTATGCCCTGGTTGAGGGCGTGGTGAAGTTCCAGCCGTACAGCCGCAGCCAGAAGATGGTCAGCGTCGTTCCGCTGGAGTCATAGGGAGTACCTCTCGTGAAGCAGGGCATCCATCCTAAATACAACAGCGAGGGTATTGTCTGCACGACGTGTGGCACCCGCTGGATGATCGGTACGACGCGCACCAATCTGCGTGTTGAAATCTGCTCGAACTGCCATCCGTTTTATACTGGCGAGCAGCGCATTGTGGATACGGCTGGGCAGGTTGATCGCTTTATGCGCCGCCTCAGCGCTTCGCAGGATCGCCAGGCCGCGATCGAGAAGCAGCGCACCACCCGTAGCCAGCCTGAGCCGAAGAAGAGCTTGCTCAAAGAGCTCTACGGCGATGATGCGTAAGTTTGGTTGAGTTTTGAGACTGAGGGGTGGCGAGCAAAGCCCGCCACCCCTCAGTCTGTTTGCGGGGAACCATGTTCCCCGCGCCCCGTCAGCGTGGTTGCGGGGCTGCGTCGCGTTCGGTTCATCCGCGTCCGGTCTTGCCCCGTTCGTAACGGGCGGCAATTTCGTGCGGATCAATCCCGGCAATGTATTCGAGCCATAATCCCAGGTCGATCACGAGTTGCGGGATGGCTCCGTTGGCCCGGAAACGCCGCGCTGAGGTGATTACCTCGCCTGGGATCACCCGCACCCGAGTCTGGCTGCGGGCAAGCTCAAAGAGGCGCACATCCTCGAAGAGTGGCCAGTCTGGGAAGCCACCCAGTTGCTGAAAAAATGTGCGCCGCACGACCATCCCTTGATCGCCGTAGCTGGTGAGCCGCGAGTCGAACCAGACCAGCCGTGCCGCCAGGGCCAGGATCGGGTCGCTGCTGTCGAAGCTGAGCCGGAATTTGGCAATCTGCACAGTCGGATCGGCAAAAGCATAGGCGATCAGATCGGCAGTTTGGCGCGGCAGCAGCGTATCGGCATGCAAGAAGACGAGTAGCTCGCCTTGGGCGACTGCGGCCCCGGCGTTGCACTGTGGCCCTCGCCCACGGGAGGCTGCTACAACGGTTGCCCCGGCGGCTTGGGCGAGCGCGACCGTCGTATCAGTGCTGCCCCCATCAGCAATGATCACCTCGGCATGGGGGAGGATGGTGCGCAGATCAGCTAGACTCGTGGCGATCACGCCCGCCTCGTTTAAGGTCGGAATAATCACGCTAATGGTTGACATAAAGTTTATAGTTTAGCCTGTCAGAGCCTAAGATCCTAGCCCTTAGCCTTGCGGGCCTCTAACTCGGTGCGGATCGCATCGTGCCGTTCGCGGGTGAGTGGGTAGCGGTAGACCAGGATCATGCCGATGATCAGCAGGACGGTGGGCACCGGGCCGATCATCCAGCGCAAGGCCAGGAGGGCACTTTCGGGCTGTTGACCAGGCAAGAGATCCCGATTGAACCCATACCATTCGAGGGCCTGCAAGGTCAGGGCAATCCCGAGTCCGACACAGGTCTTCTGGGTGAAGGTCATCACCCCATAGAAGATGCCTTCGCGGCGCTCGCCGGTGTTTAACTCGTCGAGGTCAATCACATCGGGGAGCAGGCTCCAGGGCACGAGGTAGGCGGTGGCGATCCCAACCCCGGCCAGGGCACCCAAAACAATCGCCAGCGTGATCTGATCTGGCCCTAGGAAGAAGAGTCCGGCCATTACCGCGATCCAGAAACACATGCCAATATAATAGACCACTTGCTTGCCAATTCGACGACTGACAGCGCTCCAGATGAATAAAAAGACCATGGCCGAACCTTGCACGGCCAGCAGCACAATCGGGAACATATCGGCCCGCCGCAAATAAAACGTAAGGTAAAAACCGATCACGTTTTGGGTAACTTGCAGCGCCATCCATGAGCAGAGATAGATGCCAATCACGAAGAGGAAGGGCTGGTTGCGAACGGCGAGCCGCAATTGTTGCCCAATCGGCATGGGGGCGCTTGCAGTTGCAGGCGGCGTATAGCGTTCATGGGTGCCTGCCACACACCACAAGAACGGAAAGATCATCACCACCCCGAAGATTGCCGCCGAGAGCATATAGCCCTGACGCGATTCGGCGGGCAGACAACTGGTAGGATCGGCACAAAAACTGGTAATAAAGATCCCGTGCAGTACCCCGGCGACCAGACTGCCGCCGATGCTAAAGGCAAACCGAAACGAGTTGAGTGTCGTGCGCTCGTCGTAGTCGGGAGTGAGTTCGGCGGTCAATGAGGTGTAAGGCACGTTGACGACGGTGTAGATCGTATTGAAGGCCAGAATGACCGCAAGATAGTAGAAGAAGCGCCCGGTTTCGCCAAATGGGGGTACCCACCACAGCAGAAAATAGATAATCCCAAATGGCACGGCCCCCACCAGGATCCAGAAACGGCGACGCCCGAGCCGCGAGCGGGTGCGATCACTAAGCACTCCCATCAACGGGTCGGTGATCGCATCCCAAACCCGACTGAGCAACACAATCAACCCGGCGGCTCCCGGACTTAGGCCGGCCACGGTGGTCAGGAACAGGGCCTGAAAAAAGCCGATCACAATTGCCGCAATACCGGGGCTCATGTCACCCGCCCCAAAGGCGAGTTTCGTACCAAGGCGCAGACGTTCAGGCGCAGTGGATGGGGCGCTAACAGCCGGGTTAGCCATGATCAACCTCCGGATCGACAAGCACGAAAGGTGTGCCGCTATTGTACACCCGCTTTTCTGGTTAGGAATGGTTCGTAGCTACGTTACAGTTTGGCAATCGCCCGACCGCCGGGCTGAAGCCCTTGCTGATCCACCAAGCCCTTTGGGCTCATCTGAATCGGTTTCGCTAGCAGCCCGCAGGGCTTCGGATAGCAGGCAGGGCTTTAGCCCGACGCAATGAAGCAGTGTAAACTGTCAAGCTGAAATGGCCGATGTTGAACGATGTCTTAAGACCAAGGTTTTGCTTTGTGGGTGACGATGTGTTGGGCGTTGGGTCACAGGCCGCAGCACGCTGCGTCTAGGGTAGCATCCGCAGCGTTTTTGAACCGTTTGACGGTTTACGGGTCGCTTATGGTTTGCGTCGTCGTTTGGCCGCCAGCAACGCCGCCACAGGGTCGTCGGGGTGGGCTGGGGGCAAAGGTTTGGCTGGCGGCACAGGCGGGGTCGCCGGGGTGGATGCATTCACCGGGGAAACGGGTGTTGCTGCTGGCGGTACGGGTGTCGGCGCGGGGGGAACGGGTGTCGTTGTCGGGGTAACGGGATCTTGGGTGGGTTGCGCATTCAGGTTGGGACGCTGTACCCGGGCACGGGCCGCTTGCAGGCGGGCCATGGCTCCGTCTGGGGCTGGGGCGCTGCTGCTACGAGGCGTGCGTTGCGGTAGGCGCAGATCGGCGGGACGCAGCAGGAGGCGGCGCAGGGCAATGTCGAAGGGCAACAACAGCAAGGCCAGCCAGAGCAAGGGCATGGCAATTTCGCGTACCTGGCCGACGGTCTGCCCCGGACGCAGAAAGCTGGTTTCGGGTGGGGGCAAGACCTGGCCGCCGGTCAGGTTCGCCAGATCAGCGAGCAGGCTGGCCCCATCCACCAGCGGCCGGTATTCGGGCGAGTAGCTAACGACCAGGCCGCCGGTAGTAATGCCCAGGCTTGCGCCCTGCGGGTCGAGTGCGGCTGCCTGGGCCAGATAGACGCCGGGTTGATCGGCGACGGTTACGGCTCGGAAGCGATTCGGCCCAATCTGGCTAAAGCTAAGGGGTACGGGTTGACCGGCAGGATCGAGCAGCCGCCCCTCAAGCCCACCCAGCGCGGTTGTGGATGTCACCTCAATGATCGCCTGATCAACATCGATGCGTAACGTGAGTTCTAGCCCTTCGCTGACGGGGGGTTGGAGCGCATCGGCTAGACCAGCCACAAAAGGTGCAAAGCTGGGCCAGGCCAACCAGTTGCGGCCCCAACGCCCATACAGATCACTCGTCCAGACCAGACTGCGCCCAAGCCCGACTTGCCAGACGGCCAAGACTGGATCACCGTCAGGGGTAAACAGGATGGTGCGGGCTGATTCGCGGGCGGTGGTGACATTATGGCCTAACAACGGTGGCAACGGGCCAAGCCCGCGTACCGGGGGCACATCTAGGCCCACCAGCGGCACGAACGGCTCCTCGACCAGGTCACGCCCGGCGACCCGAATGGTTTCGCTCAAAAAGATCGACGGCACTTCCTGGGCCCGGGTCACGCGGTAGAAGGCCCCGCCACCACGGGCCGCCAGCCCTTCGAGGCTCGGATTCGCATCGCCGCCAATCGAAACAATCGTCACGGTGCTGCCTTCGGCGCGCAGCTGATCGATCAAGTCGGTATAGTTGCTACTGTCAAGGCCGTCGGTCAGCAGGATCAAATGTTTGACCCGCGCATCGGCGCTCAGCAACGCATTGGCCCCCAACTCGACGCCGGCCCGGATATTCGTGCCCCCCCCAGGACTGACCCGACTCAAGGCGTCTTCAATCGTTACCAGGTCGGGTAGGGGCTGTATCGGCAGCACCGTGACCGCCACTTCATCGAAGACAAAGACCCCGATCTGGTCGGCCTGGGCCATGCCCCGCGTGGCCAGAAAGACCGCATCCTTCGCCAGATCGAGCCGATTGCGCCCTGTGCCAGCACTCTCGGTCATACTGCCACTGCGGTCAATCACCAGCGCCAGGGCCAGATCGGGGCGTTGCTCGGTCAGGGGCGGATCGAGTTCGACCGGCAGGATCGCCGCCAGTGGTGTGCGCCGCCAGCCGCCAGCCCCAAACGAGTTTTCGCCACCAAGCATGGCCAGGCCGCCGCCCTGTTCACGCACATACGTTACTAGGGCACGCTGCGCGGCCGTCGGCAGGCTGGCGGCTGGCGCATCAACCAGCAAAACAGCCGCATACTGGGCCAGATCGCTCAGATTGGCGGGCGTCTGGCTGGCGGCACGCACTTCAACGCGGAAATCGGCAGCTTCGAGGGCAACCTGCAGCGGTGCGGCCCGGCTGGGATCGTCGGCAATCAAAAGCAGGCGGGGTGGCCCCTCAATCGTGGTAAAGGTGGCAGCCCGATTGTTGAGCGGCTGGGTATCAAAGGGCGCACTGACCCGGGCCTCGAAGCGCCGAAACCCAGCCTGACCAGCGGGGAGGCTTACCGTCAGCGTGGTGGCCCCCGGCCCAACATTCACCTCCTCGGTCGCCACCAGTTCCCCGTCGGCCAGCAGTTCAAGCAAGGCCACCCCGGTTGCGTTACTCCCAAGCTGAATCCGCAACGGGATGAACTGGCCTTCGCGGGCGCTGCTTGGGGCTTCGAGGGTCGCAAGCAGCAGATCGGGGCCAGCCTCGGTGGCGAGCGGCACCACTTCGATTGGGACGCCCCGCAGCGTGGCGATCCGGGCGGCTTCGACCGCCCGACCCCGGTTCTCCTCGCCATCCGAGAGGATGACGAGTCGTTTTTGGGCATCGGCGGGCAAGAGGGCCAGGCCAAGCTGGATGGCATCAGCCAGATCGGTGCGACTCCCCACCACCAGCGAACCGAGGCGGTTCAAGGGGAGCGGTGGCCCGGCGGCGCGTTCGACGGCGGGGGCGGCCCCAAAGACCACCACGGCGGCCCGATCATCGGGCGCGGCTGCGGCCATGGCGGCATTCACATAGGCCAGGGCTTGTTCACGCTCGGCAGGAGCCACCGAATCACTGCCATCAATCAAAAACGCCACCGCCGTCGTGGTTGCTGGGCGCACGATCTGCACCCCGGCCAGGGCCAGCACCAGCGCGATCAGCATGATGCTGCGCAGAACAATCAGGGCCAGATACCGCGACCGCCCCAGGTGCGCCAGGTTATGGGCCCGGTTGAGCCAGGCCAGCAGCCAGAGCAAAGGTAAACATACAAGCAGCCACAACAGGGCTGGATAGATAAAACTGAGTGAGAACATGGATTGAGACTCGATGCATCGGTTTCACAGCCATAGTTGTATACACTGTAGCACCCTTCGCAGGCTGGTGCCATGGCATCCAGGGTGTGGCGTATGTTCTTGCATGCATGGTTGCCCGGTGCGGGTGCCCGGTGCGGGTGCCCGGTGCAGGTGCCCGATGCGGGTGCCCGTAGGGGCGACCCGCGTGGT
>JBLWKA010000092.1:0-16688 GCA_048381555.1 Oscillochloridaceae bacterium umkhey_bin13
GAAGCTGACCGCTTGCTTGATCAGGCCATCACTATCTATCGGGCCATTGGCGATCGCTACAGCATTCCAGCCATGACCGGCAACTATGGCTGGGCCTTGCGCCGCGCTGGTCGCCATGCCGATGCCCGTCCCTACCTCCTGCGCGCTGCTGATGGTTTTGAGGCCATTGGTTTCACTGATTATGCTGAGCGCCATCGCTCCGCTGCAGCAGAGGATCTTGGGTAGGCAGTGGCGTAACCAATGAGTTTGATCTACGCAGCATAGCGCGATCCTGGAGGTGTCCGCTTGACTTCCCTCCAACGCACGCCGTACCATAGGCCTAAAGCAATGAGCATTGATCCACCCCCCATGAGCGACCCCACTGCAAATCAGCGCACTGACCACCCTGCCGAGAGCGCCACACGCCTGGTGGTCAACATCGAGCGTCGTCGCAATACGAGGGAGCGTGCCCGCAGTTTGCGTAATGCGCCGACCCGCAGCGAAGCTCAACTCTGGCAGGCAGTGCGTCGTTGCCAAGTCGCGGGCTACCGCTTCCGGCGGCAACAGCCGCTTGGCCCATTCATCGTAGACTTCTTTTGCCCGGCGGCGCGACTCGTGATCGAAGTGGACGGCCCGATCCACGCTGACCAGGAAGAGGCCGATCAGGAACGGCAGCGCATCATCGAGGCGGCTGGCTATCGTGTGGTGCGCATCCCGTCGCTCCTGGTAGAACAACACATCGATCAGGCGTTGCAGATCATTCACGCGGCCCTCGTCGCTGACCAGCCACCAGTAACTGGTTCGTTGGCTTCACCCGCAGCAGAAAGAGCGTTTGAGTGATGAAGTTGTGGTTTGGTCGCCCGCTGCCCCCCTCCCCCTCGTCTCATACCTTTACCCAGAACGTTTGTGTGATGGAGAGGGGTGCTACGATAGAGGGGCGACACGCGCCGATCAGGACTGGTATCACACGGAAAGGACCATGACGCATGACGATGGGCACTCCCGCCAGTTGGGCCGAAGAGGAGTTTGGGGACGCCGCGCTGGGCGATGCGCGCCGAACGGCACGCCTGATTCAGTTGGCGAGCGTCTTGGGAGCACAGCCGCATGCCTCCTTGCCCCAAGCCGCCAACGACCCGGCGACGTTGAAAGCCGCCTATCGCTTCTTCGACAATAGTGCCATCCGCGCCGAGGCCGTCTTGGCGAGTCATGTGGCCTCGACCCAACGGCGGATGCAGGCCGTGCCCCTGATCCTGGCGGTGCAAGATACGACAACCTTGGATTGGACCACGCATCCGGCCACGACGGGCTTGGGGCCAATCGCCACCGCGTCGTCGCGGCACCAGGGCTTGCTGGCCCATACGACCATCGCCATCAGCCCTGAGCGCGTGCCGTTGGGGTTGCTCCAGCAACAGGTCTGGGCCCGCGATGCCGCGACCGTGCGGCAGCAGGTTCACATCCATGGTAAGATAACGGTATCAAGTATGGAGAAACATATGAGCGACAAACGTGCCGAGGTGCGGCTGACCAGTCTTGCCGCCTGCGCTGGCTGAGCATCAAAATTAGGGCCGGGTGCCCTATCCAACTTGTTAGCAACCCTGCGTATACCGATCAGCCCACAGCTGTTGGTCGGCCTCGAGATCAGTGATGATGCGGCGGTCTACCAGCTTGATCCCATGACTGCCCTGGTGCAGACAGTAGACTTCTTCCCGCCGATTGTTGATGATCCCTACGCCTTTGGGGCGATTGCGGCTGCCAATGCGCTGAGTGATATTTATGCGATGGGTGGGCGTCCAATCATGGCACTCGCAATTGCGGGCATGCCCGAGGATCTTGATCCCAAGATTACGGCGGCAATTATGCAGGGCGGGATTGATAAGGTCGCCGAGGCTGGGGCCGTGGTTGCGGGTGGTCATACGGTGGTTGATCGCGAACCCAAATATGGGCTTTGTGTTACGGGTCTGATTGACCCGAGCAAGATTACGGCCAAAGCTGGTGCCCGCCCCGGCGATCAGTTGCTGCTTACCAAACCGCTGGGAACGGGCCTGGTGACAACGGCGATTAAGTGGAACGAGGGTGAGCTTACCGACCTCGAAGCGGCCACTGCCAGCATGCTGCAATTGAACCGACGTGCGGCCGAATTGGCCGCCGATCTGCCGGTGAGTGCCGCCACCGATATTACCGGCTTTGGTTTGTTGGGGCACGCTGCCGAAATTGCCCGCCATAGCGGGGTTGGTCTGCGCCTGGTCGCCTCGGCCATCCCGGCTCTGCCTGGTGCCCTGGCCTATGCCCAACGCGGGATTGCCCCCGGTGGCCTGCAACGCAACCGCGATTATCTCGAAGCTGAAGCCTACGTGCAGTATGCCTCCACCGTTGATCCAGCCTATCACCTGCTGCTCAATGATCCCCAGACTTCGGGCGGGCTGCTATTTGCGCTAGACCCCGCCGCCGCCGCCGAACTCCAGGCCCGCTGTGCGGCAGCCCAGCAACCCTGCTGGTGGATTGGCGATGTCACTGCTACCCCAGGGATTGTCGTGGAAGCCTAAAAGTTGAGCCAGAGACGGGTTTGCGGTATGATACAAAAACTCAGGCTGTCCCCGTTCTACTGAGCGCGAAAGGAGGAGAGTGAGCGCCGCACCTTGCATTAGCGGCTCGTCCGAAAAACAAGATGGCCCCTAAAGAGTTTGACGTAAAGAGTGAGAGAGCAAGATTATCCCTTTGGAGTTAAAAACCTATGAGCACACCCGCCGAGGTGCGCAATGGCATGCGCTGGATGCGTGCCGATCTGCATATTCACACCCCAGCGTCTGAGGATTATGCCGAGCCGGAAGTAACCTACCTTGAGATCCTGCAAGAAGCCGAGCGTCGTGAACTTGAACTGATCGCTTTTACTGATCACAATACTGTCCATGGCTATGAACAGTTACAGCGGGAACTCGATTTCCTCCGTGCGCTCGAAACTGCAAACCGTCTGACCCCCGAAGAACAAGTGCGTCTGAACGAGTACCGTCGCCTGCTTGCAAAAATTACTATCCTGCCAGGCTTCGAGTTTACGTCGCATTTTGGAGCGCATATCCTTGGGCTTTTTCCTCCTGACCGTCCGATCAGTTTGATTGAAGCGACGCTGTTGCAGTTGGGGGTCCCCCACGAACAGCTGAAGCAGGGCATGTGTGGGATCGCCAATACCCGCCATGTCACCGAAGCCTACGAAATCATTACGCGGGCCGGGGGTCTGGTGATCGCAGCCCACGCCAATGGGCCAAATGGCGTCATTACCGAAACCCTGCGCATGGGAACAAGCGGCCAGGCTCGGATTGCCGCAACCCAGAGTCCCCATCTGCATGCGCTTGAGTTTGTCAATTTCTATACCGATCACGAGAAGTTCACCTCGCCGGGATTCTATAACGGCAAAACCGAACACTATGACCGGCGGATGTTCTGCCTGCAAGGTAGTGATGCCCATCGCCTCCGCCGCCTGCCTGACGGCGATGCCCAGATGCTCCACCGCCATGGGATTGGTGATCGTTATGTTGAGCTACTTCTGCCTGAAAACAGTTTTGCCGCCCTGAAGGCGCTGTTAAGCTCGGCGGAGTTTGATCGAGTGCGGGTGCCCAAACGCGACCAGAAGCAGTGGGCGGTAGATGTGGCCCGTTTTGGGGGGTCGAGTGAGCGCCAGATCCTTCGGGCCCTCGATGATGCGCCCGAAGCCGCTGCGGCACTCTGGCCTGATGTCGCCGCCCTTGCCAATAGTGGTGGCGGGGTGCTGGTGATCGGGTGCGAACCAGCGGGCAAGGTGGTTGGTGTGCAACGGCCCGATCAAGTCACCGAGGCGCTTCGGCGCAGCATTGCCGAGCAGATCACCCCGACGCCCTACCTTTCGTTCGAGTTGATGAGCTACGAGGGCCGAGATGTCATTCGGCTCGAGATCAAAGCGACAGAACCGCCGCCCTACGTTGGCCAGAACAGTACGATTTATGTGCGCCGCGATGGCGAGAGTGTGCCCGCCGACCGGGGCGAGATCATTCAACTCTGTCGGCGCGCCCTGGCCGAAGGAGCCTCGTCACCGCTTGATAATGGCCAGGATCCCGATTTGCCCCGTTCGGGCGTGCAGATCGTCAGTGCCCAAAAACGTGGTGGGGTCTGGCTCTACGAGGTGCGTGACCTGCGCACGACCGCCGGGGTGACCCGCGACCGGGCCCAGGGGCTCTGGGCCTATGCGATCAGTCGTTACGAGGATCTGCGTGACGGGCGGATCGATCTGCAAAGTCAGATCAAATGGAAGGGGCGACTGGGCCTTTGGCGGGCCTATCGCCAGGGTAGTCGCACCAAGTACGACCTGGTTCACCGTGACCCGAATGGCGTGATTGATAATATCTTCTTTGGCGTTAGCGATTGGGGCCTTAGCGATGCCTGGGGTGCGTTACTTGCCGAACGCAATGGCGAGGTGATCGAACAAGAACCACAGGCGTTCGATCAGGCCGATGAGCCCAATCCTATGGCTCCAACCCCTGGGTTGCTAACCGAACCGCTTGACGCCACACCGACGATGCCAGAACCGGCCGGAAGTTGGGGCGAGCGGCGCATCCGTTGGCGCGGTCGCGGCGGCTTGGCTGCAATTATCTGTGATGAGGCCGGACGCCCCCGGTTTGATCTGGTCATGAAGGATAAAGAGGGTTCTGGTCAGCAGACCTATCCTTCCGTGCCGATCGAAAAACTGACCGACGCCTGGCTCAGTTTGATCCGGGTCGCCCGGCCCCGTACCGGGATCGAGGTCGTCAGTGCCATCCAGGGCGATGATGGTTCATGGCAGTATGTCTTTCGCAATTTGCGCACCGGTGACGTCAGCGGGGTGCCCTGGCGGCTCCAGGATATTGAACCAGGAACGGTGCGCGAGTATGCCGCCCGCATGTATCAGCAGGATCTACCGCTCATCAGCGAAAAGATCCGCTGGTGGGGTAACCTGGGCTATCTGCGCCCGATGCGGAGTCAGGTTGACCTGGTCTTTATTGATGAACAGGGTGAGGTTCACTTCTACTATGCGGCCCGTCGCGAAGAGCTTGCGGGCGAATGGCGGGAATTGCTTGAACTCTATGGGGAAGAGTAAGCGTCGTTATCAGCGGCATGCAGTTGCTGCCTGCCCCTCCTAGAAGCTAGGCCGCATGGTCAAGCCACCGTTCTGCATCCCATGGACCCGCCCTAGTCTGGGCCAGCTTGAGTATGACGCCGTTGCGGCGACCATGCAATCAGGCTGGCTCAGCATGGGACCGCGGGTGGCCGAGCTCGAACAACGCCTGGCTGCGCGGGTCGGCCGACGCTTTGCGATTGCGGTCGCCTCGGGCACCGCCGCGCTCGAAGTCTGCCTGCGCAGCCTGGGGCTTGGCCCGGGCGATGAGGTGATCGTGCCAGCTCTGGCCTATATTGCCGCCCCCAATGCGGTCAGTTACCAGGGTGCGCGCATTATGCTGGCCGATGTGCATCCTGCAACCTGGAGTCTCGATCCCCTGGCGGTTGCACGCCAGATCACCCCCGCCACCCGCGCCATTCTGACCCTTGATTATGGCGGTGCACCCAGCAATACTCCCGCACTGGCAGCGCTGGCCCGCTGTCATAACCTGGCCCTCATTGTTGATGGGGCCGAATCGCTGGGTGCGCGCCTTGGTTCGGCCTGGAGTATGCAGGCGGGCCTGGTCGCGATCACGAGTTTTCATATGGTGAAGATCCTCAGTACGATTGAGGGCGGCATGATCTTCACTGATGATCCCACCCTCGCTGAACAGGCACGCCTCTTGCGCAGCCAGGGCGAGCATCCGACCCAAAAGTATGTCCATCTGGCGGTGGGTCATAACTATCGGATGAGTGATCTGCACGCCGCGATTGGGTTGGCGCAATTGGTTGGCCTTGAGCAACGGCTTGCCGAACGAACCAATCTGGCGCTACGTTACTACCAACGCCTGGCCCATCTGCCGCTCCAGTTACCGATCCTCTTGCCAGGTGCAACCTCAAGCTGGTTTCTTTTTTCGGTATTGACGCCGTACCGCGATGCTATCCACGCCGCGCTGGCCGCTGATGGCATCGAAACCCGGCTCAGTTGGCCGCTGGCGGTACAGCACCAACCCTGTTATCAGCATCTCGCCGCGCAGCATCCATGCCCTGTGGCCGAACAGATCGCCGCCCAAGTGCTCAGTTTGCCCCTCTATCCCGGAATGAGCTTGGTTGAGCACGAGGCGGTTTGTGTGGCGCTGGAACGCGCCATAAAGGCGTGATAGAGTGCTTCGGTCTGAGCGGCCATAGCTTGATAACTGAACTGGGCATGCACACGGGCCTGGGCCCTGGCCCCAAGGTTTGCCCGCAAGGCCGGATTCGCCAGCAGCACCCGAATCGCACGGGCCAGCGCTGCCGGGTCGCGGGCCGGCACGACCAACCCATAGGGGCCAACTTCTTCGTAGCCCGAAGAACTGGCGGTGACAATCGCGGGAGTGCCACATGCCTGGGCTTCGATCGGGGTTAGCCCAAAGCCTTCGAGCAACGAGGGCGAGACATAGATGTCGGCTAGGGCATAATAACTGGCCCGTTCGGCATCACTGATCGGCCCGATTTCGCGTACCCGATCACGGGCTGGCCCCAGGGCTGCCAGCACCCTGGCGCGGTACCCAGCTTCCCAACGGCCTACGATCAACCAGACCACCTCGGTGGGAAGCTGGCGCATCGCAAGGGCCAGGTGCTCGAGCCCTTTGCGGGCGGTGGCAAAGCCCACAAAGAGCAGCACCTGGCGGCCTTCCAGGCCAAGGCGCTCGCGCAGCGCGTTGACCGCCTGGGGCTGGAGTGCGGCAAGATCAGTGCCCTGAACGGCCCGCCCGATCCGTTCAGGTGCCACCCCATAGTGCTGAATAAACTCGTGGGTGGTTGAGTCGCAGGCCGTAATCAATTGGCCTGCCCGTCGCAGGCAGTGGGGTTCGATCCAGTGCCGGGCCAGCCGATAGTAGCTGCTCCGCACCAGATAGTTGCGCCAGCTACTGGCATAGGGTCGTCCACCATCGGCGGTCAGGCGTTGCCGAAACGATTGCCAGAGCGAGGCCACAAACGGGCCGGGGTAGGCATAGGCAAAGTGGAGATCAAGAAAATGCACGATCTCAAATGGTGCTTCCCGTTCAAGCGTAACCAGGTGGCGGGCGGCCCTGGCACTATAGCCAATCCAATCACTCTGATCAATTGGGACACGCCGCACCGTGATCCCTGCCTGCTGGGCGACCGCCGCCGTTCCAGGCCGCCGCGCCGCCAAAACCGTGATCGTATGGCCCCGTTCATGCAGGCCCCGGGCCAGATCCTCGGCATAGATCGCCAAGCCCGAACTCCGCCACGGCCAGTAATCTAAACTCACGAGCGCAATACGCATCACAGCCTCGCATTAGCGGTTCTAATCACGGTTTAGCCGCCGCCACCAGGGAATCGTATGCTGATACACCACCCGGCCGAACTGGGCTTGCAGGGTACGGGCACGATACAGCCGTGTATAGGGCACCAGTTGCGCCCCAAAACTCAGCTTGAAGCGGGTGATCCCCGCGACCGTGGCCCCCCCCAGATCGTAACAACGGTAACCTTGCGCCAGCGCCCAACGAATCAGTTCCCACTGAATCAGATTATTGGGACGATAGTTCAGTCCATCACGGCACGAAGCGCCACTCAGGTAGTAGACCGTATCCCGATCAAGCACAAAGATCGCCCCGGCAAGCAGCCACGAACCACGATAGGCCAAGAGCACCTTGAGTTGGCCGCGTGGTGCCAGGGTGTTCCAGAGCGCCGTATAAAAATCCTGCGCCAGATGGGGTGCCCGTCCTGCCTCCTGGTACACCTCCTGACAAAGTTGGTAGTAGGCCGCCACAAACGCGCCATCCTGCGGCTCATCGATCTGCACCCCACTGGCCTCGGCTTTGCGGATCGCCCTGCGGCAGGCCGCACTACAGCTTGCCCACCGTTCGGCGCAACTAGCAGGTGCCAGCGGAAGTTGCACGGTGTGGCAAACCTCAAGCTGATAGCCCAGGGCACGGATGTGATCCTCGTGCGTCACATGCTGCGGCAGCGCCACCTCGATATGGTCAATCTGGTGCGTGCTAAGCCATGCTTCGAGGGCCGTCAGGATCGGGCCAATCAGGGCCGGTTCGCTTACGGGGCCAAGCATCGGCGTACTGGCGATCACGTGCATCAAGGGGGAGCCAGCCAGCCGAAAGGGGCCTAGGCGACGGGTCTGTAAGGGCAAGAGGCCCCGGAGTTGGTCGGCCTGCCACACCCCGAGCGGCTGCCAGGTATGATCGTAGACCGTGGCAAGCAGATCAAGCCAGTGCGCCTGATGGAAGATCAGGCCGTAAGGAGTTGTTGCCGTATAGGCATCCCATTCCTCGCGCCTGATGGGGGCAAGGCGCAGCGCAAGCTCAGGCTTTTCGGGCAATGATCGTAACAAAGCTCGTTCCCCCCAGGGCCGTCTGCACCCGTAACCACGGATAGCTCAAGAGACGTACCGGCAACGAGCCAAGCAGACGCTGGCTGGCGTGACAGAACCATGGAGGCAGACCTAGGGCCGCACAGGCATTTTGCCAACTCCACAACAGCGGATAGAAGTCGTGGAACCAACTACCGGTCTGTTCGATCCGAAATCCGGTTTGTGCCAGCAGGCGTTGCAGGTTGGCGCGTGAAAAGACTGTGGTAATGCGCGGCGCATCATAGCCGACCCAGTTTGGCCCAAACACCCGGCGCGCCCAGCTCTCTTGTTGCACGGTACGCACAATCAGTAAGCCACCAGGACGCAACAAGGTGGCACATGCCTGAAGGCCCGCTGCGGGCGCATCAAGATGTTCGAGTACCGTCCAGAGCGTCAGCACATCAAAACTGGCTGGAGCCAGGCCCGGCTGGTGAAGATCACTCACACAGACCGGGACGGCATAGCTGGTATGGGCGGCCTGGGCCACTAAGGGCACCCGTTCGAGGCCGTAGCCCTGCCAGTTGGGTTGGGTCTTGAGCCAGGCAATAAAATCACCCCCGGCACAGCCCACATCAAGTAACCGTCCGCCACGCCGTCGGCGTTTGATCAGGCGGAACCGTTTAGCTAAGCCATACCGCATCGAAAGGCGACGGATGGGTGAGGACTCGGTGGCAAGGCGCTGGTAGCCCCGATACGAAGCCGCATAATGAGGACTGCGCGCCGACCAGCTTGGTTGCGGCCACAAACCGATCAGACCACAGCCCTGACAACGCAGGTACCAATACTGTTCGGGGCCAGGAACCAGCCGGTCGTGGGTGCGAAATAAGGGCTGGAATGACCCGGCCCCACAGAGCCAACAGACGGATGCGTCAGTCATGAGTGGCCCTTGTTGGTGCGCCGAGCCAACTGTGTTGACGGGTTACATACCGACGCTGGTTTTGCCAGAGCCGCACGGCCAGCAGCATCCGCAGCAAGCTCCCGGCCAACCGCTGAACCCAGCCGCGACTCCCAATCCGGAGTGCGGCATAGCTCGTCAACCAACGGAGCAAAGGGCGGGGCAGGTTCCAGCTATGACCATACAGCACCAGATTGTAGTAGTTTGCCGCCACAATCTGGAAATTCTGTTGATAAGCCCGGGCATCTTCGCCATGTAGATGACCATTCGCCCGGGCATCCCGTTCAAGATCGGTGCCCGGATAGAAGGTCAGCGCATAGAGCGAAAGCCGGTACGGCATTGGTAACTGATGCACCAGTTGCAGCGTCGCCCAACGATCTTCGTCGGTCTCAAACGGATTATCAGTAATCAGATCATAGGTCGGGCGTGGAATCGCCTCCCGAAACCCATGCAACACCTGTGCCGCCTGCAGGACACGGGCATTGCTCGCGGTACGGGCATACTGACGTTGCACCCGACGCGAGCCACTCTGAATGCCCATAATCACATAACAGAGTCCCGCCTCGACAAGGATCTGCAAACGGGCCGGATCGGCGGTCTGGGCGGTGGTATAGGCCCGAAACGGCAAGCCAACGGTGGCCTGGTACTGTGCACTAAACTCGCGCAGATAGGCTTCGGAATTGGCCAGAAAAGTATCATCACGCAGAATGATTGCCTCGATCCCCGGCAGGCGTGCCCGTACGGCCTGGATCTCGGCGATTACACTGGCGGGACTCCGCCGCCGTAGATGGCTCCAGCCAGGGTAGATCTGCACGAGGGCATTGTTCGCGCAGTAGGTACAGTGGTACGGACAGCCGCGCATGGTCAAGACGCCATAGATCGGCCCCTGGGCCCAACTCCCCAAATCCGTCAGATAGTAGTGCATCAAGGCGGTTGTCGCAGGTTGCAACGCGCCTTGATGGAGCAGATAGTGCTGTTCAAAGGCATAATCGGGAAAAGGCAGGCGATCCAGGTCACTCACCAGCGGGCGCAACGGATTGATTACCAGGTTACCCTCGCCATCCCGATAGGCCAGATTGGGCAGATCGGTATAGGCCTGGCCAGCCGCCATGCGATCCGCGAGATCAACGATCAGCCCCTCGCCTTCACCCACACAAACCAGGTCAGCATAGGCAAGACATTCAGCGGGCCGCACCGTCGGATGAATGCCACCCCAAATGATCGGGGTATGTACATGCTGACGCAGCATGGTGGTCAGGCGACAGGCGAGCGTAAAACTCGGAGTCATCACCGTCATACCAATCAGATCAGCCTCAGCGCAGAGGGTCAGCAACTGGGAGCGGAGTGCAGCCGATAGATCGCGGCCATCGAAATGGGTGCCTGCCATGGCCTCATCAAGGTTGGGCAGAAAGATCATGGTTGTGTGATGCCCAGCCTGTTTGAGGCATGCCGACAATACGCGTAGGCCGGTGGCCTCAATACCGCTGTAGGGACTGATCAGCACGATCTGCATCACCACGCTCCTCGCAATGATTGGTAGATGACAATTATTTTGTACTATAAACAGATAATCGAATTTTAAATAAGAAGAATCTATAAATTGATCGTAGTAACCTGTTAACCAAAGCGTGATCGCACGCGTATGAGTGGTTACCCATGCAGAATCCGCTGCCCCGACCTAGACAGCATGAAACGTTACCAATCTGCCCGATCTCCAGGGGATAGTTGTGGTATGCTGAAACAAGTTCTTTGTACATTGCGCCACGAGTATCTGTGAGTAGGATTGGTTTGAGGATTGACGAGACATGGGCCCCGCCAGAGCATGACCTAGCCGCGCTTGCTGATCTTACCTGGCTTAATATTGGCGATATCTGTTCCGCCTTTGGCCTTCCGAGTGGTATGCCGTTGCGTGGTCTCGCCGAGGCAGTGGCCCATCGGCCGGCCCGGCGTTTTGCCGAGCATCTGCTCAGCCTGGATCAGCACGTTGGCACCCATGGCTTGCAGGCTGGGGCAACCTGGATCTGTGAACACTACAGTGATGCGGTGCAGCTGCAGGGGCCAACGCCGCCCCGCACTGGCCCCCTGCTGATCATTGCAAACCACCCCGGCTTGCTTGATGCGGCGGCCCTGTTCACGGCCATCCCCCGTCCCGATCTCCGGGTTCTGGCGATCACCCGGCCCTTGTTGCGTGCCCTCCCGCAGATCCGCCGCCATCTGCTGGCGGTAGGGACGGAACCCAGTACCCGAACGACGGCGCTGCGTCAGGCGGCCCGCCACCTCCAGGCGGGCGGGGCGCTGCTGACCTTTCCTGCAGGCCAGATCGAACCCGATCCCATGCACGATCTCACAGCGGCTCACGCTTCACTCGCCACCTGGTCATCCAGCATTGACCTGCTTATGCGTCTGGCTGGCCCCGTGACGGTGCAAGTTGCGATTGTGGGTGGGGTGATCGCGCCCCAAACCTTGCAGCATCCGCTGACCCGCTTCCACCAGACGCCCCAGGCGCGCCAGTATCTGGCAGCGATTTTGCAACTCTTGCGTCCAAACCGCTACCGCGTGCGGGTGCGGGTACAGCGGGGCGAGCCGTGGCTCGATCAATCTGATCAGGCCCAGGCCGTAGCTGCACCACACGGTCGCATCCAGACCATGGCCTACACCCTTATGCAAGCGATCAGCGAGCCATGAAGCGGGCAGGGCATCAAGCGGCGCTGCCGATCCTGTTTTTGTGCGTGTTTGTGGACATGCTCGGTTACGGCATGATCGTCCCGTTGCTGCCCTTTATCGTGCGCGAACAGTCGGATCGGGCCTTGCTGGTTGGCCTACTCAGTTCGCTTTACGCCCTGATGCAACTCTTGGTGGCCCCGCTGCTGGGGGCACTCTCGGATCAGATTGGCCGCCGCCCGATCCTAATCGCCTGCTTGCTCGGATCGGCGTTGGCCTACAGTCTGCTGGCGCTGGCAACCTGGTTAGGGCTGCTCCCGCTGATTATTACCGCGATAGCCCTGGGCGGGGCGGCGGGGGCCAGTCTGCCCACGGCGCAAGCGTATATTGCTGATCGCACCAACCCGGATCAACGCGCCCAAGGCTTGGGCATGGTTGGGGCGGCCTTCGGGTTTGGCTTGATGATCGGCCCGGCCTCGGGTGGCCTCCTTAGTCAATTTGGGCTGGCAGTCCCGGCCCTAGTAGCGTCGGCCCTGGCGCTGCTCAATGCCGTGTTTGCGACCCTGGCTCTCCCCGAATCCCTGCCCCCTGAACGTCGGAGCCGCCATCCTATGCGCCCGGATGGCTTGCCTGCCCAGATCGCCGGCGCACTCGCCACTCCGGCTTTGCGCCCCTTGCTATTGGCGATCTTTCTGCTCAATCTGGCCTTTGCGGGCCTCCAAAGTAACTTCCCGCTCTTTAGCAATGTCCGTTTTGGCTGGGATGCCAGTGCCAATGGCCTATTTTTTGCTTTCGTGGGGCTGTGTGCAATCCTGACGCAGGGTGTCCTGATTGGTCTCTTGCAACGCTGGCTTGGCGAAGCCGCCCTGGTGCTAGGCGGCCTTGCGCTCATGGCCGTTGGCTTAGCCCTGGCCGCGCTGGCCCCCCAGGCATGGCTGCTCTATCCCCTGGTGGGTCTGATGGCGGTCGGGCTTGGGCTTGCCATCCCAGCCCTCACCAGTCTTGTCACCCATCGCACCCCTGAAGGTCAGCAGGGCGCGACCCTCGGGGGCATGCAGGCGATCCTGAGTCTGGCCCTGATTGGTGGGCCAGCGCTGGCGGGCCTGCTCTTTGATCTCGCTGGCCCGCAGGCCCCCTACCTGGTGGGAAGCCTGCTAGCCGCTGGAGCTCTGATTGCGGCAACGTGGGGACTTGGCCCGCGCCGCATCATCACTGACCACTCCTAACCCGACGACAGCCTTCGCATCGGTTCATTCGTGTAGTATGACGTTTAGGTTGCTAGTAAGGACGTGTCCTATGATCGAGCGGATTGCTACCTCGCAGCTGCCCACCAAATACGGAATGTTTCAAATCTATGTCTATGCCGAGGCCAATGGCAAAGAGCATGTCGCCTTGACGGTGGGCAACCTCGATCCCAAACAGCCCGTGCTGACCCGCTTGCACTCCGAATGTCTCACGGGTGATGTATTTGGGTCACACCGCTGTGATTGTGGCGAACAACTCGATCAGATGCTGGCCTTGCTCCAGGCGAAGGGCCGCGGCGTGCTGATCTACCTGCGCCAGGAAGGCCGCGGGATCGGCTTAGCCAACAAGATTCGGGCCTACGCCTTACAAGAAGCGGGTCTGGACACCGTGGATGCCAATCGGGCCTTAGGGTTACCCGACGATATGCGCACCTACTACCCAGCGGCAGCCATACTCAAGGATTTAGGCGTCACGACGGTTGTACTCGTGACCAACAATCCGCTGAAGGTAACGGGCCTGGAAGCGCACGGGATCGAAGTGAGCGAGCGCGTGCCGAGTCGGGTCGTGCCAAACACGCATAATGGCCCCTATCTGGCCACCAAACGTGCCCGCATGGGCCATATGGTGTAGCCCAAAAGCGTGGCGACCAAGGGCGGGATTTTGTCGCCACCCCCTCGGGGGAGGGCTGGCGACCCGGGAGGGATTCGAACCCCCGACACCTAGTTCCGAAGACTAGTGCTCTAATCCACTGAGCTACCGGGCCGTAGCGGTGCTAGTGTAGCATAGGGGAGGTTGAATTGCAACGAAGCCGCAGCCCATCGATTTGCGCTGCGGCCCCTCTTGCGGCTACACTATTGGCGCTGGCGTACGTTTATCTTAGAGCCCCTCGGCTTCGAGCCAGCTCTGCACATCAGCATCATTTGGTGTCGGATTCCCGCCAGGAATATAGCGGAAACGGTCACCATAGCCATCCATCACTTGATTTCGCAACGCCTCGGCTTCGGGGCTCGGATCCACGTCCGATACTTTCAGCACTTCACCACTTTCAAGATCGAGGTAGAAGCTGAGCGATGCGTCGGACTGGGCCAACGCGGCCATGATCTGTTCACGGTTGTAGTTGCCTGCCACTGCGACCTCCCAATCTGCCCGGGGGCAGGGCGCTATGACGGTCGGATGGTCTGTTACACGGGACGACGAGTCCCTACGATGGTACACGAAGCGCGGCAGTTCTGCAAGTTGGCCTGAAACCTTTGGGCACCCTACCGCGTACCGTTCTTAGCAAGAGGAGAGCGCTGATGGATCAGCAGGCCGAGGAGGCCGCCCTCGCGCGTCGAGCCCAGGGCGGCGACCAATCCGCCTTTGCGACCCTCGTGCAGCGCTACAGTGGCGCGGTTTTCAACCTCGCCTATCGGATGCTCAATGATGCCCACGAAGCCGAAGATGCCGTCCAGGAGGTGTTTTTACGCGCCTATCGTCGCCTGGATAGTTTCGACCCAACCCGCCGCTTTATCACCTGGCTGCTTACCATCGGCTCGAACTACTGTGTTGATCGCCTACGCCGCCGCCGGACTCCCCTGGTTGCCCTCGATGAAGTGACCTTCTGGCTGACAAGTACTGAACCTGGCCCCGAACGCCGAACCTTGCTTGATGAGCGCCGCGGTGCGGTGCAACGCGCCCTGCAGCGCCTACCCGATACCTATCGTGGCGTAACGGTCTTGCGCTATTGGCACGATTTGTCCTATCTCGAGATCGCCGAGGCCCTGGGCCTCTCTGAACCAACCGTCAAAACTCGGCTCCACCGTGCCCGCAAAATGCTCGCGGAGGCTCTGGCGGCCGAGGGAGTAGTAGCATCATGGGACGTGGAGACGAGCACGAGTTAGTGCCGACTGATCCTGAACTGAGCGCTGATGAGGCCACGATCCGCATGATCCTGAGGCAGAGCGGCGAACCGGCCCTCGTCGAACCACCACCCGGTCTTGCCAACCGGGTGTTAACCACCCTTGCTGATGGTCGCCCGACCCGTGCCCCTCGCCGTCTGCATCCGTGGTGGCTTCCGGCTCTGGGCGGCTTTGCGAGCCTCACCCTGCTCTTGCTCGTGCTTGGGGGCCTGGTGCTGACAACTACGAGCAATGTGGCGGGGAGTCCGGGTAGTGGCATGACGCTGGCCTTAGGCCAACTGGCCCAACCAGTGCTACCGCTGCTGCCGCTGCTCGGTGGCGTGTCCCTGCTCATTCTGCTTGGGCTGCTCGTGGCATTCCTGCTCTGGCAACGTAGGCGGCGCGCGCCGTAGGGATCCTATGCAACGTCCTGCGATTTCGGCGGTCATTCCTACCTGGAACGCGTTGCGCTTCCTGCCAGCCTGTCTGGCGGCCCTCCAGGCCCAGCTGGCCCCCACTGACGAGATTGTGCTCGTGGATAATGCCTCACGCGATCAGGCGGGGGCCTGGGCGCGTCAGCACGCGCCCCAGGTGCGGGTGTTGACCTTGCCCACTAATTTGGGCTTTGCGGGTGGTACCGCCGCTGGGATTGCCGCCGCTCGCGGCGAATTGTTGCTGCTGATCAACGATGATGCCCTGGCCGAACCGGGGTGTGTCGCGGCGCTCTGGCAGGCGTTGGCGGCTACCCCCACTGCTGGCATGGCGGCCGGGGTGCTCACCTTCAGCCGCCGCCCTTCCATCGTTGCCTCTGCCGGGATTGTCTTTCAGCGCGATGGGGTCGCCACCGATCTGCACCTCGGGGCCAGTCTTACCGCGTTGCCCGCCGCCCCAGAACCGATCTTTGGGGCCAGTGGCGGGCTGGTCTTGCTACGCCGCAGTCTGATCAATGAAGTTGGCAACCTCGAACCGAGTTTCTTTAGTTATCTCGAAGATGCCGATTTGGCTTGGCGCGCCCAGTTGCAGGGTTGGGGCTGTGTGCTGGCCCCCCAGGCCCGTGCCCGCCACGTCTATTCGGCCAGTGCTGGCCAGGGCAGTCCCTTCAAGCAGCGGCTGCTGGGCCGCAATCGGCTCCGGGTGATCGTGCGCTGTTTGCCGACGCCCCTGTTGCGCGAGTGCCTTCCGCAGATCATGGCCTACGATCTGCTAGCACTGGGCTATGCGGTGCTGCGCCGCCAGCCCGCGATCATTGCGGGCCGCCTGACCGCCCTGGCCGAATTACCCCAGTTGCAGGCCCAGCGCCGGATCATTCAGGCCCGTCGTACTGCCCCCCTCGCCGCCCTGGCCGCCTGGTTGGCCCCCGCCCCCCCGCCCTGGCAGGCCCTGCGCGTAGCCCGTCGCCTAGCGGTGCTGACTCAAAGGTAATGCGTAGGAGAACCGCGCTTTCGCGCGGTTCTCCTGAATTTCTGGGAGAACCATGTTCTCCCAGGCCCTCGTGCGGGCCTCAATACGCTCTTTGGTAGACCGTATGCCGCGCTTTCGCGCGGTTCTCCTGAATTTCTGG
>JBLWKA010000092.1:16788-23318 GCA_048381555.1 Oscillochloridaceae bacterium umkhey_bin13
CCTCAATACGCTCTTTGGTAGACCGTATGCCGCGCTTTCGCGCGGTTCTCCTGAATTTCTGGGAGAACCATGTTCTCCCAGGCCCTCGTGCGGGCCTCAATACGCTCTTTGGTAGACCGTATGCCGCGCTTTCGCGCGGTTCTCCTGAATTTCTGGGAGAACCATGTTCTCCCAGGCCCTCGTGCGGGCCTCAATACGCTCTTTGGTAGACCGTATGCCGCAGAATCCTAATTCTTATTCGGATCCGTATCGTGGGGGCGCTCACCACGGAGCCGTTCAATCAAGCGGCGGAGTGGCGCAGGTTGGCTGATTGCCGTGCGCTCCTTCAACGCTATGCGGGCCAGTCGCTCATGAGCAGCTTCAGTACGAAGTTCGTTCCAATGGGCCTCGGCGGCCTCGAGATCATAAAGGGTGTTCCACATAACCGTGACTCCTGCAACAACGCAGCGGTGTCCGCCACGCTGCGGCCACCGTCTTTGTCCTAGTCTACCCCTTCATGCCGCAGCATGGCAAAAAAGGCTCTTAACGGGTGGGAAAGGTTTGTTCACAGTTCGGCCTTTCGTCCCTTGGCACGAATTCAGGGTCAGTGCTACAATTGTGTTCAATTCAGCACGACAGCGATGCTATCAAAAGATAAGGAGACTGCCATAAACGACGTGCGTACCCTGGATGGCAAGCGCCTACATTCGACGGAAGTGCCGCGCACCCGCGCCCTGCTCGTTGGGGCCGAAGTTGCTAGTCATAAAAGCCCGTGGCGCGCCGAGGATTCGCTGCGCGAGTTGGCCCTGTTAGCCGACACCGCCGGCCTCGATGTGGTGGGCAGCCTGTACCAACGCCTTGAACAGCCCTTTCCGAAGCATTTTATTGGCCCAGGCAAGGTCAAAGAGGTGGCGGCCCTCCGTGAGCAGACCGGGGCCGGGCTGGTTATTTTTGATGATGAACTGAGCCCGAGCCAGACGCGGAACCTTGAAGAGGAACTTCAGGTTGGGGTGCTTGATCGTACCGCTCTGATCCTCGATATTTTTGCCCAACATGCCCGTACCCACGAGGGACGACTGCAAGTCGAGTTGGCCCAATACCAGTATTTGCTGCCACGCCTGCGTCGGCAGTGGACCCACTTGGAACGGCAGGCCGGGACAGGCGGGGGTACTTCGGCGGGTGGGGTAGTTGGTCTGCGTGGTCCCGGTGAAACCCAGCTCGAAATTGACCGGCGGCTGATTGATCGCCGGATTGCCTGGCTCAAAGAACAGTTGGCCGATGTTCACCGTCACCGTGAACTGTACCGCAAACGCCGCCGCTACAGTGGGATTCCAGTGGTGGCCCTGGTTGGCTATACCAACGCCGGCAAAAGTACCTTGCTCAATGCGCTTAGTGGGGCCGAGGTCTACGCTGCCAATCAGCTGTTTGCGACGCTTGATCCGACCACCCGCCAAATCCAGCTACCCGGCGGTCAGGCCCTCCTGCTCACCGATACGGTCGGCTTTATCCAGAAGTTGCCAACCCAACTCGTAGCCGCCTTTCGAGCCACGCTAGAGGAGATCAACGAGGCTGATCTGCTGCTGCATGTGGTTGATCTGACCCATCCCAATGCCGAAGAACACGCTCAGACGGTCGAGCGAACCCTCGACGAGTTGGGGGTTGCGAAACGGCCAACCCTCACCGTCTTAAATAAAGTGGATCTGATGGAAGGGGTTGGCCCGGCCGAAGTTGGGCAACTGGTGGCCGATATGGGCCTGCCGAGTGACTTTGTGGCGGTGTCGGCCCAGCGCAAGTGGGGCATGGAGGAGTTGTTGGCCCGGATCGAGCAGACCCTGGCCGAGGCGATGGTGGCACTGGAGGTCTTGATTCCCTACCAACGCAATGATCTGGTTTCGCTCTGGCATCGCCGGGGCGTGATCGAACAGGAAGAGTATGCCAACGAGGGAACCCATATCCTGGGACGTCTACCTCGGGATCTTGCTGGTCAGTTTGCACCGTTTCGTCGGTAGCGGTCATTCTTCTGTTTGCCGATGAGGCATGTGTGCGTACGTTGCCTTACCTTGTGCTCTTTGTTGGGGTGCTGATCGCCTCAACCGCATCCATTCTCGTTCGTTATGCCCAGGGGGCCGGCGTCCCCTCATTGACGATTGCGGCCGGACGCCTAGCCCTCGCCGCACTGATCCTGACCCCGCTGGCCTGGACCCGGGTGGCCCCTGAACTGCGGGGCTTGCAGCGCCGTGATCTAGCCCTGGCCCTGGCGTCGGGGGCATTTTTGGCAGTGCATTTTGCCAGTTGGATCAGTTCGCTCGCCTATACCTCGGTCGCGTCGAGTGCCGCACTCGTCGCGACCAATCCGCTCTGGGTAGGTTTGGTCTCACTCCTGATCTTCCGCGAACGGCTCAGTTGGCCGACCCTGGCTGGCATTGGAATCACCCTGCTTGGTACGTTGTTGATTGGTATTTCGGATAGCACCAATAGCACGCAGCCCAACCCGCTGCTAGGCAATCTGCTGGCCTTGATTGGGGCGGCAACCGTCAGTGGCTATCTGCTGATTGGCCGTAACCTACGTCAGCGACTCAGTGTGCTGGCGTATATCTATGTGGTCTACAGTACCGCCGCCGTGATCTTGGTACTCTGGGCGCTTGTTACGGGCCAAGCCGTGTTTGGATTTCCAGCCTATGCCTACCTGCTGATCCTGGGGTTGGCCCTCGGGCCACAATTGCTTGGACACACCGCCTTTAACTATGCCCTCTCGACTGTTTCGGCGACCTTTGTGGCGGTTGCCATCCTTGGGGAACCGATTGGCTCGGCCTTGCTGGCTTTAGTCCTGTTTGGCGAACAGTTTGCGCCGCTTCAGTTGGCCGGGTTTGTGCTCTTGCTGATCGGAATTTACGTGGCGGCCCGCGCCGAAACAAAAGCGTAGCCCCTCATCCCTGAACCCCTCTCCCATTGCTGGGAGAGAGGGGACTCCGAGACTCACGAAGGGTCTGGATTACTCATTCAGACCCCAGGCGATGCCTAAAAGTGGGCCTTCCTCCAGTTGGATCAGTTGTGGCTCGCCAGTCTGGGTGGGCACAAAGATGAGGCTGACCTCGCCTTGCTCCTCGTAACGATAGGCCACCAGCCCTGCCCCATCAGGTGCCCAGACCGCGTGACCGAGCCGAGCAACCAGGGGTTGGGTTGACGTCCCCGGTTCCAGGTTGCCCGTAGCTGGATCCAGGCGGGCAATTGTGTAGCTCAAGGCTTCAGTTTCTTCGCTGAACGACAGCGGTAGCTGCTCCACCTGGGCGATCAGCACGAGCAGGCTGCCATCGGCTAACATATAGGGGTGGCTGTATAGGGTTAGCGGTGCGTTGATGGCTTGGGCCGGAGTGACTGGTTCGCTCTGGCCCGTCGCCAGGTCAGCGCGGTAGAGGGTTGGGTGGCCCATCGGCGCACCAATCCGCACAGGGGTAAAGTAGATCGCGCTGCTGTCCTGGGTCCAGGCGAAGCTGTTATTGCACGCAAAGATCAGTTCACCTTCAAGATCTGGGGCGAAGGCAATTGTTGTCACTGCGCCATCAGCCAGGTTGACGACCGCGAGGTCACAGCCTTCCATCAGTCAAGAGCCAGACTAATAACAACAGTACGATCAGCAGTGGTTTACGATACATTGGGGGTTTACCTTCGTTTGGTTTGATGAGGTGCGTGTGTTGTGGCGGCTTCGTCGCCACAACACACCCAAACCGTGGGCTTGCCCTGTCATTACACTACAAGGTAGGCTTAATGCCAAGGGACAGCAGATGGACAAAAAGTGGTACATCAGGCGAATCATACCAAAGTATGATCTCGACTTGCCTGATTTTCCCGCCTGTGTTCACGCCTTGCGCCGATGGCCGCGCCACGCCGCTCCATTACACTACACCTATGGCAGCGCCAACCCCATGTTCCAACCCCGTCCTCGTCGTGATCGAAGCGGCACCCGTTGCCGTTGCTGCGTTGATCGCCGAGCAGTATGGGCTCCCGAGTACTGATGCCGGGACGAGCTTGCATCTCACGGTGCCCGCCGAACGCCTTCCTACGCTGCTAGCAGCATTGCACACCGCTGGAGCCACAACCCACCTTCTAAACAGTGATCCGCCCAATCTCCCACGCGCACGTTCGCACCAGCAGGCTATAATGACCTCGTTCAGGGAGGATCATGTGCGTGCTGGGATGCTTAAACCATTTGCCTCATTGCGTTGGAAGCTCACCGGAGCGTTTCTGGCGGTTTCGCTATTGCTTGCGCTGACCGTGATTGTGATCTTTATTGCGGGCATGGCCTACCTGTTGAACGCTCCGATCATTCCGGATGGGATCGGCCAGTCGGCGAGTGAGATGGCGGGCTTTGTCAGTGAAGAGATCGGGCGGAACGGGACTGATCCTGAACAGTTGATTGGGACGCTCATTCGCTTGAGTGGCTCGTCGTCTGCGTCTGATCCGAACCGCTCCGCCGAAGAGCGCATGCCACCCGGCGGTGATCTGATGATCACGCTGCTTGACGCGCAGGGCCGAGTCTTGACCACGACTCATAGCCTTGAAGTCATGCCTGGCCTGCCCCTTGATGGTCTCGAACCCGATCCCGCCCCGGTTCTGGTGAACCTGGCCCTCAGTGGGACTACGACGATCAACGAGCTTTCGGCCTGGAGTGTGGGTGCCCATCAGCCGATGGCGGCAGCCCCAATCTTTGCCGCTGATGGCACGGTCAGCGGTGCGATCTACCTGCGCCTGGTCAGTTTCCCCTCGTTTGTCAGCATGATTAGCAACCTGACGCCATTTCTGGCGGGCTTTCTGTTGCCCTGGGTGATTATCAGTGGAGGCATGGGCATGCTCTATGCCTGGCTGGTTGGGGGCAGTTTCGCCCGTCGGATCGTGCGGCTGACCGAAGCGAGTGCCGATCTAGCCGATGGTGATCTGTCGCGCCGGATCGACGATGCCTCGGGCGATGAATTGGGCCAACTGGGGCGACAATTCAATGCCATGGCCGACCAGCTCACGGCGAGTCTGCGTTCGCTGCGGCTGTTGGCCGAACGCAACGCCCAACTCGCCGAACAGGCCGCCCAATTGGCGGCTGTCGAGGAGCGCAACCGGCTAGCCCGTGAACTGCACGATAGTGTCAGCCAGGAACTATTTAGCCTGACGATGCTCGCCGCAGCCGCCCGCCGCTCCCTTGATCACCGCCCCGATTTGGCAGCGGCCCGCCTGAACGAGATCGAAGAATCGGCCCGCCGGGCTCTCGAAGAGACCCGCAGCCTGATTTTTGCCCTGCGACCTGCCGCCCTCGACGACCGTGGCCTTGCCCCGGCGCTGCGTGAGTTGGCGACCGCCCTGGCCGAACGGCAAGGCTTTACCGTTCACGTAAGCGTTGCGGGCGAACGGCGCTTGCCACTTGAATACGAGCAAGCCCTGTTTCGGATTGTCCAGGAAGCCCTGGCGAATGCCGCCCGCCACAGTGGCGTCCGCAGCGCCGAACTGGAACTGCGCTATGCCGACGAAGCCGTGGCGCTTCAGGTGCGTGATCACGGGCGCGGCTTCGATCTTACCGCGCCGCGTAGCCCCCAGGCGATTGGCCTGCATAGTATGACCGAACGGGCCAACGCCCTGGGCGGCACATTGATCATCGAAAGCAACCCCGGCCAGGGTACCACCGTGGCCGTACAGATTCCCGTAACCTTGGCGACACCCGTTGTATGATACCGTGTTAGGTTTTAGATGTACTGTTTCAGAAAGGGGGTTTGCATCGTTGTGATGCCCGATTCGCCCTCACCCCCTGTCCCCTTCTCCCACTGCTGGGAGAGAGGGGACTTCGAGGCGAGGCTGTGCCGTCCTGATGCCGTCCGAAGCAGCGGCAGGCCACCGGTGCCCACAAGACCTGGCAGGTCTGCGCAGGATGGGCCGTCTGCTTGCCCAACGCTAGCCCGCTGCGCTGGGAAGACCCGCCAGGTCTGATCCCGGGCGTTTCCCTATAGCGAGCACCGCCATGAATCGCCTCCCCCACCTTGGCCTCCATGTCGTCGGGAACCGATCAAGTCAGGTACTGCGCGACCCGCCTGCAAAACCCTTGATACCGGGCGCGACATCCCCTAAAAACCCTAGAGTTGAAAGGGGCCGGGAGGGAGGCTCCTTGCCAACCATGTGAAGCAATACATTTAGACATTGGATTTTGGATTACGCCGCATGGGCCAGTACGACCAAGCAACCCCCGAATACGGGCCGGGCCGCGTGGGCCAGCACGACCAAGCAACCCCCGGATACGGGCCGCGTGGCCAGCACGACCAAGCAACCCCCGGATACGGGCCGCGTGGCCAGCACGACCAAGCAACCCCCGAATACGGGCCGCGTGGCCAGCACGACCAAGCAACCCCCGAATACGGGCCGCGTGGGCCAGCACGACCAAGCAACCCCCGAATACGGGCCGCGTGGCCAGCACGACCAAGCAACCCCCGAAACCGGCCCGCGTGGCCCTGCCCACCCTGCATCCCCCCCATAAGGCGCCCGAGCCCCCGCGGACCCGCCAACCCCCGGACACGGGC
>JBLWKA010000093.1:0-5841 GCA_048381555.1 Oscillochloridaceae bacterium umkhey_bin13
CGTCCGACGAAGGCTCCTCCACCTGCCGAGCAGATTCGTCGCGCATTGCTCGCTTTTCCGCTTCCTGATGCCAAATGTGACAACGGACAACTTCCTTAACCTTTCACCATTACCCACGTGGTCGCCCGGGGCAGCCCACACGGGCTGCACCTACGAGATGACGGGTCGCCATCCCATCACGGGTCGCCGCATCCTGCATCGGGGTCACCGCGTCCCGCATCACGGGTCGCCGTGCCACCACGGGTCGCCGCGTCCCACTTCGGGGTGGGTGTAACGCATGTTCGCCCGTTGCCCGTGCCATAGGGGCGACCCACGTGGTCGCCCGGGGCAGCCACGCGGGCTGCCCCTACGGATCCGCACCGTTTTGCGATCAGGCACACGGCGTAAATCAGATCACTCGTCATCCACGGTTGTGCCCAGGAATGGGTAGAGCATGCCTCCAGTCAATGAGGAGTGGGCTGCCGCCCCGTCATTGAAACGGAATGAACTCAGCACCTTCATGTAGTTGGCCCGCTCGAAGGCTGCCGGTTCGGCAACCGCCCGCTGGCTCATGCTGCCCTGCATCTGTTCGATCGATTCGTATTCGCGCTCGATCATCCATTCGCGCAGGTCGCTCAACATGTCACGCACATGCTCTGGGCCGTTGCCCCGCAAGAGCGCCGAGGCCATCATCGTCACTTTGGCCCCCGCCATCATGCTCTTCAGGACGTCGTGGGCCGTGTGGACGCCACTCGTGATCGCAAAGTCAACCGGTACTCGCCCGTACAACAGCGCAATCGCCCGCAATGGTAAGCGCAATTCGTCCGAGGTGCTCAGGTGCAGGTTTGGCACCACTTCGAGATGCTCCAGGTCGAAGTCGGGCTGGTAGTAGCGGTTAAACAGCACCAGGCCATTCGCCCCCGCTTCCATCAAGCGCCAGGCCAGGTTGGGCAACGCGGTGAAGTAGGGACTCAGTTTGACCGCCAACGGGATGGCGATTTCGCTACGTACCGCCGCGACCAGATCAACATAGGTCTGCTCTAACTCGTTACTGGTGAGGTTCGGATCAGTCGGAATGTAATAAATGTTGAGTTCGACCCCGTCTGCACCCGCCTCTTCCATCAGTTTGGCGTAATGCACCCAGCCGCCCGGCGAAACCCCGTTTAAGCTGCCGATCACCGGGATGCCCACCGAGGTCTTGAGTTTGTTCAGCAGATCCAGATAGCGCTCGGGACCAACACTGTAACGTCCCGTATCAGGGAGGTAGCTCAGGGCCTCGGCAAAACTTTCGGCCCCGTGGCTCAGCAAATGGTCAATTTCGAGGCTCTGTTGGATGATCTGCTCCTCGAAGAGCGAGTACATCACAATCGCCGAGATCCCGGCCTCTTCGAGGCGGCGCACACTCTCCATCCGTTGCGAGAGCGGCGAGGCCGAAGCGACTAACGGGTTGCGTAGCTTCAGGCCCATGTAGTGGGTGGTCAGATCGACCATGGGAATGGACTCCTTAAAGGGTAATTGCAGCCAGCAGTACAATTGACGGGCGTATACCACCAATGGCCTATAAACATCCTAACCTTGTCACCCTGAGCGTAGCGCACGGTCGTCTGTTGGAGAAAAGCGATGCTTCGCTACGCGCCTAAGCAACAACCTGCCTAGTCACGCCGCACGGAGTGCAGCGCTCCCTGTGTCATTCCGAACGCAGTGAGGAATCTTCACTGATGCTCCGTGAAGACCCCTCGCTGGCGCTCGGGGTGACAATGAGGCTGCGCAACTGCACTGGTTGCTCTGTGTACCACTGGCTCGCAGGCCATTGAATACTCAGCATGACAGGTATGTAGCCTTATCAAAAATCATTGGTATGAGGTTCGCAGGTGTACGAGCGAGCCAATCTTCGCATCTCCACACCTCCGCACCTCTACCCCTCCACACTATCCCTATTCCGGATCGGGCCTGACCATTTGCTGCAAGCGGTGATAATGCTCGGCGTTGGTGCGCTTGGCTTCGTTGATCAGCATTTCGGCCCGCTGTGGGTCGCTGCGTACCAACATCTGGAAGCGTCCTTCACCCGCAATGTACTGCTCGGGGCTGATTGAGGGTGGCTTGCTGTCAATGATCAGCGGATTCTTGCCCTGGACGGCCAGGTCGGGGTTGTAGCGGTAGAGTGTCCACATCCCCGATTGCACCGCCAACTTCTGCTGATCAAGGCCGCGGCGCATATCAATCCCGTGGGCAATACAGTGGCTGTAGGCAATCACGATTGATGGCCCATCGTAAGCTTCGGCCTCCTGAATCGCCCGCAAGGTCTGCACATCGTCGTAGCCCATGGCGACCCGCGCCACATAAACGTTGCCGTACGACATCGCAATTAGGCCCAGGTCCTTCTTGGCCGTACCTTTGCCCGAAGTCGCAAACTTGGCGACGGCACCAAGCGGGGTAGACTTGCTGGCCTGTCCGCCGGTGTTCGAGTAGACTTCGGTATCGAGGACCAGGATGTTGAGGTTGCGCCCCGAGGCGAGCACGTGGTCGAGGCCGCCGTAGCCAATGTCGTAGGCCCAACCGTCACCACCGATGATCCAGACCCCCCGCTTGACCAGGACTTCGGCCAACGAGATCAGGTCGCGCAGGACGGGAACCTGCGAACCACCCTCGGCCAGGGCACCCTCCAGGTTGGTGCGCAGTTCGGCCACGCGGGCGCGCTGGGCCACAATCCCAGCCTCATCACGCTGCTCGGCATTCAGGATGGCATCGGCAAGTTCGGCCCCAACCACATCACGCAAGCGGTTGACCAGTTCGCGGGCGTATTCGGCCTGCTTGTCAATCGTCAGGCGCATACCCAGCCCAAACTCGGCGTTATCTTCGAAGAGCGAGTTGGCCCAGGCCGGGCCACGCCCTTCGTGATTAACCGTCCAGGGCGTCGTTGGCAGGTTGCCACCATAAATTGACGAGCAACCCGTCGCGTTGGCGATCACCGAGCGGTCGCCAAACAACTGGCTAACCAGTTTGACATACGGGGTTTCGCCACAGCCCGAACAGGCCCCCGAAAATTCGAAGAGCGGCAAGAGCAGTTGCGAGTTTTTGATGCTACCGGTATGCAGGTGGGTGCGATCAACCTCGGGCAGGCTCAGGAAGAAGTCCCAGTTCGCAGCCTCGGGTTCGCGGAGCGGGGCCTGCGGGGCCATATTGATCGCTTTGCGACCGGTCTGGCGCTTGTCTTTGACCGGGCAGGCTTCAACACAGAGCGCACAACCGGTGCAGTCTTCGGGTGCAACTTGCAGCGTATACTTCGTGCCAGGGAACTCTTTGTAACGCGCTTCGGTGCTCTTGAAGCCCTCGGGTGCGCCTTCCAGCGCTTCGGGCGGGTAGACCTTGGGCCGGATCACGGCGTGCGGGCAGACGAAGGCGCACTTGTTACACTGAATGCAGATCGCCGGATCCCAAACCGGGATCTCGATTGCAATATTGCGCTTCTCGTACTTGGTCGTCCCGGTCGGATAGGTGCCATCAAACGGCATCGCACTGACCGGCAGATCGTCACCGTGGAGCGCAATCATCTGACCGAGCACATCTCGCACGAAGGGCGGTGCATCAGCCGCTACCGCCGCCCGCACATGGAAACCATTTTCGCTCGGCTCGACCGCAGGGATAGGCACCTCGTAGAGCTTGTCGAGGGTCTGATCCACCGCCATGAAGTTCTGCTTGATCACCGCGTCACCGCGTTTGCCGTAGGTCTTCTTGATGCTACGCTTGATCTCGGAGATCGCATCTTCGCGGGGCATGATCCCCGAAATCGCAAAGAAACAGGTCTGCATCACCGTATTGATCCGGCCACGCATGCCGGTCGCATTGGCAACCGTCGTGGCATCAATCACCCAGAGGTGCAACCCCTTGGCACGGATCGCCGCCCGCACTTCGGCAGGCAAGTTGCCCCAGACCTCGTTGGGGCCATAGGGACTATTGAGCAAGAAGACTCCGCCGGGACGGGCGTAGCGCAGCACATCTACCCGCTCAAGGAAACTGAACTGGTGGCAAGCCACAAAATGGGCCTGACCGTCGCCAATCAGATAGGGCGCACGGATCGGCTCGGGGCCGAACCGCAGGTGCGAGATCGTATACGAACCAGACTTTTTCGAGTCGTAAACGAAATAACCCTGAGCCTCGTTGGGGGTCTCTTCGCCAATAATCTTGATCGAGTTCTTATTGGCTCCGACCGTACCATCGGCCCCGAGGCCCCAGAAGACACAGCGCACCACACTGGCTGGCTCGACACTAAAACTCGGGTCGTAGCTCAGGCTCGAACCAGTAACGTCATCGGTAATGCCAACGGTGAAGCGGGCGCGCGGCTGGCTGGAACTCAGTTCGTCGTAAACCGCCTTGATCATGCCAGGGGTAAACTCTTTGGAAGAGAGGCCGTAACGGCCACTGATGATCGTCGGGGCAGCGGCCAGATTATGGCCAATCCCATAGATCGCCGAGACCACATCAAGGAAGAGCGGCTCGCCCGCGCTGCCCGGCTCTTTGCAGCGATCAAGCACCGCAATCGCCCGGGTCGTCTTGGGCAAGGCGGCCACAAACGCATCAGCGGCAAAAGGCCGATAGAGCCGCACGCGTAACACGCCGACCTTTTCGCCCTGGGACGCTAGGTAGTTCGCGGTTTCGGCGACCGCTTCGCCACCCGAACCCATAATCACGATCACCCGCTCGGCATCGGGGGCACCGCTGTAATCAAACAGTTTGTACTGGCGACCCGTCAGGCTGGCAAAACGATCCATCACCTTTTGCACAATCGCCGGCGTGATCGCATAGAACGGATTGACGCTCTCGCGGGCCTGGAAATAGACATCCGGGTTCTGGGCGGTACCACGTAGCACCGGATGCTCGGGCGAGAGTGCCCGGGCACGGTGAGCGCGCACCAGTTCATCGTCAATCATCGCCCGCACGATCTGATCATCCAGTGGCGTAATCTTATTGATCTCGTGCGAGGTGCGGTAGCCATCAAAAAAGTGCAAGAAGGGCACCCGGGCTTCGAGCGTCGCCGCGTGGGCGATCAACGCGAAGTCATGGGCCTCTTGCACTGACCCCGACGAGAGCATGCCCCAGCCGGTGGCGCGGGTTGCCATCACATCAGAGTGGTCACCAAAAATCGAAAGACCCTGGGCCGCCAGCGAACGGGCCGCAATATGAAAGACTGTTGGCGTCAATTCGCCAGCAATCTTGTACATATTCGGAATCATCAGCAACAGGCCCTGCGACGCCGTAAAGGTCGTCGTCAAAGCTCCCGTCTGCATGGCCCCGTGGAGCGCCCCAGCCGCGCCGCCTTCGGACTGCATCTCGTATACGGTAGGAATCGTGCCCCAGAGATTGGGGCGGCCCGCGGCGGCATACGCATCAGCCGACTCGCCCATCGGGGTCGAGGGCGTGATCGGATAGATCGCCACTACCTCGCTGAGCAGATAGGCAATCGTTGCGGCCGCCTCGTTTCCATCAATCGTCACTTGGGGGGTGGGCTCGGCAACGCTTGTGGCGCTGTCAGTTGCCTGACGCACATCCATCAGGTCGCCTCCTTTGGCTAGCAGTTAAATTTACGGGTCACACTACCAAGCAGTATAGGATAGTGCCTTCGGCTCAACCGGTGAAGCCCAGGCAACCTTTGGTAGCAATTTCTTTTCTACTATTAATAATTTGCACGGCAACTAACGCAAAGCGTCATGGGGCAACCCTTGATTCATCTCGTGCGGCACAACACACCGATTGCCAATAAAAGGGCAAGGCCGAAGCATGCGCCATGATGTGCTTATGTATTAAGTGAACATCTGGTGGCGCATGCTTTGGCCCTACAACACGATGGCGTGGCACGGAAATGCG
>JBLWKA010000093.1:5941-23162 GCA_048381555.1 Oscillochloridaceae bacterium umkhey_bin13
CACAACACACCGATTGCCAATAAAAGGGCAAGGCCGAAGCATGCGCCATGATGTGCTTATGTATTAAGTGAACATCTGGTGGCGCATGCTTTGGCCCTACAACACGATGGCGTGGCACGGAAATGCGGTGCGTCATGCCATCGCCTCAAAGGGCAAGGCCGAAGCATGCGCCATGATGTGCTTATGTATTAAGTGAACATCTGGTGGCGCATGCTTCGCCCTACAACACGATGGCGTGGCACGGAAATGCGAATTTCTATTCCCTGCGTATCTTTTCGCAACATTGATCGGTATACACCATAGAGGGGCATGATTACATTATCAAGATAATGAAATACGATCCATCTTCCCATCGGCGACGCTCAATCCGCCTGACCGGCTACGACTATACGGCACCGGGAGCCTACTACCTTACCATCATGGTATACCACCGTGAGCAAATATTCGGTCGTGTTACTGCTGGCAAAGTTGCCCTTTCACCAATGGGTGTACTTGTAGAGCAAGCCTGGCACGCTTTACCACACTTTTTTCCACGGGTACATCTTGATGCCTTTGTAGTGATGCCGGATCACATGCATGGGATCATCGTTCTACAAGGACAGCCTGTGCCATGTACAATGAAGACATCCAAGGGACCTGCAGGAACACATCCAGGTTCAATCCCTGCGATTGTGCAGAACTTCAAGTCGGTGACAGCACGCCAAATTAATCGAGCCAATGGCACGCCAGGACGACGAGTCTGGCAAGAAGATTATTACGAACATATCATACGCAATGAGGACACATTCGAACGGATCCGATGCTACATCCAAGCCAACCCATCACAATGGCGTGATTAAATGGGCTAATCAGTAATAATGCGCCATGCGCGACCGGATGGCATGGGCGGATTCCCCAAGCCCATCGGCCAGAACGGTAGGGCGGATTCCCCAAGCCCATCGGCCAGAACGGTAGGGCGGGTTCCCCAAGCCCATCGGCCAGAACGGTAGGGCGGATTCCCCAAGCCCATCGGCCAGAACGGTAGGGCGGATTCCCCAAGCCCATCGGCCAGAACGGTAGGGCCGAAGCAAGCGCTCACCCAGCATGAGGTTGAACCCCGCAAATCCCATGGCGCTTGCTTCGGCCTCTTCCATATCCACCCAAACCCCCGTCCCGCCATGCGCAACCGGTCGGCCTCTTCCATATCCACCCAAACCCCCGTCCCGCCATGCGCAACCGGTCGGCCTCTTCCATATCCACCCAAACCCCCGTCCCGCCATGCGCGACCGGATGGCATGGGCGGGTTCCCCAAGAAAGATCAACGGATTGTGGTATCATAGAACGTGAAACCCAGCCATTGCCTAAGGAGTCCAGTGTGACGTTGTTATTGTTGATTCGCCATGGCACGAATGACTGGGTTCATGGTCGCCTTGCAGGGTGGACGCCAGGGGTCCATCTAAATGACGAAGGCAAGCGGCAAGCGGCGGCCCTCAGCAAGCGGCTTGGTGATCTGCCGATCACGACCATCTATACTAGCCCCCTTGAGCGCTGTGTCGAGACTGCTACGGCCATTGCGCAGCCCCGCAACCTGCCTTTACGTCTGATCGAGGCGATTGGCGAAGTGCGCTACGGCGAGTGGCAGGGGGCCGAACTGAAGGAACTGTACAAACACGAACTCTGGCCTGGGGTTCAGCACTATCCAAGTGGCACCCGCTTCCCCAATGGGGAAACCCTCGGCGAAGCCCAAATGCGGATGGTTCAGGCCTTAGATGGGCTGCGCACCCTGCATCCCAAACAGATCATTGCCGTCGTTTCGCATGCCGATATTATCAAACTGGCGGTGGCCTACTATGTCGGCATCCACACCGATCTGTTTCAGCGCCTCGTGATCAATCCCTGTTCCCTGACGGCCCTGGCCTTCGAACCGATGGGACCACGTTTGCTTGCCTTAAATGATACCGGCTCGCTCGAACACCTACGCCCCCGCCCCGAGCCTGCCGCCGCTCCCGCTGAGGCCCCGCCCTCGCCTGAAGCGGTACCCGCACCTACCCCCACAGAGCAGGAGCATGTCTGAGTTCACCTATGATCTCGACGGAGTCCAGCGCATCACCACGGGCGCAGTCGGTCCGAAGGGCCAGCGCGTCTTCTATATCCAAGCCCGCCGTGGCACTCGGGTGATCACCCTGCTGGCCGAAAAAGAGCAGATCCGCGCCCTAGCGGACGCGATTACGCGCCTGCTCGATAGTCTGGCCGAAAAGAACCCGCGCCTGAGCACGTCTGACGATCTGCTCGTTACGGATATGAGCCTCGAAGAACCGCTCGAACCCGAGTTTCGAGTTGGCCAAATGGGGCTGGGCTATGATACCGAGCGTGATATGGTCGTGCTCCTGGTACAAGGGTTTGGGGATGATGATGACGGCGACCTCCCCAGTGTCCGCATTGCAGCATCGCGCACCCAGATGCGTACCCTGGCGACCCATGCTGCCCAGGTGGTAGCGGCGGGACGGCCCATCTGCGGGAACTGCGGTCGTCCGATTGAGCCAATCGGTCACTTCTGCCCGCAACGCAATGGTCACGGCCCGATTATGACCAGTTAAACTGTACGGCGGACATGCTTATGCAAGATCAGCCACAAGAGCTAGGGGTCGCCCGGGTGCTCGAAGCGCTGGCCAAGGGCGAGCTGGACATCGCTACCTCGATGCCCTACAGCAGTAACTACACACTGCTGACCCGGGTTGAGCACGAGGATCTGGCGCTCCTGGCGATTTACAAGCCCCGACGCGGTGAACGACCCCTCTGGGACTTTCCGCGTGGCACCCTCTACCGCCGCGAAGCCGCCGCCTATGTGGTCTCGGAAGCCCTTGGGCTGGGGTTGGTGCCACCTACCGTGGTGCGCGATGGCCCCTATGGACTCGGCATGGTGCAACTCTTCATCGAAAACGACGAGGAATCCCACCTGTTTACCATGCTCAAAGAAGGGCTCTACGAAGCCGAAATTCGGCGTTTGTGTGCCTTCGACTGCCTGATCAACAATGCCGACCGCAAGAGCGGCCATGCCCTTAAAGCAACCAACGGGCGGCTCTGGGCGATTGACCACGGGATCTGTTTTCATGTCGAGCCGAAACTGCGCACGGTGCTGTGGGATTTTGTGGGCGAGCGGCTCCCTGACGAGATCTTAACCGCGCTACGGGGACTGCGCGGGGCCTTCGAACGCGACGATTCTAGCGCCCGCCTGCTCGGTGAACTACTCGACAAGACCGAAGTTCGGGCCTTGCGGCGGCGGCTGAATCGGCTGCTCGACAGTGAACTCTTTCCGGCCCCTGGGCCAGGGCCGAATGTGCCGTGGCCGCCGGTATAAAAAAAGATGGGGGCAAGGTCGCAAGCGACCTTGCCCCCATCGCAATTTCACTTAGTCGATCGGGTTGGCGTAGACAAAGTTGGTGAAGGTCGACTCGTTGGCGTTGCCCCAGCCGAAGATATTCTTGCGGAACGCCTTCCAGGGCTCGAAGATCTCCTTGAAGATCGGTGTGGCAGCGGCGGTCTCTTCGTAGAGTTCGAAGGCAGCCTTCTGCGCTGCAGCCATAATCTCGTTGCTGTAGGTCTTCTTCTGCACCCGCCCGTTGGCCAGGATATCGTTCAGCGCGGTGCCGTTCAGGGCTTCGTACTTCGAGATCATGTTCATGTTCGATTCCCAGGCTGCCACCTTGAAGATGCGCTGGTACTCGACCGGGAGGCTCTCCCATACGTCAATGTTGGCCATGGCGTGCAGGGTGGGACCTGGCTCCCACCAACCCGGCGAGTAGTAGAACTGGGCTGCATCAGGCAAACCGAGCTTCTGGTCGTCGTAGGGGCCGACCCACTCGGCCGCGTCCACGGCACCGGTCGAAAGGGCCTGGAAGATTTCGCCACCGGGAATGGTCTGGGTCACCGCACCGAGGCGCACCATCACCTGGCCGCCGAGGCCGGGGATACGCACCTTGAGGCCCTGCAGGTCAGCCACGGTATTGATCTCGCGGCGGAACCAGCCACCCATCTGGGTACCCGTATTGCCCGCCGGGAAGATCACGGTCGCAAATTCGGCCGCCAGCTTGTCCAGCGCCGCGTTGCCACCACCATGGTAGAGCCAGGCGTTCTGCTGGGGCGCAGTCAAACCGAAGGGCAGGGAAGTCGCAATACCCCAGGCCGGATTCAGACCGACATAGTAGTACATCGCCGAGTGGCCTGCCTCGACCGTGCCCTGCTGCACGTTCTGGAGTACCTCGAGGCCGCCGAAGAGCTCGCCAGCTGGGAAGGTCGTAATCTTGAACATGCCGTCGGTCAGTTCGTTCACCCGCTCCGCGAGCACGGTAGCACCACCGTAGATTGTATCGAGCGAGACCGGCCAACTCGTACCCATGCGCCACTCAATCGCCGGGAGCGACGAACCCTGGGCGGGGGCCTGGGCCGTCGGGGCGTCGGTGGACGTACCACCACCCGCCGCAGGCGGGGCCGATGTGGGGGCTGGTGCAACTGGGGCCGAGCCACATGCCGCCAAAGTCATGCCAAGACCACCGAGAACGCCTGCAGCCGCGCCGCGCAGAAACTCACGTCGTTTCATTCTTTGCTCCTGAGCATCTGTACTTAATCCGAACCGGGGGAATCCGTGCAAAGAGTATACAATACCTTGATGTTTCAGGCAAATTATCCCACCAGCAAGGAAGGAAAACCCGAAGCTTAATTCGTGATTTTCCCGGCTCAGGACAGGCTGAAGATCAAATCGCGCCGCATAAACGCATACAGCGCCAACCCCAACAAGGCCAGCAACAACGAGCCTTGGGCCAAGAGGTTCGCTACGGCGGTTGGGGTACTGTAATCGCGGGTTACGGCCAGTTGGAAGCCATAAAAGGCTGGCACGAGCGGCCCGCCTAGGATGGCCTGCATGGCCCGCAACAGGGCGCGCAAACTGTCAGGCAGCGCCGCCAGAAATTGCCCACCAATAAAATTGCTCGAAAAGGCAAAGGCAATTAAGCCCAGCACGACCAGACGCCAACTGGTCACAAAAACTAAGGGCGAGAGCATAGTCATTAAGGCGGCTAACAGGCCAATATTGAGCAGCAAGGGCATCGTGCCCAAGATCCACCCCCCCAATCCAAGATCGGGAGCCCGATTGAGGATGGCTACCCCCAACGCCAACAACCCATAACTCGCCGCTACGACGCTCCAGGCCCCGATGAACAGACCCAGCAAAAACGAGGCCCGCCCGAGGCCGCGTGCCAACAGCAGGTAGCTCTGGGGACGGTCACCGAGGCCAATAAAGGCCGACATGGTATAGAGGGTCAAGACGGGGGTAAAAATGCCCGCTACGGTGAAGAAATACTCGGCATCAATCGGGCGACGAAAAAAGATCGTATAGACCAACACAACGGCGATCACTTCAACTAAGATCCGCCCTGAGCGCATGTACTCAAGCAGACTAAACCCGGTGAAGCGCAACATGCGCATAACAACCGCTCCTGTTTCTCAATCGCCCTGATCGTTATGACGCGACGACTCTGGCGGCGAGCTAGGTTCATCAGACTGAGCCACCCGCTCGCGACCAAGCAGTTCATTCAGCAGCGTGTCACCATCGGTGCGCCGATACGTGAGGGTGGCCGGCTCAGTAGGCTCGCTGACCTCCCACGGTGGGGGGGCACCAGCATACACCGGCATCGAGGCGGGGCGATTCGTGCTTTCCACCGCCTCAAGATAGAGCCGTTCTAACGGGCTTTCGAGCGGTTCGAGCGCTGTTACCAACCCCCCGCCGTCAAGGATCGTGCGCAAGACAGCGGCCTGCAACTCAGGGGTGTTCTGCGTCACCCGCACCTGTTGCCCATCACAACGAATCCCCGGGCCAAGCGCTTCGACCCGTAACCGCAGTGACGTATCCATCCCTGTCGCCTGAATACGAATACTGGTTGCCGAACCACGCAAATCACCAACGACGGCTTCGGTCACAAGTCGCCCGCCCGTCAGAACCCCCACCCGATCACAGAGCAGTTCCACTTCATACAGGTAATGGGTACAGAGCAAAATCGTATGGCCGCGGCGGCGCACATCACTCAAGAGTTCTAACACTTCGCGCTGCCCGGCTGGATCAAGCCCACTGGTCGGCTCGTCAATCAACAACAGGTCAGGATCACTCAAGAGGGCCTGCGCCACTCCAAAGCGTTGCAACATGCCCTTCGAGAAGGGGCCAAGCGAGCGATCAGCCGCATCACTTAAGCCGACTGCCTGCAACTCATCGTCAATCCGATCCTCTAGCCGGGTACCACTCATGCCACTGAGTTGGCCCAAAAAGCGCAGGTACTCACGCGGCGTGGTCCGGGTATGGTAACGCTGCCGCTCAGGGATATAGCCCACCTGCAGCCGCATCTGCTCGAGGTTGGGATTGCCAAAGAGCCGGATCTGGCCCTGATCGGGGCGCAAAAAACCCAACAACAGGTGAATCAGGGTTGATTTGCCGGCCCCATTCGGCCCCAACAAGCCATAGACTTCACCGGCCCCCACGGTCAGGTTGAAGCCACGTAACACCTGAAGATCACTATAGGCTTTGTGCAGTTCGCGGATCTCAATCACACGGTTCATGGCGATTGCACCCTAATGTCCATCAACGCCTACACAAAGACCAGGGCCACACTCGCTACGAGCACCAGCGGGGCCGACCAGGTCAGGCAAAAGCGTAACCCTGCGCTCAAGGTCATACGCGGGATGCGCCCCGCGAAGTTTCGAAATAAGGCCGCCGCCAGGGCCACGCCCACCACCACCAACCCCAAGCCGAGCACCGGCGGCAAGATCGCCCCTGGTAGGCCCGCTACCAGCACTGCTGCCACCAGCATCCCCCCCCGCAGATCATCACTGAGCCGAGCCAGGATGCGTTCAGGTTGTGCCAAGCCGGCCTCAAGACCTTCGAGCGTAATCCGGGTTTCGGGGCCAAACGGCCCCCAGCCGAGGGCCGCCGGCAAGGCGACCAGAGCCGCCGCCAGGGCCAGTAGATGAACCAGCAAGGCCACGCCACTCCAGCGTTCCGCCAGCATCAGAGCCACCGCCAGCGCGGCCCAGATCAGCGTGCGTGCCCATAGGCCCAACTGGGCCGCACGAATCGCCGCTCGGGCCAAACTCGGCGTTCCGCTGATCAGGGCGGGCAACAGGGGCAATAGAAAGGCCAACTCGAAGGCCAGCCAGGCGATCGGCCAGGCCGCCATTGCCACGGGGCTCAGCGGCCAGGGCAAACAAGCCAGGCCCAGCACCGCCGCCACCACCCCGCCCACCTGGGCCAGACTCTCGCGGGTGGCCCGAACGACGGTTGGCCGCTCAAGTCGCCCGCGCAGCACCAGGTGATACAACAGGCCCAACCCCAGGGCCGTAAGCAGGCCGGGGTACAAGAGGGCAACGATGAGCAGGCGCACCAGATCCATAAGCTACAGCACCCGAATAAAAGCCAGACCGCGGATCGCTTCTTCAATCGTTGCCAGGATCAATTGGGGAAACAGGCCAATCAACAGGCAGAGCACCAGGAGCGTTGCGGTTAACGTGGCGGTACTCACAGGTTCACGCGCCAGCCGACGCACTGCCGGTCGATCCAGTTCGGTCTCACCCAACAGCAAGGGCTCGTTCGTAACCACTTCCTCGCTCGGGCCCAGCAAGTGCTCTGCGGCGGCCCGCGCCAACCCCAACCCCGCCAACACCGTGCCACTTAGCAGGATCAACAGTTCGAGCAGGCTATGACTCGCTGCCGCCTGATAGATCAACTGGTGACTCAGCGCCCCATGGAGCGGAGGCACCCCCAATAACGCCAGACATCCCGCCAGGAGCCCCGCCCCCGCCACCGGCCAGCGGCGCAACCGATCACGGCGCATCACACCAGGGGTACGCCCATCAGGCCGTTCGAGCAAGCCCAGGCTAATCAAGATCAGGCTCACGGCCAGGGCCTGGTTGAGCGCCCCGAAGATCGCGCCTGCCAAACCTAACGTTGAAATCGACGCTAAACCGTAGAATACCATACCACAGTTGTAGAGGATCAGGTACGCCAGGGTGTGGCGCAAACTGGCGGGAGCCAGTACTAACCAACCGCCAAGCAACACACTGACCATCGCCCCTAGTCGCATCACCCCAAAAGCTTCGGCGCTCTCGAACAGCAGGGTGGGATAGCTCTGGAACACCAGGATCAATACGAGCAGACTGCTGGTGTTCAGGAGTGTGATCACCATGGCACTGACCAGGGGTTCGGCATAGTCTACCAGGTCGGTCAGCCATGTATGGAACGGGATCAACGCCAGCCGCAGCGCAAAGCCGACCACCAGCAGGGCTAGAATAAAGCGGGCCGGCGAGATCCGCCCCGGCAGTTCACCCGGTCGAAAGATGTCGGTCAGCACAAAGGCGATATACATCAGCACCGCTGCCACGACCATCAGCACCATGTATTTGAGGGCGGCCGCAATCGCCCGCGTGCCGACCAGATTGCTCGCGCCGGCGGGCAGATCGACAATCGCCAGCACAGCGGTTAGCCCGGTCAGGGCCAGGATCAAGGTCGTAATAAAGGGATCCTGCAGCAGCAAGACCGCCCCAACCTGCCCCAGCGTCAAAAGCATAATCGGCACAAAGTTCTCGCCATGGGGCAAATGCCATGCCGCGATCAGCAAAAAGCCCCCGAGGGCCAAGAAGAGCAGCAGAAAAATCCGCCCCAGGCTGCTCAGGCTCAGCGTGACGCCCAAAAAACGCATCGGATCATCAAGCGGGATCTGGGTCGCAATCAGCAATAACGTGATCACGGTACCCAGCGCCGTAAAGATCACCAGCGCCGTCTGACGCCGCAGTACGAACGTACTGGCCGCCATGGTAATCGGAAAAAAAATCAACAGCAGATAGAGCATGCTTAGCGCCGGTAGAGTTCACTCAACTCGAGGGTCTTGAGTCGCCCGTATAACAGGCCACTCAGATAGGCCACTGCGAGTGCAAGCAAAATATTAAACAGACTGAGCAACACCAACGGCGCAACATTCAAACCACTCGCCCCTGGCGTGCTCACCACCGCCGTATACAGCAGGTCAATCCCACTCACGCAGAGTAACAGTCCGAGGCCGATCTTCAACAGATCGCTCGCAGTCGCCAGGGTCAGCAGCCCAGTTAGGGCCAACCAATACCAGGCAAAATCGCTCGCCTCGGTTGGGGCAATCGGATAGATCCGTGGCAGAGTCAGACTGGCGAGCAGAGCCAGCACCCCCGCCCAGAACGGCAGCACAAAATCGCCGAGTTGAACCGGGGCCGCAGCCTGCTGCCGTTGAGCCGCCCGCGCCGCACGCCGCAACTCGGCCAAGCCAAACTCATCGAGTTGCTCCAAGCCATATTCATTCGCAAAGGTCAGCGCCGTAATCCCCAGAATCAGCGTGACCGCCACCCCGGTGATCAACTTCACGAGCACCAGGGTACTGATCTGGAACGGGCCAAGCACCAGGTCGGGACTCACAAATTGTTGCTCGGCAATAAACAAGGCTACCGCAACCGCATTGATCAGCAGGGCAGGCACCGTCCAGCGCCAGTCCCGCAGCAGCAGAATCACCGCTGCACTCAAGCCGATTAGTACGAGCATCCAATTGATGGTCATGCAGCGATCCTCATTGCGCCATCAAGAGCATAATCACAATCAATGCGCCCAAGACGCCGAGCAGATAGTACCGCTGCTCGAACAGACTGATCACTAAGCGCAGCCCCTGGCTCACCCGTAGGCCAGCCGTCCAAAGTAGGCTCAAGAGTGGCCCGGGCGCGGCAAGCCAGCTTAACGGCGTTAACAAACTCCCCAGCGCCTCGGGGGCCAGATAGGTCACAGCTTCGTCAGGATCACGCAACGAAGGGCGACTGACCTGACTGCGGGCCAGGGCGATCACCACGCCAAGCAAGACCAACCCCGCGCCTACGACGGCAAAGGCAAGCCCGGTGCTTGTTGGCAGTTGGGAAGGGGCAAAACGCAACTGACTCAGCCATAGACCCCAGGCTAGATCAGGAACCAGTCCCAACAAGAGCAACGGCACCCCCACCAGGAGCGTGGGCAGCCACTCGGGCCACCCCGAACTGGTGGTCGGGGCGGCCTCGCCCCACAGTCGCCCGAGCGGTGCAAAGAGGGCCAGCGCCGTCAAGCCAGTCCCGGCGATCAACAGGACGGCCAGCCAGGGTTGATTGAACTGGGCCGCCTGGATCAACCAGAGTCGCGGCCACAACCCCCAGAAGGGCGGTAGGCCCAAGACTACCAGCAGCCAGACCAACCAGGCGAAAGCCGCCGCCCGTGGTGGCACCGCCCCCGGAACACGATAATCGTCATCCCCGGCGGTGCGCTCTAGGGCCATCACCGCCACCGCCCCAGGAATGGTGCCTAACAGCAACGCCAACAAGAGGCCAGGGCCAGCCAGGATGGCGAAAGGATCGGACAAGCCCGCAGCGGCGATCACGGTCGCCGCCTGCCCCGCCGTGACCCAGAGCACCAACGAACGTAAGCGGGGTTGGGCTAGCGCCCCCGCCGCACAGGCCAGACTCCCCAAGCCACCCACCAACCCCAAAACCACCGCCCAGGTCTGCGGCAAGATTGGCAGTTCGTTCACCACCCGCAAAAGCCAACCCAGACCAGCCGCAGGTGCGGCCAACCCATAGATCAGCAAGCCCAACGGGGCCGGAACCTCGGTTGCTTCACGCCGCGCCAGCACCAGGGGCGGGGCTGCTACCAAGGCGAGCACCGCTACCAATCCTAGCAGCGCCACAGGCCCTGGCGGCAACTCATCAACGGCCCGATGGCCCCCCGTCGCCAGTAGCCCCCCGGTCAGCAATACACTCGCCACCAGCCCACTACTGAGCCCAAACGGGAGACTTGAGTCCAGGCTATCACCTGCCCCACTGGCCCGCAGCAAGCCATAGCTACTCTGGGCCAGCACCGCCCAGGCCAGCGGTTGGGCCAGCGAAAGGGTCGGCGAGCCTAGGCTAAGCAGCGCCCCTGCCAGGGTCAACAAGGCCCAGCCAAATAGCGCCCCAAACCCCTGTACACCTGGACTGATCGCACCCAGCAGGGCCAACAAACTGGCCCCACCTGCGCCTAACAGACCCAGCGCCAGCGCCCGTCCACTCAGCGGCAAAGCTGGCCAGAAGCTCAGATCAACCGCTCCGAGCGTAAAAACAACCAGCGGGTTTGCCGCATCTGGCGGGGGTGGCCCAACCAGCGCCAACAGCGCCGCCAACAGGGTTGCGGCCACCGCAATCAGGCCAAGCACCCGCGCCGCTAGCCGCTGGCCCAGCCCAAAACAGAGCGCCGCTGCCCCAAATAAAATCATCAATGCCGCATCGAGCATAATGTCAGTTTAACTCGGCAAACACCCATCGCACGGGTCACACGAAAGGATAATCAACGCTGCATCATCAAGGTTCGCCTGCCCCAAGACGACACGAGCCAGTAAGCGATCAAGTTGCGGAGCGGGTTGGACCGAAACCTGGCTCACCTTGCCATATTCGGTACGAATCTGGTAACGCAGCAGCCCCCGTGGAGCCTCAACGGAGGACTCGGCTTCACCGGTAGGCAACGGTTCATCAAACTGATGCTGGGCCGGGCCAGCGGGCAAGCCATGCAAGACCCGATCCGCCAACTTCAGGGCCTCGACCGCTTCGAGCAACAGGACCACAAACCGGGCATACACATCGCCGCCCTCCTGGGTCACCAGTTCGGGGGGATGGCTCGCATAGGCCGCATACGGTGCCGTCAGGCGCAGGTCGGTAGTAAGCCCCACCGCCCGGGCCAGCGGGCCAGCCAAGCCAAACTGGCTCGCGGTTCCGGCACTCATCACCCCAATCTCAACGGTCCGGGCCAGCAGCGCCCGCCCACTAATCAAACGATCAGCCAAGGCAAAGAGCGGTTCAAGCTGGCGGGCAATCTCTTGATCCACCATACTCGTCTCCCAGCCGCCTGGACTAACTGCCACCCCACCAACACAGAGCCAACGCTCAGGCGCGTGATGGGTCAGATGGGCCAGCGCCGTACGGGTCGCGGTAGCATGATAGGTCAGCGTCGCCGCCAATTGGGGCAGATCGAGGGCCTCGAGAATAGCTGCTGCAGTTCGCAAATGCGAACTAGCCCGTTCGAGTTCGAGGGCCACCAGACGTAGCGCCGCTGCCCGGGGGGGCACCTGCACCGCAGCCAGTTGCTCGATTGCCTGAGACAACGCCACGGCGTGGGCCAGACCACAACTCGGGCACTGTTTTGCCGCCAACTCAAGCAGTTGGTTGGGTTCTACGTGAGCCATCCGGGCAAAGGGCTCATTGAGCGGCCCCTCGGGCCGATACTCAACCGCCACGACCGCCTCGCCCTCCACCTGCACCAGGACCCGTTGGGAGCGGGTCAGGCCAGGGGCACGAGGCCGCAGCACCAAACTATAGGGCATACAATACTCGATCAATTCGACATGAACGCGGCAAGACAATGCGCCCCATGGCACCTGCCAGGGGCGCATTATACCATCTAGTTCAGGGTAGGCCGCGTCAGGTCGCCTGTTGCGGCGTCGTGGGCATCCCTCGGCGCTTCACATCATAGTACTGCCACATCCAGACCCCGCCCACAATCGCGATCCCAACCAGGTCGGTAAGCAGATTCGGCCAAAAGCAGAGGAACGTACCAAAGGCAGCAATAATCCACTCCCACCAGGTCGTTTTGCGTACCAGGTAGAACATCGAAACCGCCGAAAAGGCAATCGTGCCCAGCGTTCCCGAGAAGAAGGCCAGGGCAACTTCGGACCAATCCAGGTCTATAAACGGTTGACCGCCGTGCCCAAGCAGCAGAATCGCCGGACTAAAGGCGAACAGGAACGGCATCACATAGAGCAACTTCGCAAACTTAAAGGCCGTCCAGCCAGTTTTCCAGGGATCGGCCCCGGCAATCGCAGCCCCGGCATAGGCAGCCACACAGACCGGCGGGGTGATATTGCTATCCTGGCTAAACCAATAAACAATCATATGGGCTGCGAGCAGCGCCACGCCCATCTCCATCAGCGCCGGCACCGTCAGCACCGCCGTGATCAGGTAGGCAGCTGTAACCGGCACACCCATGCCCAAAAGCAGCGAAGCCAGTCCGATCAGCATGATCGCAATCACCACATTGCCATCGCTCAGGCTCACGATAATATTCGCAAAGCGCTGACCAATCCCGGTGGCATAGATCGTCCCGACGATCATCCCGATCACGCCCACAGTCGCCCCAATCACCAGCGTATCCCGCACCCCGTCTTGCATCGCCGCCAGAATATCCTGTACCGTGCGCTTGAAACCGCGCCAGAGCGCTTGGGGCACCCCGCCCCCGAGTGCGGCGGGATTGCGCAGATCGGCCATATTCGCAGGACCGAAGGCGATCAACACGGCACACGAAATAATTGACCAGAAGGCTGCATACCCCGGCGAGAAGCCCCAGATCATCAGGAAGACAATCACCAGCAGCGGTACCGCCATGTACCATTCACGACGGATAATATCCATCGCCCGCACGCCCGTATCGATCCCCTTCAGTCCAAACTTCTTCGCCTCGAAGTGAACCATGGTCAGCACCGAGAGGAAGTAGAGCACGGCGGGGAAGATCGCAATCAAGACAATTGTCGGGTAGGGTGTCGCGGTCAATTCGGCCATCAGGAAGGCCCCGGCCCCCATCACGGGTGGCATAAACGCACCCCCAATTGAGGCCGAGGGTTCGATTGCGCCCGCCACATGGGGGCGAAAGCCCGCCCGTTTCATCAGCGGAATCGTGAACGTCCCAGTGCTCACCGTATTGGCAATTGGACTACCCGAAATCGAACCAAACAGCGCCGACGAGATCACCGCCACCTTGGCCGGGCCACCCGTACTGCGGCCCGCCAGCGCCAGCGGCAGATCAATAAAGAACTTGCTCGCCCCCGATTTGCGCAAAAAGGCCCCAAAGAAGATGAACAGGATGACGTAGCTGACCAACACATTGGCCATCACCCCAAAGACACCTTCCTGGTCGAAGAACAAGGTTGTGGCGGTGCGCTCCGGGGTACGCCCGCGATGGGCAAACGCTTCGACGATGGGCAGGTCGTAGAAGACATAGCCAAAACGCAAATAGAGGATGAAGCCGAGTCCGATTAGCATCATGGCCCAGCCCAATACCCGCCGCGCCACTTCCAGCGAGATTGCCAGACCTACCACCGCAACCATGTAGTCGGTTTCGTTATAGCGACCCGCCCGAAACTGCAACTCCCTAAAATTGGTGATGTAATAACTGACCACCCAGACCGTCGCAACCATCAGCACCAGGTCAATGATGCTCGGCCCGCCCCGCGGTGCAATCACCATCCGCACCCCGTTAGGTAGGCGATCGAGGGCGTTTTCGACCCAGGGCCGCACCCGACTCTTGCGCAGAATCGCCGGGTAGAGCAGCAGGATCAGGATGTAGGTAATCATCACATAAATGCCACGCTGCCACTGCACCGGGGCCGGCAAGGTTCCCGCCGTATAGATATAGAACCCGGCCATGCCCACCGAAAGCACCGCCACCACAATGGCCCAGAAGCGGTTCAGCGTCCGGGTGGCAGGCTCCTCTTGTTCCATCAGATCGCGGATCTTATCCTCGGTCGCCTTATCCTGACTCCCGGCCAGCGAGGCTAACAAATCGTCCTGCGCGTTACCCGAACGGGGTGGCTGCTCTGCCATAGACTCGTCTCTCTCACGTCAGAAAAGCTTCTGGGTGGCGATATGATCAAGGCAAGGGTGCCCCCCCGTTTCGCAGGGCGTACGGGGGGGCAAAAGCGACGTTCAACACCGTCGTGATCGCACTGATCCTACTTCAACTCGGCCGGAATGGTCACGCCCTGCTCTTCCCAGAAGCGTACTGCTCCGGGATGCAACCGACTAGCAATCCCTTCGATCCCATTCTCAAGCCCCATTTCTTTGGCCGAGGGGTGGGTATTGCGCAGGCGCTCCAGCCCCGCATCAGCAAAGACGGCCTTCAGGGCGTTGTAAACCACATCGGCAGGCACATCGGAATTGGCGACCCAGAGGGCAGTATCCTGGAAACTGGGCACGTCTTCGTCAACACCAGTGTAGGCCCCACCAGACAAGGCCCGAGCCGAATAGAATGGGTAGGCCTCGAAGAAGCCCTGCTCGACGCCGGGGTTGTAGACATCAATCAGGCGAATCGGCGTGAAGGTGGTTGCTTCCGTGACCGAGGCATTCGGGAAGCCCGCCAGGATCCAGAAGCCATCGAGCTGGCCATCGCCCATGGCCGCCGCCGCCTGCGAGTAGCCTAGGTACTCAACCTGCACCTGGTCAATCAGGCCCATGTGCTGGAAGTAGCGCTCGGCCGAAAGGGCCGCACCCGAACCGGCATTGCCGAGCGCGATGCGCTTGCCGGGCAGATCGGCCACAGTCTGGATGCCACTCCGCTCGGTGACCACCAGGTGGATCACGCCACCATAGAGCGGCGCAACCGGCATCACATTGGTATACTTGGTCTCGTCCTGGGGCAGCAGGCCCGCCGCACCCAGCGCGACATCACCCGCGTAGACAATCCCGAACTGGAAATCGCCCGAGTCGACGCTGCGCAGGTTCTCGGCTGAACCACCCGTACCCTCGGCGGTCAATTCAAGGTTCGGGTCAGCGCCTGCAATGATCAGCGACAGAACATCTGCATAGACCTGGAACACCCCACCAACCGGGCCACCGCCAAACGAAAAGCGCAAGCGCTGCGCCGGAGCCGCCGGAGCCGCCGTCGGTTCTGCCGGAGCCGGAGCCGCTGCTGCTGCCGTCGGTTCTACCGGAGCCGGAGCCGCCGGGGCCGCCGTGGGGGCCGGAGCCGCCGGGGCTGCACCCCCACAAGCGGCCAGCAACAGCGCCAACGCCAACAGCATGATCGAACCGAACCCGTGAGTCATACGCAACCGTCGTACCATCGGAGCCTCCTTGTGCTACAGTGGTCGTACACCAATGTGCGACCATGTCTAGGGGGACACGACGTAGATCAAGCTACGCCCTAGGGAGTTGGCTCAGAAGATGCAACTGCACTACCGCAACATCGAGGGGTGCGCGTATCGCAGATAGCCGAAGCATGGGCTCAAACTATAGGGTTAGCGGCTGAGGTCATTATCCACAGCCAGGTTGTGTAATATTTGTCGAGTATACGGATGTCTTCCCACTGAGTCAAGGTAAATCTGCCCTGTAGCCACACCCTAACCTAGTTAAGGAGTAACAATGATGTTCGCATGTTTCGAGCGGATCGAAATCGCCACTGACGGCGCAGTGATCAATCTGGTACGCGGTGGCGAGGGGCCGCCCTTACTTTTGATCCACGGCTATCCGCAGACCCATGTGATGTGGCACAAACTGGCCCCCCGCCTAGCCAATCAGTTTACGATCATTGCACCCGACCTGCGGGGTTACGGGGATAGCACCAAACCGCCCGGCGGGCCTGACCATGCCGCTTATAGCAAGCGTGCCATGGCCCAGGACATGGCCAGCGTGATGGAAACCCTTGGCTACCCCCAATTTATGGTTGCCGGCCATGATCGCGGTGCGCGAGTCGTCCACCGGCTTTGCCTTGACCACCCCGAGCGGGTGGTACGGGCGGCGGTGCTTGATATTGCGCCCACCTATACCATGTTCATAACCGCTGACCGGGCCTTCGGCCATGCCTATTACCACTGGTTCTTTCTCAGCCAGCCTTTTGATCTGCCTGAACGCCTGATTGGGGCTGATCCCGCCTATTGGGTGCGCCGCAAACTGGCCCAGTGGGGCCGCGACGAAAGCGCCTTCACGCCCGAAGCCCTGGCCGAGTATATTCGTTGTTTTGCCGATCCGACCACCATTCACGCCAGTTGTGAAGATTACCGCGCCGCCGCCGGGATCGATCTGGTGCATGACGAAGCCGATCTGGAGCGCAAAATTACCTGCCCGCTGCTGGTGCTCTGGGGTGGCAAAGGCTTTGTCGCCAAGCAGTATGACGTCTTAGCAACCTGGTGCGAACGGGCGCATGATGTGCGCGGCCATGCCTTGCCCTGTGGGCATTTTTTACCCGAAGAAGACCCCGAAGGGACGTATCTGGCCCTACAAGACTTCTTTGCAGCACAATAAAGCATCGGTGGGGCCACCCACGGTGCGCGATGCGCACCGGGGGTGTCCCCCCCCCTGCACCCTCATTCCCCGTTGGAAACAGCCCACTGGACGAGAAACCCTCGCCGGGATAACACCCGGTGCCCGG
>JBLWKA010000094.1:0-23141 GCA_048381555.1 Oscillochloridaceae bacterium umkhey_bin13
TACACCTTCGGCGGTGGGTTTGGGGGTGTGTGGCCCACCCCAACACATTTTTTGGCGCGCGGTGGGCCGGCGGCCCCCCCACACCGCACGCAAACTATAAACCCAGCAGGCGCAGCAAGGGTGGTACCAACAGGGCGGTCATCGCCCCGTTCAGGCCCATGGCTAACCCGGCAAAGGCCCCAGCCTCGGGGTTGAGTTGGAGGGCGCGGGCGGTTCCCAGGCCGTGTGACGCCAGACCAATTGCAAAGCCGCGCACACTCTGATCACGGAGGCGGAGCAGATCAAGCGCCTCGCGGGCCAGCAGTGCCCCGGTCATGCCAGTCAGGATGACCAGCACCGCCGTTAAGGAAGGCAACCCACCCACTGCATCAGCCACGCCCATGGCGATGGGGCTCGTAATACTGCGCGGAGCCAACGAACGCAACGTCTCGTCGCCGAGGCCCACTGCCCGCCCGATCAGCACCCCGCTGAGGATGCCCACGGTTGCCCCAAGCACCAGCGCACCTATGCCAGGTAACAAGACCCGCTGGAGTTTCGCCGAGGCGTGGTACAACGGCACTGCCAGGGCGACCGTCGCCGGGCCAAGCAAAAAGTGGACGAACTGCGCCCCATCAAAGTAGGCTTGGTACGGAGTTTCGGTGATCAACAGTACTGTCACCAGCACGATAATGGCGATCAGCACCGGGTTGAGCAAGGGCGGGGCACCGATCCGCCGCCAGAGCGTGGCCGCTAATTGGTAGACCCCAACCGTTGCGGTCAGCCAGAGCAAGGGAGTCTGGGCGAGATAGACCCAGATCGAATAGATCTGATCGTCCATTAGCTCCTCCGGCCTAGCCGATGCTGAAGCATAATCAGGCTTTGCATCACCAGGGCGGTCACCACCAGTGTAATCACGGTACTGACCAGGACCGTCAGGGGTAATTGCCACCACGCCGCCCGCAACAGGCCCAGATGCACTACCACGCCTACACCAGCGGGCACAAACAGCAGCGACAGGTTACCTAACAAGCCATCAGCCACCTGTTGGAGCGCAGTTGGCACGCCGCCACGCAGTCGTAACCCGACAAACAGCAGCAGCATCCCCACGACTGGGCCAGGGAGCGGCAGCCCCACCGCCCGCACCAACACCTCACCCACTAATTGCAACGCGAGCAGGGCCAGCAATGCGTTCACCATAGAGCGAATCCTTAACAGGTCGCGGTTTGGCGCATTCTAGCACGCACATGGATGGAGTTCGGCGGCACGAGCCTGATGGGCGTAGGGACGCAGCACGCTGTGTCCCTACGAAGGCGACCGGACTAATGAAGGATTATCAATAGCAATTGGTATTACAGCACTGATCGGGTTCAACACGGCACGGCACTGGGGATTCACGCAGCCCGGGCAGCGTAGCCGGTACTTTGATGAGCAGAGCTCACCCGCTTGCAGGTGCTCCATCACAATGTCGGCCAGGGCGCGCTGAAAGCCTTCGTCGCCATTAAGGGCTGGGGTACGTTTGAAGTGGGTAATGCCCAGTTCGTGGGCCAATTCGCCATACTCCTGGTCAATCTCGGCCAGGGTTTCGATATGATCACTGGTGAAGGCGATCGGCACCACGAGCACATGGCGCCGCCCCTGGGCCGCGAGTTGGCGAATCACATGCTCGGTACTCGGCCCGAGCCAACGCACTGGCCCGACCTCGGATTGGTAGGCCAGCAGATATTCGTGGGCAAAACCGAGCCGTTCCATCACCGCGTGAACGCTGGCCCCAACTTCCTGGGGGTAGGCATCGCCGCGATCAATCACGTCCAGCGGCAGCGAATGGGCGCTAAACAGCAGCAGCACCTGGTCGCGTTCATCTGCGGGGAACTGGTTCAGACCCGCTTGCACGCTACGGGTCATGGCGTCAATAAAGCCGGGATGGGTCGGCCAGCGATCAATCACACTCCAGCGAAACGCCTGCTCCAGCCCTTCACGTCGGGCAGCCCGCCACAACTCGTTCAGGCTCGAACCCGTGGTCGAGCATGAGAACTGCGGGTATTGAGTGAAGGCGATCGCCCGCTGCACCCCGTCGGCCTGCATTTGGCGCAACGCATCCTCGCTAAAGGGCGCGGCGTAGCGAAACGCAACATAGAACCGATGGGGGGCCGTCGCTGGCGAGAGTTTATCGAGCCAGCGCACCATGCCTGCGCCCTGCGTTTCGGTCCAGTGCAGGATCGGCGAACCGCCCCCAATGGCGCGATAGTTGGCCTGGACTGCAGGCGTGCGCCGCCGCGCAATGTAGGGCCCGAGCCAACGTTGGGCAGGTAGCTGAATGATCTCGCGGTCAGCAAAGAGGCGGAGGAGAAACGGGCCAACGTCGTCAATGGTCTTCGGCCCGCCAAGGTTGAGCAGCACAATCCCGGTCTGAACGGACATACGCTTGCGGCTCCCAGACTAGTATTGAGGGATGCGGGTTGGGTTGGTGAAAAATCTACCTAAATCTAAGCAAACCTTGCAATAGTATACCATGCTGTTGGGCAAGTCTTCGTTTTTTGTGCCTTGTAGTACAGGGTGGATCGTTGGGCCAACCCTTGGGGTTGCGGTGCCTTGTGGCGCACAACCAGCACCACACCCATATTGCTCCCCTTGACGCTACCAATTGACGCAAGGTACGATGCTTGGGTATGACAATTGTGCGCTTTCAGCTGAGCAGGTCAAGCAAACATCTATGTACGGACTGTACCCAAGCGGTGAACCATTTATCCTGTTTGGTCCCTCCCATATTTTGGCACTTGTAGCGGTGATTGCGATCAGTTTTGCGGTTGCCTTGGGCACGCCCCGCCTCGGGCCACGCGGCCAACAGTGGCTGCGCTGGAGTCTGGCCGTCTTCTGTCTGAGCAATACGATCGCCTGGGATCTCTGGCAACGGGCGCACGGCATCTGGAGCATTGCCTACTCGCTGCCTTTGCATCTGTGTACCCTTTCGGTGCCGTTAGCCGCGATCATGCTTGCCACCCGCAACTACAAACTCTACCAATTGCTCTATTTTTGGGGCTTTGCGGGCGCGACCCAAGCCATGCTGACGCCGGATTTGCAGGCCAGTGGGCATGATTTTCCGCATTTTGTCTACCTGATCTTCTGGACGTCGCATGGCTGTATCTGGTGGGCGGTCTTATTTGCCGGGGCAGCCTGGGGTTACCGCCCGACCTGGCGCTCAATCGGACTGGTGTTTGTGATCACCAACCTGATTATGCTCTTGGTTGGGTTGGTCAACTGGCTGACTGGTGGGAATTACATGTTTATTGCCCGCACCCCCGATTATGCCAGCCTGCTCGATTTCTTTGGCCCATGGCCCTGGTATATCCTGGTGGTACAACTGATTGCCTTGGTGCTCTTCGTATTGTTGTACCTGCCGTATGCCTGGCGTGATCGGCGGCGCGCAGGGTAGGGATTTACGAACAAATATACGTTTTTATTTCCCAAATGGGCTGCGTTATGGTATAATAACAGGGTTATTGAGGAGGTCAGATTGAGCATTGCGAAGCCCAGAACCGCCGATCTTGTTGATACGATCACTGCCGGTTACCGGGCGCTCAATCGGCGACCCTGGATCATTGCCCTTCCGGCAGCGCTCAGTGCGACACTCTGGCTGACTCCGCCCATTCCTCTGGGCAGTCTGCTTGGCCTGAGCGATCTGAGTGCGCTGGGCGGGCAACTTGGCTTGAGTGCGGCCGATTGGGCGGCGCTGAGTCAGGCCACCCTAGCGAGTGATGCACGGATCAGTCTAGCCTGGTTAAACTATGTCCCCGTGTTTCCACCTGTCCCAACCCAAACCCAGTTGGTCGTAAGCAGTCTTGATTATGCCGGGCCAGGCCCGCTGCTGCTGCTGGCCCTGCTGATCAACCTGGTTGTGCTATTGGTAAGTGGGCTGTTCTTGAGTTTGCTGGCCGAAGCGGTGCGTGACGAACGACCTCGCCCCATGATCTACCTGCGCCAGAGTTTGCGCTGGGCGCACGATCTGGTGCGGGCCTGGCTGGCGGTGATGGGCATTGGTCTGATTCTGGCCCTGCCCTTCCTGGCGATCTCGGTGCTGGTCGTGGCAACTCTGCCAGCCGCCACGCTGGTTGTGGCCCTGGCCTGGTATATTGCGATCTTTTGGGTGTTTGTGTATACCGGCTTCACTCCCGAAGCCATTTTGCTCAGTCAGGCTGGACCACTGCGCGCCCTCTATCTGAGTTTCAATTTGGTACGGCGTGATCTTGCCGGAGCACTTGGCTTGCTCATTCTGAGTCTAGTAATTACCAGTGGCCTAGCAATTATCTGGCACCGCCTGGCTGATACGCCGCTTGGCCTAACCCTTGCGATCATTGCCAGTGCCTATGTTGGAAGCGGTCTGAGCGCGGCGCGCCTGGCCTTTTACCGCGAACGTTCGTTGCGCCTCGTTTTGGGCTGATCAGCGCGCCGCTGGGTGATTCGTTTGATCGGTTCGACCCATTGATTACTTCTCGGCCTCGAAGCGCGCTTGCTTCAGCCTTCAATTATTCATGACAAGGATTGACGAGCTATGACGACTACCGAGCCCCCGCAGAGCTACGATGCGAATCAGATTACCGTCCTTGAAGGGCTCGATGCGGTGCGCAAACGCCCCGGCATGTATATCGGCCCAACCGATATTAATGGCCTCCACCATATGATCAAAGAGGTCGTGGATAATTCGGTGGACGAGGCCTTGGCTGGCTATGCGAATCATATCACGATTACGATTCATAAAGATGGCTCCGTGCGGGTTTCCGATAATGGCCGCGGGATTCCAGTTGATATCCATCCCAAACATAAGGTTTCGGCGCTGCAATTAGCGGCCACCGAACTGCATGCCGGGGGCAAATTTGGCGATGGCGGCTATAAAGTCTCATCCGGCCTGCACGGCGTGGGTCTTTCGGTGGTGAATGCCCTTTCGGAATGGATGACCGCCGAAGTGCGCCGCTATGACCAACTTTGGCGCCAAGAGTATCGTACCGGTAAGCCGCTTGAACCGGTCAAATCGGTTGGTCCCGCCGAGGGTACGGGTACAGCGATCCATTTCAAGCCCGATGTGACCATCTTTAAGGATGGCATCGAATACAACTTCAAGGCGATTGCTCAGCGCCTGCGCGAAATGGCCTACCTCACGAAGGGTCTGCACTTCCAGTTTATTGACGAACGTGACGATCAAGAGGTCAACTTCTACTTCGAGGGCGGGATCGTCAGTTATGTGCGCCATCTCAATCGCGATAAGCCGACCCTGCATAAGGTGCCCTTCTACGCCGAGCGCACGGTCAATGATGTGGCGGTCGAAGTGGCGATGCAGTATACCGATACCTACGATACCGATTCGGTCTATGCTTTCGCCAATAATATTAACAATACCGATGGTGGTGCCCACCTATCGGGCTTCCGGACTGCCCTGACGCGGGTAATCAACAGCTACGCCCGCGCCAAGAATATCCTGAAGGAGAACGAGGCTAATCTGACTGGCGACGATGTGCGCGAAGGGCTTACCGCCGTGATCAGCGTTAAGCTCAAAGACCCGTTGTTCTCGTCGCAGACCAAAGAGAAGCTGGTTAGCCCCGAGGCGGCCGGTTCAGTTGGGACGGTCATCGGTGATGCCTTGGCGACCTGGCTCGACGAGAATCCCAGCGAAGCACGGCGCATCATCGAAAAGACGCTCTCGGCGGCCCGGACGCGCCTAGCGGTGCAAAAGGTCAAAGAGACTGCCCGCAAGAGTGCGATGGAGGGCTTTTCGCTGCCGGGCAAACTCGCTGACTGCTCGGATACGAATCCGGCCCGCTGCGAACTGTATATCGTCGAGGGTGATAGTGCAGGCGGCACCGCCAAACAGGGCCGCGACCGGCGCTTCCAGGCCATTTTGCCGCTGCGTGGCAAGATCCTGAACGTCGAAAAAAGCCGCATGGACAAGATGCTTTCCAATGCCGAGGTGCGCGCCTTGATCACAGCGATTGGTACCGCAATTGGCGAGCAGTTCACGCCCGAGAAGCTGCGCTACCATCGGATCATTCTGATGGCCGACGCCGACGTTGATGGCAGCCACATCCGCACCTTATTGCTGACCTTCTTCTTCCGGCATATGCGCCAGTTGATCACCAACGGCCACTTGTTCATTGCGCAGCCGCCGTTGTACCGGATCAAACACGGCAAAGAACAGGTCTACACCTATTCGGACGGCGAGCGCGACGCGTACCTGGCAAAACTGAGTGATACCGAGCGCCAGCGGGCGGGGATCCAGCGCTACAAAGGGCTGGGCGAAATGAACGCCGAACAACTCTGGGAAACCACGCTCAACCCGGCCAATCGGGTTATCCTGCAAGTCAACCTCGAAGACGCCCAACAGGCCGACGAGACCTTCACCATGCTGATGGGTGATCTCGTCCCACCGCGACGGCGTTTTATCCAGACTCATGCCAGTGAAGTGACTAATTTGGATATTTAGGGATGCCACCACAACCCGATCTTACGCCAGGTGAGCACAGCAAACCTTCATTCGGGAGTAACAAGATACGATTGTTAGACCGAATTACTACAGCGTGGTAAACCAATTGTCGAGATAGCAGACTGTTAAGCTGATATCTACGCTCGTGTCGAAGCTTGCTCGAAGCCCGTATCAAGCGGGAGGTCGCGCTGTTGGGTGGCTTGCACCGATAACTGGTCGCAGCGTTCGTTTTCGGGATGGCCAGCATGGCCGCGCACCCATCGGAACTCGACCTCGTGTTGGGCACACAGATCTAACAACTCGCCCCACAGATCGGGGTTGATGGCTGGGTCGGTTTTGTTGCGCATCCAGCCTTTGGCACGCCAATTCTTGGCCCAGCCTTTGCTGATCCCATTGACGACATACTGCGAGTCGCTGTAGACGGTGACCTGGCAGCGATGCTTAAGCTGGCGCAGCGCCACAATCACCGCCAGCAACTCCATGCGGTTGTTGGTCGTACGCCGAAAGCCGCCAGAAAGCTCTTTGCGATGTGCGCCCGTGATCAAAATGGCCCCGTAGCCACCCGGCCCCGGATTGCCCCGACACGCGCCGTCGGTGTAAATCGTCACATGTTTGAGATCAGTAGTCATACGTTTAAGGCCTGCTCCAGATCAGCCAATAGATCGGCCACGGCTTCAATGCCAATCGAAAGGCGCACGAGACAATCGCTAATCCCGCGTTCGGCCCGTTGCGCCGGGCTGAGTTCGCGGTGCGAGGCGATGGCTGGCACGCTCACCAGACTGTACAGATCGCCCAAAGTGGTGGCGGGCAAAAAGATCTGCAAGCGATCCACAAAAGGCGCGACCGCCGCCGCTCCGCCCCGCAGTTCGCAACTGACCATGCCGCCAAAGCGACCACCAAAAGTCTGGGCCGCCAGGGTATGCTGAGGATGTTCAGGCAGACCGGGGTAATAGACCTGGGTCACAGCGGGATGTTGGGCCAGCGCCTGGGCCACGTGGGCTGCATTGGCACACTGACGCTCGATCCGTAGCGCCAGGGTCTTCATCCCGCGCTGGATCTGCTGGGCCTCGAATGGCCCTAACGAAGCCCCAAGCAGGCGGGCCTGGCGCACCAGGGTGGCGTGCAGCAAACTGGTGCGGGCCGCAACCATCCCACCGGCGACATCGCCATGGCCGCCCAGGTATTTAGTCGCACTATGCACCACCAGATCGGCCCCGAGGCTTAACGGGCGTTGCAGCACCGGGGTTGCCAGGGTTGCATCAACGATCAGGCGGGCACCCACGGGACGACACAGGTTGGCCAGCGCGGCAAGATCGGTAACCCGCAACAACGGGTTCGAGAGTGACTCGACCAGCACAACCTGGGGTTGGTAGGTGTCGATTGCCGCCGCTGCCGCCTCCAGGTCACACAGATCAGCGTAGCATACCGTGGCCCCCAATGGGGCCAGGATCTGGTCGAGCAAGACCATGGTCGAGCCATACAGATCGCGGGCGGCCAAAATGCACGCCGGGCGTGGGTTGGTCTCGCCACGGGGGGTACAGGCCGCCAACAGCGCAGCGTGTAACGCGGCCATCCCCGAACCATAGGCCACTGCGCCGCGTGCCCCTTCGGCAGTTGCCAGTACCGCTTCGAGCGCGGCCACTGACGGATTGCCATAGCGGGTGTACAGGTAGCCCGTGCCCTCGGCAAAAGCGGTATCAAGGGCCGCCAGATTCGGATAGAGGTAGGTCGTTGCCGTGTGGATCGGCGTCGTGGTTGGCTGCGCCCCACCGGCACTCGCTCGCTCACCGGCATGAACCAATTGGGTTGCCAACTGCCAGATCGGACGCTCAGGCTGCTCGCTCATAGGACACCTTTGCTCGAACCTTCCCGCATCAGCGCGTATGATAGGGGGTCTTGGGTATCTATGCAAGCGTACGTGGGGTTTGGAGTAGGGCGATTGCATCTTCCTGCCGAGGGCGTCAACGATCCTGCTGGCGCATGATGGCGGATCCGATCCGGTCGTAGGGGCTGCCCTTACGCGGGGCCAACGGCGGCACGCCGGTTCGCAGCCCCCATAAAAACGCGCAACGCGTTGATAAAGACCTCGGGGGCTTCTTCCTGCACAAAATGGCTGGAGGAAGCGACTTCGACTACCTCGGCCTGGGGCAGGAATTCGCGCCAGTGGGCCAAAAAGGGTGGCCCAAAAGCCAGATCACGCATGCCCCAGATCAGCAAGGTGGGGATCGGTACGATCCGCTCACGCTGGGCCCAGAGATCACGCAAGGCTGAAAAACCAGTCGCTACCTGCTGGGCAAAGGCGTACAGCGCGTGTCGATCAGCGGCGCCAGGAAACGGGGCCAGGTAGTGCTGATGGATCGCCGGGGTTAATTTGGTGCGATCGGCGTAGATCATTGGTAACAAGGTGCGCGGCGAAATATTCAATTGCAGGTATAAAAAACGTCCCAGCGCGGTCGCAAACAGTTTGGCAACCGCCGGTGGGGCAAACGCTCCCTCCATCGGCCAAAGGGTCGTATTGCTGATCACCAGACGGCTGATCCGTTCGGGCTGGGCCAGGGCCAGTGCCAAGCCAATTGGGCCACCTAGATCATGCACGACCAGGGTAAACCGTTCGAGGCCCAGGTGATTAACCAGTGCCGTGAGATTGCGGGTATGGGCCGCAAAGCTGTAATCACCAGTGGCGGGCTTATCCGATAGGCCAAAGCCCAACTGATCGGTCGCAAGGCAACGGTAGGTTGGGGCCATGGCGGTGATGATCTGCCGATACAGAAACGACCAGGTCGGGGTGCCATGCACAAATACAATCGGCTCGCCCACACCCTCGTCTATGTAATGCATCCGTCCGCCCTCCAGGTCGAGCCAATGCGAGGTGAAGGGGTAGAGCGTCCGATCCAGCCAAGCCGGGACTGTACTCATACCGACGATCCTTTCAGACTACTGGCCTTCGATCAGTTTCACGATGCGTGTCATCACGGCTTCGAGTGGGTAGTTTGCCGGATCAAGCAGATAATGTTGAGCTACCCCGTCAATCAGCGCAAAGAGCACCGCCGCCTCAACGCTTGGGCTAGACGAGCCACGTTCGTGGAAGGCCGCTTCGAGTTGGGTGCGAATCTGGGCCGTCCAATCGTGCAGATCGTTACCGAGCGCCGCTACAACTGAGCGCTGAAGCCGGACGCCGTAACTCAATCGCCAGAAGGCTTCGCGCTCCTGTAGCACCGCAAACGCCGCCCGCACCTGACGTTCAACCGGCGAACCCTGGCCTGCGGCGGCCCGCGCAAACGACTCCTGCACATCAGCAACACTCTGCTCGAAGATCGCCCGCAGCAACGCTTCTTTGCTGACAAAATGGCTGTATAACAGCCCCTGGGCCACACCGGCAGTGGCCGCAATCTGTTTGACCGACGTGCGCTCGTAGCCATGCTCGGCAAAGAGTTGCAGCGCCGCCTCAACAATCCGCTCGCGGCTCTCATCACGCAGGGCCTGGTTCTGTGCAGCCGTTCGGGGCGACATGATTATCTCTGTTTTTTTGAATGAATACTCATTCAATATATCAATTAAGGGACGGGTTGTCAAGCCATGGTATAGATGTGATGCCGTAAAAAGCCACGGGGGCTGCACAATGCAGCCCCCGCCCAAACCTTAAATTCGGGACGACTCAGAGATCCGCCTACTCCTCGTAGGCTCGCGCATACAGTTCGATAATCTCTTGTTTGGTGGGCTTGCGGGGATTATTGCCGGGACTGCCACTATCAATCGCCGCTTCCGCCATCGCCGGGGCCAACTCCATCAGGCGGTCGCGCTCGACGCCCAGTTGGCGCAACGAGGGAATGCGGATGTCACTAACCAGGCGGCGGATGGCCTTCACCGAGCGATCGGCTGCCTTCATGACCGATAAGCCTTCGATGGGTTCACCCATGGCCTTGGCGACATGGGCGTAGCGCACCGGGTCGCCAATCAGGCTAAACTCGGTGACGGCAGCCAGTAGCGCAGCATTCGAGACGCCATGGGCAATATGGAAGTTGGCCCCAATCGGGCGCGACATGCCATGCACCAGCGCCACCGACGAGTTGCTGAAGGCGATCCCGGCCTGCATCGCGCCGAGCATCATCTTTTCGCGGGCTTCGATGTTGTTGCCATTGGCCCAGGCCTGGCGGATATTGCCGGCGATCAGTTCAATCGCCGATAGGCAGAAGATGTCGGTCATCGGTTGACGCTTGACCGAGACATAGGCCTCGATCGCATGAACCAGTGCATCTACGCCGGTGGCAGCCGTCACCCCCGGCGGCGACGAAAGCGTTAGCAGCGGGTCAACAATCGCCACATTCGGCATCAGGTAGGGGCTACCGATCAACATCTTGACGTCGGTCTTCTGGTCGGTGATCACGGTGTAGAGCGTCGCTTCACTGCCGGTGCCAGCGGTCGTGGGGATCGCCACCAGCGGCAAGCCTGGCAGGTTCAGTTTGCCAATCCCTTTGTACTGCTCGATCGAACCGGGGTTGGTTGCCATCACCGCAATCGCCTTAGCAGCGTCAATCGGGCTACCACCACCGACCGCAACGACTAGGTCACAAGCCCCATCCTTCAGGATCGCCAACCCCTCCTGCACATACTCAACCACCGGCTCGCTATTGACCCCGGCGTAGACCACGCTGCTCATCCCGGCCTTATCGAGCAACTGCTCGACTTTGCTGACCAGGCCCAGATTTTGCATAATCTTGTCGGTGACAATCAGCGCTTTGCGCCACCCGCGCTTGCGACAGAGCTCGCCAACCTGTTCGACGGCACCCGAGCCAACCACCGTGTGAGCCGGCACGATAAAATCTCGCGGCTGCATACACCAACCTCCTCGTTCGCTTCAACGCAGCGCATTAGGGTGACGCCGCTCCAATAAAAAATGGGGGATCTGACTCTAGTGTAATCTACGTTGCGCAGTGCGTCAAAATTCATCAGTCAGGCTGTTACCTCAGATGGTACAATCAAGGTGTCTGGGCAGCCCAGGCACTGCGTTCCAAGATCCAAAGATGCGGAGTGGCAACGATGGGCCATGTTCTGGCGCTGGCGATGCAGAAAGGCGGCGTTGGCAAGACCACGACGACCCTGAGCCTGGGGGCGGTGCTGGCAGCCAAAGGGCGGCGGGTGCTGTTGATTGATCTTGACCCGCAAGCCAATTTAACCCAGGGCCTGGGAATTGATCCCTCTAGCCTTGAGTACAGTGTGTATGAGGTGTTGCTCAATCCCGAACGGGGCAGCGCCTTTGCGACCCTGGCGACTCGGGCTGGTCCCGATCTGATCCCTTCGTCGCTTGATCTGGCCGGGGCCGAATTGGAACTGGCCGGCAAGGTGGGGCGCGAATTGTTGTTGCGCAAGGCCCTACGTGAGGCCCGCGCCCACTACGATTATATTTTGCTCGATCCACCACCAAGTCTGGGCATCTTTTCGCTGAATGCACTGGCAGCCGCCGATGCAGTGCTGGTACCAATGCAACTGCACGCCTATGCGCTGAAGGCGATGCCGCAACTCGAACAAACGATTGAACTGGTGCGCGAGATCAATCCAGCCCTGGCGATTGGTGGGATTGTCTGTACCCTGGCGGATCGTCGTACCAATCTGAGCCTACAAGTCGAGGATGAGGTGCGTGAACGCTATGGTGATCTGGTCTTTACGACCGTGATCCCGATCAATGTCAAGCTGGCTGAAGCACCCTCGGCGGGTGTGCCGATCAACAGTTATGCGCCCCAAAGCGCCGGGGCACTAGCCTATGCGGCGCTGGCCGCCGAACTGGAGGCGCGCTATGGCCCCTGAGCAAGATGATCCTCAGCCGCCGTTGCGGCGCGGGCGGGGCCTGCGTTTGTCGGGTGCCCCGGCTGATCCGCCTGCCGCCCCTGAAACACCCGCCGATGCTCCAACCGCGCATGAAGCCGCGCCGCCACCGCCAGTCCGTCGCGGGCAGGCCTTGCGTCTGTCCCAGGATGCCGCTGCGGAAAACGAGGCACCAACCCCTGACCCCGAACCGGTAACCGCAACCCCGTTACGGCGCGGGCGGGCCTTGCGTTTGTCCCAGCCAACGGCTGAGCCACCCGAAACTGCACCGCCCAGCGATCCGGTTGCGCCGTCCATGCCTACGCCATCGCCCCAGTCCCCACCTGCGCCTCCGCCTGCAACCGTGACGCGCTGGCGCATTGGCACCAGCCGTGGGCCAATCAGCTACCTGGCCGCCGGGAGTGGGCCACCACTCCTGGTGCTGCACGGCTGGGGGGCCTCGGCCCAGATCTGGACCTCAACCCTGCCCGCCCTGACGGCCCGGCGCTCCTGTTATATCCTCGATCTGCCTGGCGCAGGAGCCTCGCCGTCACGAACAGCGACCCCGACCCTGGCCGCGCTGGCCGCCGAAGTGGTAGCCTTCGCCGATACCCTCGGCCTGAACCAGTTCGATCTGCTTGGGCACGACCTGGGGGCGGCGGTGGCGGCCCTGGTTGCAGGCGAGCATCCAGCACGGGTCGGGCGACTCGTACTGCTTGGTCTGGGGATGCGGAACTTCGCCCCCGAGCAAGTGGCGTTGCAGGTGGCCCGCCCGTCGCTTGACCTTTCGTTGGGCCTGGTCCGCCCCTTGTTGAGCCTTTGGCAGCCGGTTGGGCGGGTAGCCATGCAGAGCCCGCCGCTGGCAGCCACGATGAGCGCCTTGATGTTGCACCAGTCGCCAACGGGTCTGGCGGGTTGGCAGGAGTTTCTGGCCGACATGGCAACGGCTGACCCCCGAGCCTATTTGACGATGCTCACGGCGAGCGGCGACCCGCAGTTGCATGCGGCCCTACGGGCGATTAAGGCTCCTACGCTTTGGTTGGCCGGGCGCGAGGATCGCATCACCCGCCTGGCCGAAGTCGAAGCCGCCCACACCCTGGTGCCACGTAGCGAACTGGTGGCCCTGGCCGCATGTGGGCATATGGTGATGCTGGAACAACCCCAGGCCATGGCTGCAGCGCTGCGAGGCTTTTTTGCTTCGTAAGGCCGTAGGGACGCAGCGTGCTGCGTCCTCCCTACGGCCTACTCAAAAAGCGGCGCGTAAAGGCTTTTTCGGCTTCGATCACCAGGAACGCCCCGGCGGCGATGCCGAGCGGAATCAGCCAGTGGCGCAACTCTAGGGCGGCCGAACCAAACCACAGCTGCATAAAGGGTGCATAGACAAAGAGCAGTTGCAGTCCAGCCAGCACCCCGACTGCGATCCATGCAACCCGATTGGCGATCAGGCGGTCAAATTGCAAACTGGTTTCGTACAGGTAGCGGCTGTTAAACAGGTAAAACGCCTGACCACAGACCAGGGTATTCACAGCCAGGGTGCGGGCCAGTTCCAGCGACATGCCTTGTTCAATCTCGATCAAGAAGACGGCGATCGTGGCCCCGCCAATCAAGATCGAAACCAGCGCAATCCGCCAAAGGAAGGCCAGGCCCAAAATCGAACTGCCTGGTTTGCGCGGTGGGCGCTGCATTACCCTCGGCTCAGGCGGCTCGAAGGCCAGCGCCAGCGCCAAGGTCACGGCAGTCACCATGTTGACCCAGAGGATCTGGACTGGGGTTAAGGGCAGCACCAGCCCAAAGCTAATCGCCACCAGGATGACCAGGGCTTCGGCCCCGTTGGTTGGGAGAATGAAGAGAATCGCTTTCCGCAGATTGTCGTAGATCGTGCGGCCCTCTTCGACCGCGCGGGCAATCGAGCTAAAATTGTCGTCGGCAAGCACAATATCGGCGGCTTCTTTGGTAGCTTCGGTGCCTTTGATGCCCATCGCTATCCCGACATCGGCGCGTTTGAGGGCAGGCGCATCATTCACGCCGTCGCCGGTCATGGCCACCACTTCACGATTGGCCTGAAGCGCCTGCACCAGCCGGAGTTTATGTTCGGGGCTGGTGCGAGCGAAGATATCGTATTCCTGCACAATCTGTTGGAGTTCGGCATCGGAGGCGGCTTCGAGTTCAAGCCCGGTCACGGCCGTTTGCCCATCACCGATGCCCATCTCCTGACCAATCGCCTTGGCGGTACCAGCATGATCGCCAGTGATCATCTTGACCCGAATGCCGGCCCGCCGACAGGTTTTGATCGCCTCAATCGCTTCGGGGCGGGGCGGGTCAATGATCGCAACCAGGCCCACAAACACCAGATCCTGCTCAAGATCGGCGGGGGTAAGATCACGCTTGCGGTGATCTACTTCGCGAATTGCCGCTGCCAGTACACGCAAGCCTTGATTGCTCAGATCATCAATCTGCTGTTCCCACCAGGCTGGTTCGATCGGCCCGCTGGTACCAGCGGCGGTGCGTTCGGTTTGGCAGTGCGCTAACAAGCGGTCGGGTGCCCCTTTGACCAGCATCCAGACCCGGCCCTCAGGATCGCGGTTGAGGGTCGCCATCACTTTGGTATCAGACTCGAAGGGAATAACCGCCAAGCGTTCGAAGGCGCTAGGATCAACCTCGGCCTTATGGGCCAGGGTCTGCAAGGCCCCTTCAGTTGGCTCGCCAAGCACCTGCCAGTTGCCATCTACGTTGGCGATACTGGAATCATTGCAGACCGCCATGATTTCGATCAGTTCACGCAAATTGGGATGCGCATCAAGCGTAACCGGCTGTTCGCCCTGGGTGATCGTGCCCTCGGGCGCATACCCAAGGCCAGTCACCGCATATTGACCAGCACGGGTCACGGCGTGGCGTACGGTCATTTCGTTACGGGTCAGCGTGCCGGTCTTGTCGGAACAGATCACCGTGACCGAACCAAGGGTTTCGACCGCATTCAGTTTGCGGGTAATCGCCTGGCGCTGGGCCATGCGTTGCACCCCCAGGGCCAAGGTAATCGTAAGAATCGCCGGAAGCCCCTCGGGAATGGCGGCTACGGCGAAGCCAATCGAGGCCAGCGATAGTTCGGCTACACTGTAGTCGTGCAAGAGCCAGCCAATCAGCCAGATCAGGGCGGCCATAGCCACAATCACGCCCGACAACACTTTGCCGAGCTGGTTCATCTGGCGGGTCAGCGGCGTCGCCAGTTGCTCGACCTCGGCGATCATTTTGTTGATCCGACCCAATTCGGTGGCCGCACCGGTGGCAGTCACCAGTCCGATGCCCCGGCCTGCGGCCACGAGCGTGCCCGAATAGGCCATGCTGTGGCGATCACCAATGCCGCTCTTCAGGTCGGTGGGCGCAATCTGCTTTTCGGTCGGCTCCGACTCGCCGGTGAGGGCCGACTCCTCGATGCGCAGATTGACAACTTCGATCAGGCGCAGATCAGCCGGAATGCGGTCACCGGAGCGTAAGCGCACAATATCGCCGGGCACCAGGGCTTCGGCTTCGAGCTCGACCCAGGTACCGTCACGGCGCACCTGGGCATGGAGCGAAAGCATCTTGCGAATGCCTTCAAGGGCCTGTTCGGCTTTGCCTTCCTGGATAAAGCCGATCACGGCATTGATCACGACCACACCAAGGATCACGCCGGTATCAATCCAATGGCCGAGCACGGCGGTGATGCCAGCAGCGATGATCAGAATGTAGATCAGCAGATCGTGGAAGTGCTTGAAGAAGCGCTTGAGCAGCCCTTCTTTGGCGGGGGCGGGCAGTTGATTCGGGCCGTAGCGTGCCAGGCGTTGCGCGGCCTCGCTCGAACTTAGGCCCTCGGGCGTAGCCTGCAAGTGCTCCAGGCTGGCGTCCACAGACAGAGCATGCACCTGCTCCACCGGCACGAGCGTGTCTAAGGTGGTCATGGTTGAGGCTCCTTTCCGTTCGCCTCATCGTACCATGGTTGGCTCCGCATGTGGGTTTGCTGGTGCTAAGGCAGGGTTCAGGATCGGCTATTGTAGGCTTTCGCCTGGTCTTGGCCTACTCAAAGCAGTTCCAAGACCTTCTGGCGCGAGGACGAACTGAAATAAGCGCGGGCCAAGGTATTGAACACGATGCATTCTGGCATGATCTTACCGAGGATGCACTGGGAGAATGAACCTTGCGGTGAAGTTATCGTCGCTGCCGCCGCCGGTGCTGCCTTTGCTCAGCGCAAGATCGAGGTCGCTGGCGAGGTGTTGGGCCTGCGCAAAGAGGGCCAAACTGGCGGGCGTGCGCTATAATGACTCAGGTTGAATGCAGGTGTACGGCTAGTATTTGAAGGGTAATCCTGGGTGAAGTGGAGAAAATCATGACCATGACACTTTCTGATGAAGCCCGACTTAAGGCACTTTTGAAAGAAGCTTTGATTGAGGTTCTCGAACAACGGCGCGAGTGGTTCTCTGCCCTGATGGCTGAGGCGCTTGAAGATAGCGCGTTCGTGCTGGCCATTAAAGAGGGAGAAACGACCGAGATTGTCAGTCGTGATGAAATCTTTGCGTTGTTGGGTGCCAAGCGGTGAAACTCATCTTCCGTCGGAGTTTTGCCAAAGACCTAAAGAAGATCCGTCAAAAAACGCTACTCCAAGCGGTGCAAGCCGTGTTAGAACAGATCGAACAAAGCATCTCCTTAGACGAAATCCCAAATATCAAACATTTGACAAGTGAAGGGCCGTACTATCGTATTCGCATCGGCGATTATCGGCTTGGTCTATTCGTCGAAGACGACACCATAACCGTTGTACGATTTCTCCATCGCCGAGACATTTATCGCTATTTTCCATAGGTAAAGAGTAAGCAGCGTGCTTTGTCCGCACACCTAGCACGCTGCCTCTCTATGAAGGCGAACTACAGCCCGGTTAACAACGCCACCAGTAACGCCAAGCGTTGCAGCGCCCCACTTATGCTGATCTGTTCGTAGGTGGCGTGGGCACCCTGACCTGGCGCACCGAGCCCATCAAGGGTCGGCGTGCCAACTGCCGCCGTGAAGTTGCCGTCGCTGCCGCCACCGGTGCTGCCCTCGCTGAGTTCAAGGTCGAGGTCACGTGCCACATGTTGGGCCTGGGCAAAGAGGGCCAGACTGGCGGGCGTGCGCTCCATTGGTGGGCGACTAAAACTGCCGGTGGTTGCAAGATGCACGCCAGGGGTTTGCGGAACCAGACCATAGAGGGCCTGGGTAACCCGGTTGGCCTCATCGCTGCGCCAGGCGCGGGCATCAATTTCGAGGGTCGCCTCGGCGGGGACGACGTTGCGCCCGCTGCCCCCATGCACGATGCCAACATTCAGGGTGGTACCAAGCGCGGGATCAGCCAGCGCATTGATCGCCAACACCTGGTGGGCCAATTCGGTAATCGCACTGGCCCCTTTTTCGGGTTCGACCCCGGCATGGGCGGCCCGGCCGCTAATCCGCACCGTGAAGGCCCCGATTCCTTTGCGGGCCGTCTTGAGTGCCCCGTGCGGCTCGACTGGTGGTTCGAGCACCAGCACATGGGCGCTAGCCCGCGCTTCACGCTCGATCAGTTCCCGTGAGGTCGGGCTGCCAATCTCTTCGTCCGAGGTCAGTAAGAAGGTGACGGGGCGGGCCAAACCGTGCGGGCCAAGCTCACGCAGGGCCAGTTCCGTCAGGGCGATACTCACCTTCATATCGTAGAGACCGGGGCCAAACGCGGTGTCACCCTCGATCTGGAGCGGGCGAGCAGCGGCGGTGCCGAGGGGCCAGACCGTATCGTAGTGGCAGAGGATCAGGGTGGGGCGGGCCGTGGGGGCTTGCGGCGCGGGTACGCGCAAGGCCAGATGGTCGCCGCCCGCCGGATTGGCAAAGCGTTCGATCTGACCCAGGTCGGCCAGGCGGGTCGCCAGCAGATCGGCGAGGGTGTCACAATGGGCTTTAGCGCCACTCGGTGTATCGTACGCGACAAGCGTTTGGGCCAGGGCGAGTAGATCAGCACGGCGGTGAGCGAAACGGTCAGCCCGCATAACACAACTCCTTATACTTGCATGCACCTCGGTGGTAGGGTATAGTGCCGGGGTAGTGCTAGGTTCTATCATACGCGAAAAGGAGCGAGCTCATGAGTGACAGCGCCGCCAATCCGGCTGCTTTGATCCAGCAGATTATGGCCGCCACAAACCAGATGTCCGATCAAGAGGCGATGCAGCGGTATCAGCAATTGCTGGCTCAACTGCCCCGTGAGCAAGCGGCCCAACTGAATGCTCTGGCCATGAGTCAACTGACGCCCGAACAGCGCAATAGCCTGGCTGCGGGCTTCAAGCAGGCCAATGCCGATGCGAGTCGCCCCTTTGACGGGTATGTCTATCAGGATGACCGGGCCGCTGCGGCCCCGCAGAATCTTGGCTTGATGTCGGCCCAGGCTCTACAGCAGGATCCGGCTCTCGTCAACCAGTTGCTTGGTGGCGAAAATAGTGGCATGGGTGGGCAGGTTGGCAAGGCAGCGCTGGCCGCGTTGATGGCGCTGATAGCCAGCCAGATGGCGGGCGGGCAAGCACAGGCGGCACCAGCCCAGCCTGCGCAAGGGGGCGGTTTTGATCTTGGTTCGCTGATCGGCTCGGTACTGAGTAGCCAGCAGAAGGCTCCGGCCCAGGGTCAGGGCCAGGCGGGTGGATTCGACATCGGGGCCTTGATTGGCTCGGTGCTGAGTAGCCAGCAGAAGGCTCCGGCCCAGGGTCAAGGCCAGGCGGGTGGATTCGACATCGGGGCCTTGATTGGCTCAGTGCTGAGTAGTCAGCAGGGCCAGGCGGCCCAGGGTCAGGGCCAGGCGGGCGGGATCGACATCGGGGCCTTGATTGGCTCGGTGCTGAGTAGCCAGCAGGGCCAGGCGGCCCAGGGCCAGCCCGATCTCGGCTCGTTGCTTGGCTCGTTGCTTGGTGGGGGTGGCACGAGTCACCGGAAATAGTTTCTGATATTTAAGGTTTAGAATTAAGTTCGGCAAAGCCTGCGCAGGCAGGCTTTGCTTCCCATAGCCGAGGGCTTTCAGCCCCACGGCACGGGCTTCTACCCGAATCCATGCTTAAAAACCATTAATTAGTTTGTAAACTATGTTTCCCGGTATAGAATTTGGCTTCGGCAGGCTCAGCCAACGGCGGGTCATTGGCGTTGGGACGGAACGTAGGCTGAGCTTGTCGAAGCCCCCGTTGGTACAAAAAACTTCGTTTACAGACTAATTAATAGTTGTAGCCGTGCTCGGATTTGGCCCCATTCAAGACCACGCCCACAATATTGGCCTTGACCTTTTCGAGCAGTAAGCGCGCTTCGCGGGCGCGGTCGCGGCGGGTCTGGCCGGCGTGCAACACCAGCAGCACGCCGTCCACCCGGGGTGCCAGCGCGGCCGCATCCGTGACCGCAACGGCGGGCGGGGTGTCGAACAGCACAATATCGGCCTCGCCGCGCATGCGCTCGATCAGGGCCGCCATCCGCCGTGAGCCAAGCAGGTCGGCGGGACGGGGCGGCAGGGGGCCACTGGTCAGAATCCGCAACCCGGGCACGCCAGCCTCCTGGATGGGCAGGGCTTCGTCACCCTGAGCCAGCACCGCACTGGTCAGGCCGCGTTCGTTCGAGACCCCAAAGATCGTGTGTAGGCTGGGGCGGCGCAGATCGCAGTCTACCATCAGCACCCGCTGCTCGGCCTGAGCCATCGTCACGGCCAGATTCGCTAACGTCGTGCTCTTGCCTTCGTTGGGGGCAGTACTGGTGACCAGCAGCGTATGCAGCGGGCGGTCGAGGCTGGAAAAAAGGATATTGGTACGCAGGGTCCGATAGGCTTCGGCAGCGGCCGAGGCTGGATCGCGCAGCGTAATCAGAGTCGTTTCGGGCGAAGTGCCGTTGGTACTCACGGGTAGGTCCCCTATTTCTCGGCGGTCGGGATGGCCCCGATCGTGGTCAGACCGACGAAACGCTCGACATCGTTACTATCCTTGAGAGTATCGTCAAGATATTCGAGGATATAGGCCAGCAGGATGCCAATCACCAGGCCCAGGAAGGCCCCAGCCAGCACATTGATCCGGGTGTTGGGCTGAATGGATATCAGGCGGGCGCGTTGAATGCGATCCACATTGATGCGCGCCGTGCCTTCGAGGGTTGCATTGATCCGGTTGACCTCGGCGACAATCCGGTCGCCGACCGCATCAGCCATCGCCATAGACTGATCGAGACTGGGCGCGTCTACTTCGATGATGATCTTCTGCTCGTCGGGACGGGGCTGGATCGCCACATCACGCATCCAGCGTTCGCCGCTAATATCCAGCCCAATACTCTGGCTAATCTGGTCGAGCACATCGGGCTGCATCACCAGTTCGCGGTAACTGTTCATCGAATTGCGCAGCACAATGTTCAGGCCATTATCGGCCTGGTTGGCAAAGGCCAGATAGACCGCCTGAGCGCGGTAGGTACTTGGCAGAAGTTTGCTCACCCCATAGGCGGCAACGGCGGCGGCAACCAGACTGAGGGCAATCACCCACCAGCGTTTGGTCAGGACGGTAATATAGTCACGTAATTGCATGCATTTGCTCCTTTAGCGGCGTGGTTCATCAGGGATCACCGCCAACACCTGGGCACCAATCCATTGTTCGGCCTGGCGGGCACTACGCAAGCGGTCATCAAGGGCGTGGGCAGCGAAGGCGAGGCCCAACCCGGCGGCCAGGGCCAGGGCTGTGCGCAGACCGACTTCGAGGATCAGGGCCCGTAGGCTCGCGACCGGGACGGCAGTTCCGGGCGGATCGAGGACAGCCACGGCAAGGCCACCCGCCGGGGCGCGGCCCCAATACTTCAGGCCCCCCTCTTGCAGAGCGACAATGGCATTGCGGGCGAGGGCATGCGCCAATTCGGGGCTGGTTGCGGTCGCAGTCAGCCGCAACGAGCGATGGGTCACTTCGGGGCGCAGCCCGGCCCGGATGGCCCCCGGATCCAGATTATAGCCTTCGGCGGCAAGCAGGGTATTCACATCATTCGCAAAAGCGACACTCGTGAGCACCGCCGGCAGATCATCCAGCAGATACTCGGTCGTGACCCAGGTCGCCCCTTCATCAAGCGCAGGCAGGGGGATTGCCGGATCAGCCGAACTGCTTTGCGTCACCAACAGATGGGTACTGGCGGCATAGAGGGGCGGGCGGCGCACGGCCAGACCCAGACTGAGGGCCGCAACCAGGATGGGCAGCAGCAGTACGAGCAGCCAGTAGCGGCGCAACAGGCCGAGGTACGCGATCAATGGTAAGGCATCGGTCATAGGTTACGAACGAGCACGCTCGATGCGCTGAAACTGTTGGTGTTCGACGGTTTCGGCGATCAGGTGGCGCATACGGTTCAAAAAAATCGTGCGGCTATAGCTTTCGGCGTGATGACGAATAGTGAGAGGATCGTAACGATCAGCGCGGGCGGCAGCAACGGCGGCGGCAATCGCCCCGGCTGATTGTTCGTGGAAAAAGCGGCCTGTCACCCCATCAATCACCGTTTCGAGCGCCCCGCCCGCGCCATAGGCCAAGACAGGCCGCCCTGCCGCCATTGCTTCGAGCGGCGTAATCCCAAAATCCTCTTCGCCCGGAAAGACAAACGCCCGGCAGCGGGCAAACAGATCGCGGCGGGTCTCTTCGTCTACCCAGCCGAGAAACTGCACATTCGAGCCAGCCATTGCTTCGAGGCGGCGGCGGTCACGGCCATCGCCAAAGATCTTCAGCGGCAGACCCAATTTGGTAAAGGCGGCAACGATCAACTCGATCCGCTTGTAGGGTATGAGCCGCCCGCCCGCCAGATAGAAATCACCAGCGGGTTGGGGGTTATAGGGTGGCAGATCAACCGGCGGCGGCACCACCTCGGCATCACGTCCGTAGTAACGCGCAATCCGGTGTGCTACCTCGTGTGAATTAGCCACAAAACTATCCACCCGATTAACCGTAGCAACGTCCCAGAGTCTAACATAGGTCAGGGCCATGGGCAACAAGGCCGCCTGGATGCCGCTAATCTCTTCGCGTTCGATATACTCTCGCGTGCGCCAGGCAAAGCGCATCGGGGTGTGGCAATAGCAGATGTGTACCGCACTCGGATGCGGAATGACCCCTTTGGCAAAGGCACTACTGGAAGAGATAATCAGATCGAACCGACTGAGGTCAAAGCTTTCGAAGGCGGCAGGATAGAGCAAGAAATAGCGTCGGAAATGGCGGCGCCAGCCCGGAATCTGCTGAATATACGAGGTGCGAATATCCCAGTCCCGATAGGCGACGGGCATCGCCTCGGGGTCATAGATCGAGGTAAAGACCGGAGCCTCGGGATAGAGCTCGTGCAACGCCTCAAGCACGCGCTCGGCCCCACCATATTGATTCAGATAGTCGTGAATGATCGCGACGCGCATAGTCGAGACCTTGCCTGCCTACGGGCAAACGAGGCCCATAGCCCGACGATGGTTCGTCGGATAATGTATCGCTCTAGAATAGCATATCTTGGCGCGGGCGCTGCATGAGGGGCCAGGGCGGGGTGTGGCGTAAACTCTGCATGATGACGAACGGTGCGGGGATCCGGAGGGGCAGCCCGCGTGGCTGCCCCGGGCGACCACGCCGGGTCGCCCCTACCGGTTGCCACCACGGATTACATGGCGCGATGCCAGCGGGATCGCGTACCGAGCACCGCGCGACCGGGGCGGGCGTCGGGTCGTGGGTGCCGACGGGCGGGCGTCGGGTCACCGGGGTGGGCGTCGGGTCGCCGGGGTGGTTCCCAAGGGCCGAGGCAACGTAAGTAGCCACGGCCCTGGTTGTGGTATGGGTTGGGGGGGGGGGCGGCCCCCCCCCACCACAAAACCGGTGGGGGGGGGGGGGCGGCCCCCCCACCCCCACCCCCCCCCACCCAC
>JBLWKA010000095.1:0-2310 GCA_048381555.1 Oscillochloridaceae bacterium umkhey_bin13
GGGCGCGCGGCCCCCCGGGGGAGCCCGGGGGCGCGGCCCAGACCGGGGGCAGCGGCGGGCCCCCCCACGCTGCGGCCCTACGAACGTCACGAACGTCACGAACGTCACGAGAATCGCCACCCAACCTTTAACTACAGGAATACCCATCATGCGTATTGGCGTCCTCTGTTCACGGATTCGTGCCGAAGAGAAGTTGCTCTTCACCGAGCTTGATCGGCGTGGTCTGAGGTACGATAAAATTGATGATCGCGAACAGATCTTTGATCTGCACCAGCGTGAATACCCGTACGACGTGGTCTTAGAGCGCTGCATCCAGCATAGCCGGGCGCTCTACATGCTCAAAATCCTGAATGACGCGGGCGTGCCGACGGTCAACACCTACCACGTCGCCCTGACATGTGGCGACAAGTTCCTGACGACCCAGGCCCTGATCCATGCCGAAGTGCCCACGCCGGGGTGCGAACTGGCCTTTACGCCCGAGAGTGCGTTGGCGGCGATCGAGCGCATGGGCTATCCGGTGGTGCTCAAGCCGGTGGTCGGCTCGTGGGGGCGCATGGTCAGCAAGATCAACGACCGCGATGCGGCCGAGGCGATTCTGGAGCATCGTGATGTGCTGGGCAGCTATCAGCACTCGATCTTTTATATTCAGCAGTATATTGATAAGCCCGGCCGCGATATTCGAAGTTTTGTCGTGGGCGATGAGTGCATTGCAGCGATCTATCGGACGAGCCCGCACTGGATCACGAATACGGCCCGCGGCGGCATGGCGACGAATTGCCCGCTGACACCGCAACTGGCCGAATTGAGCGTGCGGGCGGCGCATGCGGTGGGCGGGGGCGTCGTCGCGATTGACCTGCTCGAAACCGAGGACGGGCGCATCTTGGTCAACGAAGTCAACTACACCATGGAGTTCCGCAACTCGATTGATACCACCGGGGTAGATATTCCGGCACGGATCATTGATTACGTACTGGCGGTGGGGCGGGGGCAGTAAGACCATTTTGGATTTTAGGTTTTGGGTTTTGGATTGCCACGCTAGATTGCGCCGTAGGCTTGGGAGAACAAGGTTCTCCCAGAACCCCCACATCAGAACCTGCGCCTAAGCGCAAGTTCGTGAGGCCCAATTTAAGCAGGAGTCAAACACAATTATGCGAGTCTCGATTGTTGGCGCGAGTGGGTATGTTGGGGGCGAACTGTTGCGCCTGCTGCTCTGGCACCCTGGGGTGACGGTGACCCAGGCCAGCAGTGGGCGCAACGCGGGGCGCTACCTGCACCAGGTGCATCCCAATTTGCGTGGGCGCAGTCAACTTCAGTTTGTGCATCCCGACAAACTCGAACCCTGCGATGTTTTGTTTCTGGCCTTACCCCATGGCGAGGCAGCACGGGCGCTTGAGCGCTACGCCGATCTGGCCCCGCGCCTGATTGACTGTTCCGCCGATTTTCGCTTGCACGATCCGGCCGTCTACCGACGCTGGTACGGCGAAGATCACCCTGCGCCAGAACAATTAGGCCAGTTCGTCTATGGGCTGCCCGAAGTCAGTCGCGCCCAACTCCGCGAGGCCACACGGGCCAGCGGGGTGGGCTGCAACGCCACCGCAACCAACCTGGCACTCTTGCCGCTGGTGCGGGCCGGTTTGGTAGATGAAACGCGCCCGATCATTGTCGAAGTCAAAGTCGGCTCGTCCGAAGGTGGAGCCAGCGTAACCGAGAGCAGTCACCACCCCGAGCGGGCCGGGGCGGTGCGTTCGTTCGCACCGGTTGGGCATCGCCACACCGCCGAGATCGAGCAGGTTACGGGCTTGCGAAACGTCCATCTGTCAATCACCTCGGTCGAGTTGGTGCGTGGCGCATTGGCGACGGCACACGTCTTTGCCAATCGTTCGATCAGCGAAAAAGAACTCTGGCAGGCCTACCGAACCTTTGCCCGTGACGAACCGTTTGTACGGATCGTCAAAGAGCGTCAGGGCATCTATCGTTTTCCCGAACCGAAGATCCTGGCCGGAAGCAACTTCGCCGATCTGGGCTTTGCGCTTGATCCCGACACCGGGCGCATCGTCAGTATCTGTGCGCTCGACAATCTGATGAAGGGCGCAGCCGGGAGTGCGCTGCAGTGCATGAATCTGATGTGCGGCCTCGACGAAACCCTGGGGTTGGAATTCCCGGGGTTGCATCCGATTTAATAAGGGCGGGGATACCACCCCATCGCCCGGTCATGTACGGCCGAAGCATTCGCCATCCGATCGCCGTGTCCTTACCGGTCATCTGGTGGCGAATGCTTCGGCCCTACCGATTGCCACCGTGGCATCCATG
>JBLWKA010000095.1:2410-23023 GCA_048381555.1 Oscillochloridaceae bacterium umkhey_bin13
CCGAAGCATTCGCCATCCGATCGCCGTGTCCTTACCGGTCATCTGGTGGCGAATGCTTCGGCCCTACCGATTGCCACCGTGGCATCCATGGCGCGATGCGGGCGACGGGATCGCGGGGCGGCCCAACAGGATGGCGATGCGGGCGACGCGATCGCGGGGCGGGGATACCACCCCATCGCCCGGTCATGTACGGCCGAAGCATTCGCCATCCGATCGCCGTGTCCTTACCGGTCATCTGGTGGCGAATGCTTCGGCCCTACCGATTGCCACCGTGGCATCCATGGCGCGATGCGGGTACAATATCGGTATGCCACAAAAACTCATCTTCGGCCTTGCCATCCTGATCTTGCTGATCGGCCAATTTCTGGCCTTGCGCGTACCACGCCAACTCAATCTGCCGCCCCAACAGACGGTTGTCACAAGTAATCCGCTGGTGGGCTTGCATACCCGTCTGACCGGGATCGGCGACGAGCAATACATTCAGCGCGCCCTTGAACAGGTACGCATGATGGGCGCACCCTGGATCGTGGAACTGTTTCCGTGGGCCTATGTGCAGCCGCGTTCGCGTTACGGTTACGATTGGGCCGGGGCCGACATGGTGATTGAGCACGCCCATCGCCAGGGCTTGACCGTGATCGCCCGCCTCGATCTGGTACCGCAATGGGCCCGTCCCACTGGCACCACGGATCGGTACCTTGGCCCTGAAGGCTACCAGGATTTTGCCAACTACGCCGCTGCCTTTGCGGCCCGCTACTACCCGCAGGGCGTGCGCCACATCATCATCTGGAACGAGCCGAATTTGCGCTTCGAATGGGGTGAGCGCCCGCCCGATCCCGGAGCCTACGCGGCCTTGCTCAAAGTGGTCTACCCGGCGATCAAAGCGGTGGCCCCCAATGCGATCGTGGTTGCGGGTGCGCTCTCGCCGGGTAGTTCGATTGATGACGGTCAGACCCGCATGGACGACATGCAATATTTGGCCTCGTTGTACGATGCCGAAGCCGGGCCATACTTTGACCTGTGGGCCGTCCATGCCTATGGCGGGCAGGTGCCGCCCGATGATCCCCCTGCGCCCGAACGGGTCAACTTCCGGCGCATCGAACTAGTGCGGGCCTTGATGGATCAATTTGGCGACAGTCACAAACATATGATCATCACCGAGGGCGGCTATAACGATCACCCACGCTGGAGTGCAGCGGTAACACCTGCCGAACGCATCCGCTGGACCATCGCCACCTACGAACAGGCCCGCAACTACCCCTGGCTCGACGCGGTTGCGCTTTGGCAGCACAGCACCCCCTTTTCGACGCGCTCGCACCCTGACGCCTGGAACTTCGTGGCGCCTGATGGCACGCCGCGGGCGATCTACCATGCCGTGCGTGAGTATACCGGGGGCCGGTAGGGACGTTGGGTAGGGACGCAGCGTGCTGCGTCCGCACCCAGCGTCCCTACCCGTTGGCCCGTACACAATTCTTGCCGGCCTGTTTGGCCCGATAGAGCGCCTGATCGGCCTGGTTGATCAGATCGGCGGGCGGTTGCTCACACGCGCTGACTGCCACCCCTAGGCTGAGCGTGATCGGGATGCCGGTGGCCGCATTGCTGATCTGCAGCGCCAGTACCGCTTGGCGTGCGCGTTCGGCGACCACCAGCGCATCCTCGGCACTGGTATGCGGCAACACCAGCGCGAACTCCTCGCCGCCGTAGCGGGCCACAATATCACCGTTCCTGCGAATAGCACGGTGGAGGGCACCGGCAATCATGTGTAGACAATGGTCGCCAGCCTGATGGCCGTAATAGTCGTTATAGGCTTTGAAATTGTCTACATCCCCCAGGATCAGGGCCACGCTGCCACTCTTGCAGTGCGGTTCCGCCAGCGCATGGGCCAGATACTGGTCAAAGTAGCGCCGATTATAGAGACCCGTCAGGGCGTCAATATTAGATTGGTAACTCATTTGGCTGAATGAGCGCTCGGCCTGCCAACCAAAATAGCTAATCGCGATCAGGCCAACCAGGGCGAGGAACCCGTAAGTCAAGACGACTGGCCCAAGGGGGACAGGTTGCACCGCAAAACTGACACTGATCCCACCTCGGATATCACCCATCTGGTAGCCATGCTGCTCGTGACAGATCATACAGGACGGTTCAACCACCAGCGGAGCCATGTAGATAAAACTGTGGCGCTCACGATCCCAGCTATAGATTTCGCGGGCCTGCTCTTCAAACGCCTGGAGCGCGGCAGTTTCCCAGGCGGTGGCGGCATTCGCTGGATTGACGGGATGGAGGCTCGTGATATGAAACTGCACCTGATTGTGCTGCTCGGCCAATTCAGAGACAAGGCGGGTCATGTAGGCCGGGTTGATCTTGGTCATGATCCGGCCATCGGCGAGTTGCACCTCACGATCGGGCACACTCAGGTACGGATTGGGTTGAAGGGTTGCGCTAACGGGCGCATAGACTCCACCGAGTTCGGCATTCCACTGGCGCATGGTCACAATCAATTCGAAGAACGAGCGGGCCACATCAAGGTTAACTTGATCATGGGCCTGCTGACTCTGGCGAATATTCCAGAGCGCTGATGCGATCACCAGCAGGATCCAACCCATCGCGCCGAAGATTGTATACCGGTAGCGCATAGTGCTGCTCCAGGAACGCCACAATGCGACCCTGGCGAAGTTGAGTCAATAGTTAAAACTACGTCTATGGTACCACTTGGGTGCAACCACGAACATGATCCTTTAGCGAGCAATGGTATAATCGCGGCAACTTATTGGCCCGCCGTTCGGGCGGGGGCGCAGCGCCGCGCCGATGAAAGTACCGGCCATTTTGGCCCACGACAGAGTAGGAGCAGCACCCATGACCGTCAAGCCCGCCTATCGGCTGGCCAGCCGCCTGGCCCAGATGGAGCCATCGGCCACCTCGGCGATGAATGCCCGTGTGCAACAGATGCGTGCCGAGGGCATCAAGGTGATTTCGTTTAGTGTTGGTGAGCCTGATTTTGATACGCCGACCCCGATCAAAGAGGCGGCGATTGCGGCGATCCACGCCAACCATACACACTATACCCCGGCTGGCGGTACCGCCGAAGTGCGCAAGATCGTGGCTGCGCGGGCCAGTGCCGACCAGGGTGTGACCTACAGTGTCGCTCAAGTGACGACGACGACCGGCGCGAAAGAAGGGCTCTACCTGGCCTTTCAGGCCCTCTGCGATGATGGCGACGAGGCGATCATTCCGGCTCCCTACTGGGTGAGTTATGTCGAGCAGGCGAAGTTGGCCGGGGCAACGCCGATCACACCCCAGACCACCGAGGCAAGCGGTTTTAAGTTGACGCCCGAGCAGTTGCAGGCCGCCCTCAGCCCCCGCACCAAGATCGTCATGCTCAACTCGCCCTCGAACCCCACCGGCGCAGTCTATAGCACCGAAGAGTTGCGGGCGCTGGCGGAGGTCTTAGCTGGGAGCGACGCGATCATTATTGCCGACGAGATCTACGATGCGATCAGCTACGTGCCCTACGCGCGCTGGCTGCGGGTGGCCCCCGAAATGGCGGATCGCACTCTGATCGTCAATGGGGCCGCGAAAGCCTATGCCATGACCGGCTGGCGCTTCGGCTACCTGGCCGGGCCGCAACCAATCATTACGGCGATCAAAGATATTCAGAGCCATACCAGCACCCATACTTCGTCCATCACCCAGTATGCGGCGGTGGCGGCCTATAGCCCCAATCCGGCGATCGAGCAGACTGTGCGCGAGATGACTGCGGCCTTTCTCCGCCGCCGCGATCTGATGATGGGACTGTTGGCCGAGATTCCCGGGGTGAGTTGCGGCACGCCCGATGGGGCCTTCTACGTCTTCCCGAATGTGACGGGGCTGTTGGGCCGTCTCCTTGCCAACGGAACCGTGTGCCAGACCAGCGATGACCTGAACAACTATCTGCTCGAACAGGCCCATATCGCCTGTGTCAGTGGCGAGTCGTTTGGTGCCCCGGGCTATATCCGTCTCTCGTATGCCACCTCGGACGACGAAATCGTTGAGGGGATGCGGCGTTTCCGGGCCAGTGTGGCCGGGTAAGATCAGTTACGATTGATCATGCGGCATGATTGTCATTCCGAGTATCCTATGGCCCGTCGGCCAGTGGTGCTGGGATGACATCCGATATGTCATTAGGAGCGCAGCGAGGCATCTTCGCTGTTCAGCAGTGCAGACCCCTCGCTACGCTCCTAAGACAAGGTTCAGAAACGACCATTTCAGCGTGACCGTTTGCGCCTTGTCTCATGCGTCGGGCTAAAGCCCTGCCTGCTACCCGAAGCCCTGCGGGCTGCCAGATGCATCTGACGCCGGGACCCTCCACTTGCGCTCAAGGTGACAGCACCCAGGTTTCTTTCCCCACCACTGGCCGACGGGCCATAGCATCCTCAGTTCTCGCCATAGCACAGGCTTCATAACTCTCCTATGCCCCCTCCCTCGCATGCACTTGCCGCCCTAGTTCCGCGTTTGGCCGGGATCCGTGTCCTGGTGATCGGTGATCTGACCCTGGACGAGTATTTGTACGGACGGGCGACGCGCCTCTCGCGGGAAGCCCCAATCCCGGTACTCGAACTCTTACGGCGCGAGATCATTCTGGGTGGTGCGGCGAACCCGGCCCGCAATGTGGTGGCCTTGGGGGGGCAGGCGACCCAGATCGGCTTGGTGGGAGCCGACGCCGAAGGAACCCAATTGCGTGGGTTGCTGGCCGAAGCCGGGATCGCCGATGCGCTGATTGTGGCGGCGGGGCGTCCGACAACCTGCAAAACGCGCATCTTAGCCGACGAGGCTCCGCGCTTGCCGCAACAGGTTGCGCGCCTTGATCGGCTTGATCGAGCCGCTCCACATCCCGCCGAGGAACAGGCCCTGCTTGCGGTGCTAGCTGCTCAGATCGCCCAGCACGACGCCGTCTTGTGTTCGGACTACCAACTTGGGTTGTTAACCCCGGCGGTCGTTGCCGCAGTTCGGGAAGGTTGCCAGCGCCATGGGGTGCTGTTTTGTGTGGATGCGCAGGGCAACGCACATTTATACCATGGGGCCGACCTGTTCCGCTGCAATGATCGTGAGGCCGAAGCGGCGCTGGGCTACGCCTTACCCAACGAGGCTGCTTTTGCGGCTGGGGTTCCGCAGTTGCGCACCCAGCTTGGGGCGGGCCTGGTAATGGTCACCCGCGGGCCAGCCGGGTTGGCCTTAGAGGGCACAGCAACGCCCTACACCCAATTGGCGGCAGCGCGGGTAAGCGAAGTCTATGATACGACCGGGGCGGGCGACACCTTCGTCGCAGTTGCCACCCTGGCCCTGGCGCGCGGTTATGCGCCCTTAGAAGCAGCCATGCTCGCCAACACGGCGGCCGGTCTGGTGGTCCGGCGCTATGGCAATGCAGTCGTAACCCCCGACGAACTGGCGTTGGCTTTAAACAACACGTAGGGACACAGCGGGCTGTCTCCCTACCGGGTGTTGATCTTGAATACGCCAATGCGAGTTATACCAACGACCATTGATAATGCTGAATTACACAACGTGATAGTTGGTATTGTGCTGTCTTGCCGCACAATCCAAAATCCAAAATCTAAAACCCAAAATGGTATTAGCCTGCGGCCTTGCTAAGCGCGATCAGAGCCTCGTCCTCGTCCTGGTAGATCTCGGCATACTGGGCCAGGCCCACCATGCGAAAAATCTTCTGAAAGTGTTGCGAGAGTCCACTAACGGCGAGTTTTTGCTGATTCCGGTTCACCTCAGTCACAATGCCAATCAGAATAGCAATCCCGGCACTATTAATATAATCATTTTGGCGGAAGTTTAACAGTACCGAGCGCGCACCCTTATTGGTAACTTCGCGATACGCCTGATTGATCTTATCTTCGGCGAAGGTCGTCACATCGCCAACCAGATCAATAATCGCGACCCCTTCGCGCTCGCGGGTACTTACCGTCAACTCATCTTCCAACATCATCACTTCCTCCAGCAAACGTAACGATAACAAGCGCAAAAGGCAGGTTAATCTGCCGAGGCGCGGGGGGAATGTTGGCAGTGTACCGCAAAACGAAAACAGTTTCCTGCTGCATTATGCGGTACAAACCCGGCCTCATCACAGAGTTGTTCAATCAGCATCAGGCCCATGCCACGCAACGAACCCTTACCAGCCAACTTATCGCTGATACTCAGGGGTTGGTGATCGGGCATAACTGGTTGCATCCCTTGATCAAGCACTTCGACCATCAAGCAATCATCAACAAAGCTACACGAAACTTGCACCCGCAACTCTGGGCGTAAGAGATTACCGTGCTCGATTGCATTAATACAGGCTTCGCTGAGGGCGGTCTTCAAATCTTCGATCCGTGCGGCTGGAATACCGTGGCGATGAGCGAATGCGGCAACGGCATCACGGGCGATGACTTCATAGCCGAGTTCACTCGGGAGCGACATATCCATGGTAGTGGTAGGCAGATAAGCCATAGGTTAGTGTTCGAGATAGATGACCATACGTACCTGATTACCGCCCCCCGGACCCGTCGAAAACTCGACCTCATCCATCAGTTCACGGATCAGCCAGATCCCCCAGCCGCCCTTATCATCGCGTTCGAACGCATCCTCGATCCGCGGAATATTGGTGGTACACGCATCGTTGAGTGGCTTGCGACCCTGGTCAGCAACACTGACAATCAGTTCATCGTCGCGTACCGTAAGCAGCACAACTACTTTAACGGCGGCATCGTGCTGATTGCCATGCTCGATCGCATTCGTTACGGCTTCGCTCACCGCCGTCTTGAGCGATTCGACCCGATCATCCGCAAAACCCATCCGCCGGGCCAGCGAAGACGCGGTATCCATGGCAACACGCTCGTAGCCAAGTTTACTTGGCAGCCGCAGCTCGATCACCTTTTCAGGCGGGTCGGGAGCGTGAGTCTGTTCACTCATTGGTGTCAGGGGGTAGTTGCGCAGTCGTTGATCCAGACCAAGCCGGACGATCCAGCCTGCGCAGTAGCTTGGCGGCCACGCGGTACGGCCCATATGCCATCCCGTTGTGGATAAACCTATGCAAAATCATAACATAGGCCACGATCATGGCGCAATAGGCAGTCGGTAGGGGCTTGATGCCAAACTACCCCGCTGAGAGATGAGATAGCGCGGGTCAGAGCGCTCCAGGCACGCTCTGACCCGATCTGGCTATAGCGGAATATTGCCGTGCTTGCGGGCAGGCATGCTCTGACGTTTGGTACGGGCCAATTTCAGCGCCTTGATCAAAGCCGGACGAGTCTCACGCGGCTCGATCACGGCGTCAATATAGCCCCGTTCGGCAGCAACATACGGGTTGGCAAAGCGGCTCTGGTAATCTTCGACCAGTTCGGCCTGACGCTGGGCCTGATCGGTCGCCTCGGACAACTCTTTGCGGAAGATGATCCGCACGGCTGCGTCCACACCCATGACCGCAATCTCGGCGGTGGGCCAGGCAAAGTTAAAGTCGGAACGGATATGCTTCGAGGACATCACATCGTAGGCTCCGCCATAGGCTTTGCGGGTAATCACCGTGAGCTTGGGCACGGTCGCTTCGCAGTAAGCATAGAGCAGTTTGGCCCCGTGGCGAATGATGCCGCCATACTCTTGCTGGGTTCCCGGCAAGAAGCCCGGCACATCCACAAAGGTCACGAGTGGAATGTTAAAAGCGTCACAGAAACGCACAAAGCGCGCCCCTTTGACCGAGCTATCAATATCGAGCGTGCCGGCCAGGTTCATCGGCTGGTTGGCGACCACACCAACGACATTGCCATCAAGGCGGGCAAAGCCGATTACGAGGTTACGCGCCCAGTAGGGCTGGACCTCGAAGAAGAACCCGTCGTCCACCACGGCCTCGACCACCTTAACCATATCGTAGGCTTTACGCGGATTATCGGGAATAAGGGTCTGAAGGCTCTCGTCCATGCGCTCGGGATCGTCTTCGGGGGCCACATAGGGCGGATCGTCCATATTGTTCGAGGGCAAGAACGAGATCAGGGTGCGCAACTGTTCGAAACACTCTTCTTCGCTCTCGGCGGCAAAATGGGCCACGCCCGAACGGGTATTATGGGTCATCGCGCCGCCCAACTCCTCGAAGCCTACCTCTTCGCCGGTGACGGTCTTGATCACGTCGGGGCCAGTAATGAACATCTGGCTCGAACCTTTGACCATCATAATGAAGTCGGTCATAATCGGCGAATAGACCGCCCCACCAGCGCATGGGCCAGCAATCACCGAGAGTTGCGGGATGACGCCGCTGCTCAACACATTGCGGTAGAAGATTTCGGCGTAGCCCCCGAGACTGACCACACCCTCCTGGATTCTGGCTCCACCCGAGTCGTTGATGCCAATGCAGGGCACGCCCATACGCACCGCCAGATCCATCACCTTGCAGATCTTTTCGGCAAACACTTCGCCGAGGCTCCCGCCGAAGACGGTAAAGTCCTGCGCAAAGACACAGACCGGGCGACCTTCGATCGTGCCGTGGCCGGTCACGACGCCATCGCCGAGCGGTTTGCGGCGTTCCATGCCAAAGGCCGCCGTACGATGGACCGCGAAGGCATCAAGTTCCACAAACGAACCTGGGTCGAGCAGCAGGTCAATCCGTTCGCGGGCAGTCAGTTTGCCCCGTTCGTGCTGCTTGGCAATTGCGGCCTGATCACCCGTAACGGCCCGTTCGCGCCGACGGCGGAGATCCTCGATCTTTTCGGCAGTGGTCTGGCTCATTAGGGGCTCCTTTAGTGTAACTGGAGAGCGGTTGGTACCATACGTGGGTTGGGAAATAATGCACGAACCGATGCTACGCATCTACAAGGGTTTCCGGGGCTGATCCCTGATAACCAGCCACATGAAATAGGGCACGGCTTCGAAGATACGCTGCCAGCGTTGCGGTTGACGCATCAAGCGATAGAGCCATTCGAGGCCCAGACGGCGCAACCAGGCCGGGGCGCGGGGCACGCGTCCGGCCAGATAGTCGAAGGTGCCGCCAACCCCGAGCGCCAGGGGCACGCCAAGTTCGGGTTGGTTGCGGGCAATCCAGAGATCTTGGCGCGGATGCCCATAGGCGACGAGCAGAATATCGGGGCGGGCGGCGCGGATCAATTGGCGCAGAAATGGTTCGTGGTGCGGGGCGGGGCTACCGCCAAAACAGCCCACCACCTGTAGCCCCGGATGGGCCTGCCGCAAGACGGCGGCGGCCGCTTCGGCTACGCCTGGTCCTGCTCCGAGCAAAAAGATGCGGTAGCCCTGTTCGGCCGCAAGGGCCGCCAGGCGACGCACCAGTTCGACCCCCGTCACACGCCCGCGGAGTGGCGTTCCCAGGTAGCGAGCGGCGAGCAGCACCCCAAAGCCATCGGGCGTGCAGAGATCGGCCCCGGCCAGCGTGGCAGCGAAGGCCGGATTGCGCCCGGCTTCGACCACAAACTCGGGGTTGACGGTACAGATCTGATGCGGGCCACCATGGTGGATCATCGCCTCGGCCAGGGCCAGGGCCTCGTTCTCATTTACATCATCAATCGCCACGCCCAGAATGGCAACGCGGCGACGCTGTGACGACGAACGGCTGGCTGCTACAGGCTGCTCTGCCACCATGATGCTTCAATCAGTTACAGCAGGAAAAACTGGCTTGATTATAGCCCATGTAGAGAGATGCGGCGGATGGCTTAAGAGGGGGGCCAACGTGATTGGCTTGGGCAGCCACGCGGGCTGCCCCTACGGATCCCGTTTTGGTGCGGATGGCGGGCGACCGCCGTGGCGATCCCGTTTCGGTACCCCGTTGACCGGTGGGGCGGATGCCACGGCGGGCGACCGCCCCACCTCTCCCCGCCTGCGACGCTTCCTTAGCGCCGTACCTGCGGCAAGTAGACCATAAAACGCTCGGCAGGCTGGGCTTGAATCGTCCAGGTCGCCTCGGCGGGGGTTGGGTCGGCCTGATTGTTGGCGTCTACGGCGCGTACCCGGAAGCGGTGCGTCCCCAGGCTCAGGTTGGTGTAGTTGGCTGGACTGGTGCATGGGGCAAACGAAGCGTCATCCAGGCTACACTCGAAGCGCAGGTCCCCCGTGCCGCCATTGCCGGTGAAGCTGAAACTGGCTTCCGTTACGGTGACGATGCCGCTTGGCCCACTGGTGATTGTGGTGTCGGGCGGGGCCGGTGGTGGTTCGAATTCGTCGAAGGGCGGCGCAGCGGGCCGTTCGCGCAACAGTACCGTCGCCCGATTGTTGCCGCCGTGGCGATCCAGGCTCAGTGTAGCCTCACGGATGAGCGCACTGACCGGCGTGCCAAGCGCGTCAAGCTGATCGGCCTGCACGCGCAAGCTGATCGTGCCACTTGCATTGGGGGCCAGGTCGCCCAGTTGCCAAGTCGCGGTGATCGCGTCGGTCACGTTGGTGGGGTTGGGGGTCGCCCCCAGTAAGCGCAACCCACTGCCCAAGCTCAGGGTTACGGCACTCGTCGGAGCCGGTAACTCGCCCTGGTTGGTGTAGCGCAAGGTCAGGGTCAGGGCCTCGCCCGTGCGGATCTGCCCATTGGCGGCTCCGTCTACATCCAGGCTGACCGCCAGATCATAGGCGGGCGCGCCACCCCGGCCCTGTACCGTCAACTGGTTGTTGTCCAGATCAAGATCGGTGGCACTGGTGGCCGCTTCGAGCGTGAAACTCACCGGGGTGGTGCCGCCACTCAGCGGGGCGAGTTGGGCCGTGATCGTGCGCCGCTCGCCGGGGGCCAGGGTCGCCAGATCCCAGGTCTGGGTGTAAACCTCATTGAAGGCGGCGCTGCCCGGTTGCGGGAAGATCAGCATCGAACTTGGCGAACTGAGGGTCAGGCTGCTGGCGGGGGCGGCCTGATTACCCAGGTTGGCAACCTCGAAGGTGACGGTCGCGGGTGCGGTACTGCTTAACTGAATCCGGGGCAGATTCGTGGTGACCACCAGATCGGGGCCAGGAGCCTGACTCCAAAGTGCGAGCTCGGTGCGGTTGTCGGCGGGATTGGCTTCGTTGGCGGTGGTTGCCGCTGCGGCAACCAGCGTAACCTCGCTAGCGGGGGCGGTGTTCGGCGCGAAGCGAAGAGTGAGCTGGACAAGCGCCAGGCGATCAGGGGCAAGCTCGCCCAACTGCCAACTGAGCTGCCGCCCATTCACGCTACTTGGGGCCGGTTCAGCCGCAACGAACTCTAGGTCGGCGGGCAGGGTTGCGGTCAGGCTGACCCCGCTGGCGCTGGCTGAGCCGGCCAGATTGCCCACACTGAGGGTCGTGGTAAAGGGCTGACCAGGCGCAGCGGCGGGCACCTCGGCGTTGGTAAACGCATCCACGAACAGGTCAGGTGCAGCCGTTTGGGTTTGCACGTTCGCCGCCGCCGCCGCCGTCAACGGAGTCTGGTTGATCCGATAGGTCAGGGTCGTACTACTTAAGGCGCGACCGTGCAGGGCGGCGAGGTTGCGGAGCACGGCGCGGTGGGTCGCGTAGGCTTCGGCCGCATCGGGCCAACCGGCAAACAGCGAGCGCGGCAGGCTCAGATCCACCACCGTGCCATCAAGGTGGGTATAGTGCGGCGGCTGCCAGGGTTTGCCAATGACACGCCCGCGTTGCTCGTCCCAGCCGATGGTTGGGAAGAGGCCGCCCCAGGGCAGACTGAGGTCATTGATCATCAGCGGCAAGATCGGCCAGGCCGGTTTGCCATCGAGTTCGCGCAGCCCATTCTGGATCACCTGGTCGGTCTGATACAGATTGGCGAGCGAACCCAGACTGGTCGGTTCAATCAGGCGTGAGATCGTTGCGGGTGTTGCGTAGTAGGCATCGTAATAGCCAAACGTATCGGCGCGCAGCTTGCGATAACGGTTACCATCATCGTCAGGCAGTTGCACCAGATTGTGGTACTTGAAACGAGCCGTGGCCTCGTCGCGTGCATCGGGAAAGCGCGTCGACTCGACCGTCACGGTATGCTCACCCGCAATCCAGATGCGCTGATTGCGCGTATCGCGGCCCGGTTCAACCCGAAAACCGGCCATGCCTCGATCATTGGTACGCACCGTAATGAACTGCTCATCACTCGTAATCTTCATCCCGTTGAGATAACCCCGCGGGCGACCGTCCAATTCGGGATGCCCGCCGCTGCCCGCAACGACATCCAGATAGACCTTGAGTTCGGCGTTCTGCACGGGCTTGCCGTTACAGGTTGCCAGCACCGCAAAATAGGCCACCTTGTCGGCGGCGGGATCGGGTTGCACATACGAAGGCGGCAAGGCTTCGATCACGCCGACACGCATGTCACGCAACTCGGGATCGTTCGCCTGGAACGGCCCATTGCCGGCCGGACAACTGACCCGGCGCGCGGTGATAAACCCGGTCAGGTTCTCGACCTCGACATTGCCCCACTGATCGGGTTGGCCGACCTTGGTGATACTGGCGCGGGTTACGAACTCATTCTGGTTGGTGCTTTCGAGATAGGGCACAAAATCATCAAGCTTCCAGAGCACATCGGGATCTTCGGTGCGATAGCGAAACTCGTTATAATTGCCACCCCGGCAACCTATGTAGGTCGAGTTCTCGATAGAGGGTGCATAGGCACTTTGATTAGTGCGGAAAAGTGTATCGTTGAGCCGGAAACGCCAACTGCCATCAGCCTGTTGGGCGGGTGGATCCATACTCATCGTAAACTCGCGCCCATTCAGGAAGCCTGGCTCGACAACAGTCTCGTAATCATCAATGATGAAACAGTTTTCTGGTGAGCTATCGCTCATATGAAAACGATATTCGTCCGTAGCGTGGTTAAGATAATTCGAAACATCAACATAACCATCGCCGCGTGAACGGATGCGGGCCGAGCCACGGGTACGACTGTTTAAGGTCATCACCCCGCTAACACCACCATCACTATAGAGGGTTTCGTGGCTGCTATAGTCGGCCAGCCAGTTAAAAACCCATTCCTCCCCGGCGGGGATGACCGGGCGCGGCGTGGTCTGGGCCGTCACCGGATCAAGCGCAAGTTGGCCGGCCGCAAGGGCCGCCAGCGTCATCGCTAACAGAACAATCCGCCAGAGCCGAAGCGTACGTGAGCGCTGCATAGAGCCTCCTCATCAGGCTGTTACCGTAGGACTGGCCTTATTGAAGCAGGCCCACGCGCCGAAGCGAAGGTACAGGTTGTGACAGCCACTATGACAAAAAGTGTGACAGCCCATCCACTGGCTCACCCCGAGCGGCAGCGAGAGGTGTTCCCTGCCGATCAGCGAGGATTCCTCGCTCCGCCTGCGGCTCCGCTCGGAATGACAACGGATGGCGTTGCAGTTCCGTGCGACATGACAAGGGTAGCGCTGCGGTTCCATGCGACCTGCCAACAAAGAGGTTCAGCTTGCCCGTGCTATAATGTATCGATTCACTATGCTATGAACGTGAGCTTGAAAAACCTGCCCGGTCTGCCCCCTATCTGAATGTGGGCTATCCCACAGTAAGATCTGGCAAGTTTGCTATCGGCTATCGGCTATTCAGTTTAGGAGTTGTCATGTTTCGCTCGCATACGTGTGGCGAGCTGCGCGCCGCCCACGTGGACCAGGAAGTGACGCTGGCGGGTTGGGTGCATCGCCGCCGCGACCACGGCGAGTTGATCTTCATTGACCTGCGCGATCGCTACGGCATCACGCAGGTTGTCTTTGATAGCATCACCGCTGCCGCTCATAAAGTTGCCGAAGAGGCCCGTTCCGAGTATGTGTTGCAGGTACGCGGTCGCGTGCGCCCCCGTCCCGCCGAGGCGGTCAATCCCCAGTTGGCAACCGGCGAGGTCGAGGTCGAGGCGCTGAGTGCCGAGGTGTTGAACCCGGCGCGCACGACGCCGATCTATATTGCGCAGGAGGGTGGCGAAGACGAGGCGATTCGGCTGAAGTATCGCTACCTCGATCTGCGCCGCGAACGCATGCAGCAGAACCTGATTTTGCGCCACCGCATCGTCAAGTTTATGCGCGATTTCCTTGATCAGGAGGGCTTCCTTGAAATCGAGACCCCGATTCTGATCAAGTCCACCCCCGAGGGAGCCCGCGATTATCTAGTGCCGTCGCGGGTGCATCCCGGCAAGTTTTATGCCCTGCCCCAGAGTCCCCAACAGCTCAAGCAGCTGTTGATGGTCGCAGGCTACGACAAGTATTTCCAGATCGCCCGCTGTTTCCGCGACGAAGACCAGCGCTCGGATCGCCAACCCGAGTTCACCCAGCTCGATATGGAGATGAGTTTCGTCGAGCAAGAGGATGTCTTGACGCTGATCGAGCGGCTGTTTACGACCCTCTGCCAGACCGTGGTGCCCCACAAGCGCGTGCCAACGCCGTTCCGGCGCTTGACCTACGCCGAAGCGATGGAGCAGTACGGCTCGGATAAGCCCGACCTGCGGTTTGGGCTTGAGTTGATCAACCTGGGCGATCTGCTCACTGCAACGCCGTTCCAGGTCTTCGCTAACGCGCTGGCGGCGGGCGGCCAGATCAAGGGCCTGCGCCTACCGGGTTGTGGCGGCTACTCGCGCAAGCAGCTTGATGAAGTGACCGAACTCGCGAAGAGTGGCGGCGCACGTGGTTTGGCCTGGGTTGCCTTGTCCGCTGATGGCGGCGATCTGCGTTCCTCGTTTGCCAAAAACCTGGGCGCAGGCGAGCTTGACGCAATCATTGCCCGTTGTGCGGCCCAAGCGGGCGACCTGCTGCTGATTGTGGCGGATCAGCCAGCGGTGGTCGCAGCGAGTCTGGATAAACTCCGGCGCGAGTTTGGGCAGCGCCTGGGCCTGGTCGATCCGAATGAACTGAACTTCGCCTGGATCGTGGACTTCCCGATGTTTGACTGGAATCCTGATGAAGGGCGCTGGGACGCTGTACACCATCCCTTTACCGCCCCGCTCGACGAGGATCTACACTTACTGAGCAGCGATCCCGGCAAGGCGCGGGCCAAAGCCTACGACCTGGTGCTCAATGGCTACGAAGCGGGTGGCGGCAGCATCAGAATCCACCGCCGCGAAGTGCAGCAGCAGGTGTTTGATCTGCTCGGCATCAGCCGCGAAACCGCCATGGCCCAGTTTGGGCATATGCTCGAAGCCTTCGAGTATGGCGCGCCGCCCCACGGCGGGATTGCGCCCGGCATTGATCGGATTGCCATGATCCTGGCTGACGAGAGCACCATCCGCGAAGTGATGGCCTTCCCCAAGACCCAGCAAGCGTCCGATCTGATGACCGCCGCACCCTCGAATGTGGACGAGCACCAACTCAAAGAATTGCATATTGCGTTACGCTAAGGTAAAGATGGAGGGGCACAGCGTGCTGTGTCCGCATGCGGACACAGCACGCTGTGCCCCTCCATTCGATCTCAAACATAGAAAGCATTTCCCATGGCGACTTCCACGGACTACGACGTGATTGTGGTGGGCGGCGGCCATAACGGCTTGACCTGTGCGGGCTATCTGGCGAAGGCGGGCAAACGCGTGCTGGTGGTCGAGCGCCGCGAGATCGTCGGCGGCGCGGTTTGCACCGAAGAGGTCATTCCCGGCTACAAGATCGATGTTGGCTCATCGGCGCATATTATGGTTCACCTGACTCCAATCGTGAAGGATCTGGAGTTGGAGCGCCACGGCTTGCAGTACATCCAGATGGATCCCTTCGCGTTCTATCCGTTGCCTGATGGCAGTGGGGCGATCAGTTTCTATAAGGATACCGAGAAGACAATTCAGAGCATCGCGAAGGTCAGTCCCCGCGACGCCGAGGCTTATCGCAAGTTTCTGGCCTACTGGACGCCGCTGAACGAAGCGGTGTTTGATGTCTTTTTGAACCCGCCTTCTTCGGCGCGCCTGTTTGGCAGTGTTGCGGCCGCTATCCCGCGCATGCCCGCTGGTGAACGCAACCCGATGGAGGTGACGCGGCGGCTGTTTACCAGCTATGCCCAGGTGATCAACGAAACCTTTGAGAGCGAGCCGATGCGCGCCGCGATGACCTGGCTCGCCGCACAGAGTGGTCCGCCACCCGATGAGATTGGTGCGGGTGACTTTTTTGGCTGGCACTCGATGTTGCACTACAGCGGCGCGGCCCATCCGCGGGGTGGCTCGGGCGAATTGACCCAGGCCATGGCCCGCTCGTTGCGCAGCTTCGGCGGCGATATTGCCCTGGGTGCGCCGGTGCGCAAGATCATTGTGCAGGGCGACCGGGTCGCGGGGGTCGAAACCGAAGACGGCCAGCGCTACTCGGCCCCGGTTGTGGTCTCGAATGCCCACGTCCTGACGACGATGCTCAAGCTGGTTGGCCCCGAGTATTTGTCGAGCCAGTTGGTCAGCCGCCTGGGCCATATTCGGATTGGTAATGGTTTTGGCATGACCGTGCGCTGCGCCGCCGAAGAGTTACCCGATTACCTGGGCGCACCGAGTGGTGGTCAACCCCATGAAAGCCACCACGGCTTGCAGTTGCTTAGCCCGAGCATGGACTATGTGCGGCGCGCCTACGAAGACTATTTGCGCGGCGAACCCTCGAAGGATCCGGCCGTCATCGCCATGACCTTCTCGGCGATTGACCCGGACGTGGCCCCGCCCGGCAAGCATACGGTCTTTTTGTGGGCGCAGTACTTCCCCTATGAACTGAGTGGCGGGCGGCAGTGGGACGACATGCGTGAAGAGGTCGCGGACAATATTCTCGAGGTGCTTTACCGTTACGCGCCCAACATGCGCGGCAAGATCATTGACCGCTTCATCCAGAGTCCGCTTGACCTGGAGCGGCGGATCGGGCTGCTGCGTGGCAATGTGATGCACGTCGAGATGAGTTTCGACCAGATGTTCTTCTTCCGCCCGCTGCCCGAGTTGGCGAACTACCGCACGCCGATCAAGGGTCTGTATCTGACCGGGGCCAGCACCCATCCAGGGGGTGGCGTCTTTGGGGCAAGTGGCTCGAATACGGCGAAAGTCGTTTTGGGTGATACCCGTCGCCGCACCTGGGTACCGCTGGCAGCCGGGGCCGGAACGCTCGCCGCTGGCCTGTGGGCCGCCAAGAAGACGCGGGGGTAATGACGTTTTCTGCACTGATCACGCCGAATTGATCAAATCGTTCGCTGTCATTCCGAACGGAGCCACCGGTGCCCCTATGTCATTCCGAACGCAGTGAGGAATCTTCACTGATCTGCACTGAAGACCCCTCACTGCGTTCGGGGTGACAGTGCAAGCTGCGCAAGCACAGTGGTGTAGCCTAACCGAAACATGTCCGAATCTTGGTTGGGACTATGAGCTTTGATGAAATTAACTGCCGGTTGAACGGTGGTCAAATACACACCGACAATAGCCAGGGCAACAGCAATCGTTGTGTTGGGCAACGGGGCAACGGCAATCAGAATCCGGGTGACGGCAATCCGGGTAGGCCATAAGCCTGTTGGCAGGAAAGCCGAAGGGGCGCATCACAGTCAACCTGTGATACGCCCCTTCGGCTTTCCGTAGCTTACGGCAAAAACTCGTTGGTAAAGGCACTGTCTACTTCGACTGGCCCGGCCAGCAGCCCCACCGAACGCATAAACTCCTCGGTGGCAACCCAGAGGGCTCGATCAGTAAAGCCAAGCCCTTCACGATCAGTCAGATCATTAAACCAGTAGGGCAGGCTCTCGATCAACACCTGGCGCTGCAACTCAACATCGCTTAACTGGGCCTCGGGAATAAAGCCAAGACTCAGTTCAAACGCGGCATCAGGATCATCAAGCGTATCCTGGAGGCCCCGCAGGCTGGCGCGCACAAAGGCCCGTACCAGTTCGGGATCCTCGGCGAGCAGTCGCTCGCTCACAACGATGCCATTGGCCGCCAGATTATAGATGTCGGCGACACGCAGCACATCAACCGCCTCGCCCTGCTGGCGCAGAATGACTGGCTCGTTCATGGCGTACCCGGTCGCCACCGGGACTTTATCTTCGAGTACAGCCTGGGCCTGGGTAAAGCCAATCTCCTGAACAGGGAAGGCACTCGGATCAAGCTGATTGGCGTAACGCAGGGCCAACAAGCCATACAGGCTCTCGCCAAAATTGCCAGGAATGCCTACCGTCTTGCCAATCAGATCTTCGGCACTGCGCAGACCTGTGCTCGATTTCGCAAAAAAGACGATCGGAAACTCCTGATAAAGCGTCATCACAGTTTTGACGGGGATGCCCTGCTGGCGAGCGAGCAGGGTCGAAGTGCCGGAAGCTGTCGCAAAGGCGACCTGGTCGTTAGGCCAGTTGGCAACCCGTTGCACCAAGTCATTCTCGAAATTGTAGTCGAAGACCACTTCGAGTCCTTCGGCGGCATAATGACCGTTGGCGGCAGCGGCATAGTAAGGCGCAAATTGGACATTCGGAATGAACGACATGGCCAAGGTCACGCGGCGCAAACCGGCTTCGGCAGCGGGGGCCTCGGTCGGGGCAACGGGAATCTGGGTCGGGGCAGCGGCAGGCTGACCACCACAGGCCGCCAGTAACAGGCTCAAGAGGGCAAACAGGATGATGAGACGGGCGTGCATTGTTTCTTGATCCTTCTGATGATGGTACGAACGGTTCGTAGCTATTCCTTAGGTGTCGTTCAAAAGCGGTCATTCCAACTTGACCGTCTGGGCCGCGATCTCCCCCCTCCTAGCCTCCCCCGCTTAGGGTTTAAGGGCGGGCAGAACGTTCGGGCTTAAGCAAGGGTTTACGGCATTGCAATGAGCTGAAAGCTCTCACCCCCTGTCCCCCTCTCCCTGCTGCGGGAGAGAGGGGACTTCGATGCGAAGCTGTGCCGTTCTGCTGCCGTCCGAAGACTCTGGCTCACACATTTTCAGTCCGTCCTTAAACCGCTTGGGGGAGGAGCCGGACTCCCGCCACGGTGCGGCCACGGCAGGGGCGTGGGGAAACATAGTTTCCCCACTCACTGATCCCAACGCATCAGCGCCTTCTCGATCAACGTAGCCGCCAGGTAGAAACTCAGGGTCATGGCAGCCAGAGTGATCAGAGCAACGAAGATCAGGGGCGTATCGAAGAGGCCGCGGGCGATATTGATCAGGGCACCGAGCCCTTCACGGCCCGCGACGAACTCGCCGACGACGGCCCCGGTGGTCGCGAGGGCCAGACCAGTGCGAATCCCGCCAAACAGGACGGGGACACTCAGCGGGGCTTCGACATAGCGCAGCATCTGCCAACGGTTGGCCCCGCTGATCAGGGCCATCTCGCGTAGTTCGCGGGGGATGCCCCGCAGGGCCACGACCGTGGCGATCAGAATCGGCAGGAAGGTGATCAGGGCGGCGATCAGCAGTTTGCCGGTCAGGCCGGGGCCAAACCAGAGAATGATCAGCGGTGCAACGGCAATCACAGGAATGGCCTGACTGGCGGCGAGGAGTGGCGCGACGGCGCGTTCGAGCCATGGCAGGTGGGCGAGCAGATACCCCACAATCAGCGCCACGACCAGCGCGATGCTAAAGCCACCCAAAGCCTCAATCAGGGTAACCGAAGTATGCTGCCAGAGGATGCCACTCTGGGCGGTGGCAACAAACCGTTCGGCGACCAGCAATGGCCCTGGTAGAATAAAGGGCCGGTAGCCACCCAGCGTAACGATCAACTGCCAGAGGGACAGCACACCGAATAGGGCCAATGGTAGCCCAAACCAGCGCAGCCCGGGCCAATTGATCCGGCGCGGCGCGGGTGATGAAACCTGGCGTGGGATGGGAAGACTCTGCTGCATCACGGACTCCTTCACAAACAACAACAACCCCGGGGTGCCAAACACCGCGGGGCGATTCGTTGCATCCTAGACCAATGGTGCCGTTTGGTACGTCACTACTTCCAACAGAGTCACGAATAGCTTCGTGAATCAGGTTGGACAAAGCTCATGCCTTGCCATAGAATGCCGCAGCCGCGTTAGGTAACGCTAGCGCGGCCCATAGGCAAACTATGCGCCTCATTGGGTCTGGATCTTCTTTCATCCGGACTGTAACCGTCGGCCCCGGAATCGCACCGGATCCTGCGCACCTTGCGGTGTGCTCGTGGGCTGTACCACCGATCGGGAATTTCACCCTGCCCCGAAGATCATTTGTTGGTTGGCAGGATACCGCAGACGGGCGGGGGTTGTCAAGCTTAGTACCGTGGGACAGGCTGAGGCAACGGCTCTGACCGCCCTAATTATGGCAATCGCCCTCATACTTCCCACTAGATCTATTGTCAAGGTCGTTTAGATTCGATATAGTGGACAGAAAGCGCGAAACCGCTTATTGCAGGTCGCAAAAGGATTAACACTTTTGTTCGTTGTGCCTAGATCTCGAGGATCGCGATGCCCCCACGCCAACTGAAACTCACCCTGAGTGTGACCCTGCTCGCCCTGATTGTGGCCACCGTAGGTCTGGCCGTGCGCCAGGTCGAGGCCCGGCATCCCACGGCCGATTTTGCGCCCCCAATGAGTTACCGTGAAGCCCAGGCCGCCGTGCGCGAGGCCCAGGCCCGCGAGGCCGAGTTGCGCAATGCGCTGCTGCCCCAGCAGGCCAGTGCGGTCAACGCCGACTTGTTGCCACGCATGCAGACGGTCTACTTTGCCCAGACCGGCCATCATGTGAGCAACCGCAGCGGCTTTCTGGATTTCTGGCGTGCCAATGGTCAGATCCATGGGTTTGGCTTCCCGATCACCGAAGA
>JBLWKA010000096.1:0-22867 GCA_048381555.1 Oscillochloridaceae bacterium umkhey_bin13
AAAGTCTGGCACGGTGATCCCCCATCCCGTGTCCGGTGTGCGGCTCCATCGCGTGAGGACGGGGTGTCCCCCTTCCGGCCCCCCCCCCCCCCCCCCCCCCCCCCACGGGGGGGGAGGGGGGGGGGGCGGGGGGCCGCGGGATCGCCCGGTCAGCCCCATCCCATCACCCGCCCAGGATGCCAGCGTGATCGCTCGCCGCTTGGATCCCAGCCCATGGACTCCCTCCTCTCCCCCTGAGGGAGAGGGGGGCTGGGGGGGTGAGGGCCTGCTCGGCCATGCAAGAACATACGCCACACCCGGATGGCGGCTCACCATCACATCTAACTGCGCGGTATGGTACACTAGATCCATCCACAGTACCAAGCAAAACAGGGAGTCGTTATGCGCACCGCGTTTAAGCCGGAGGAGCACGGCTATCCGTTTGTCAATTCCTGGCAGATGAAACCCAGCGAACGGGCCGATCTGCGTCAGACGCTGGCCCATTCAGCCAATGAAGCGAGTCGGAGTGTCGGCAACGATCCCTTCGGCATGATCCGCTCGATGGTGTTGCCGCAGTTATCAGCCTGGATTGATGCGAGCCTGCCTGATTACTACGGCCTCTGCGGTGGCATGGCCTTTTCGGCGGCAGATCATTACCGCGCCAGGTTGACAGTTCCTCATGGACCTGATCCGCAGCGCCCGCCCGATAGCGACGCGCCTGAAGAAAAGCCCATTCGCGATTACCTCTGGCGGCGTCAACTCGAAAGCCTGCAACCCAATGCGGGGGTGCTGCTCTCGTGGATGGTGATGCTGCACCTGCCAATTCCGAGTGCCGGCCCAACCTGGCTGCGTGACCGCACCCGTGAGCAGGTAAACAACCTTGGGGGCTTCTTGCACCACGGGCCATGGCCGATCTGTTTGATCGGTACCTCCACCTCGCCCTTTAATAATCACCAGGTGCTGGCAATTGGGCTTGACAATCCCGGTGATGGCACGGCGACGGTCTATGTGTACGATGCCAATGGGCCGGGACGGGAACAGACGATTACGCTCGATCTGCGCGGGTCGGCGGTGCAGGCCGTCGAGAGTTGCCCAAGTGCCGAGCGTGGCCCCTTGCGCGGCTTCTTCTGCATGCACTATACGCCGCAGATTCCGCCTGACCTGCCCCGGGGCAGCAAAGCCTATCCTGATCGTAAACATGCGTGATGCGGCGAACCGATCCCGCGCCGCCCATGCGTGTCCCGGGCGCAGCGCGCCATAGGATCGCGGGTGGCGATAGGTAAGGCCGAAGCATTCGCAACCGGATCATCGGTTGAAAACCCGATCCATTCCTTGCGAATGTTTCGGCCCTACATTTCCCGGTCACCTGATCCATCTCCCCACCACCCGATCCCGTTGGCGGGCGTCGCGCGATGCGCCTGCGTTTCGGTGTTGCGCTTGTGCCGGATCGCCCTGAACGCACTACTACTCAGCAGGATCAGGCCCAGCAACAAGAGGGCTGGTGGCAAGACGACTGTGCGCCCAAAACTCGGCCAGAAGCCCAAACTGACTCGCTGCCCCTCGATAACGGCTGGTGGCTCGACCTGAACATTGGTTGCCGCCGTCAGGATCGCCCCGCCCACCGTCGCCTGCGATCCAACCAACAAATTGCCGGTGGTGAGCTCGAGATCGCCCTGTACGGTGCCCTCCACGTGCATGTTGCAGCACAACATCAATAACGAGCCATCAACCTGGGCACCGGCTGGCACATGAACATTGCCCGCCATAATCAGCATGTCGCCGCGCTGATGGGCATCACTACTCAGATTAAGATTCGTAGCGTAGATCACCTCGGTGCGATCAGTGGCCCAAACAACAAGGGCGAGTAACATCAGAATGAGGCCGATGATCGGGAATACACGTTGACGTTCCATGATTGTGCTCCTTATACAAGGTTTCATACCAATTACTGTTGATGACGCAGCATTGTTGTCATTCCGAGCGGAGCGCAGCGCAGTCAGGAATCTACACTCATCTGCAGCGAAGACCCCTCACTTCGTTCGGGGTGACAAGGCCAGCGCTGAATGTGACCGTCCACGCATTTCTCTCCCCACCACTGCGATCACGTGATCCAGTGAACCACGCCCTGCCCTGTTGCGCGATCTACTGACTGCGACAAAAACTGTGACAGTTTGCACGCGCCCCCCGCTCTCGTGTAAAATGCCAGGGTAAATGAAACATATTTCGACGCAGCTGCGTCTTGAGGTTTGATGACCACGCTTGATCTGTCGCAATCGGCCAATGCCGCGCCGACTGCTACGACCCAGTCTCGCCCATGGCTGCTCACTGTCGAGCAATTGGCCTACCTCGCACTTGGTCTGCTCTCCCTGATTGCCCATCTGTGGGCCTTGGGGGATCGGGCGTTGCACCACGACGAGACGCTGCACGCGACCTATTCGTGGTTTCTGTTTGTGGGCCGGGGCTACATCCACGATCCGCTCCTGCATGGGCCGCTGCTCTACTATTTGGGCGCGCTCGGCTATTTTCTGTTTGGCGATAACGATTTCTCGGCCCGCCTGATGCCCGCCCTCGCCGGGACGGCTCTGACCCTCACGCCCTATTTGCTGCGCCGCGAACTTGGGCGTCCTGCCGCCCTGATCGCCGCCGTCTATCTGCTGATCTCGCCGGTGGCCCTCTATGTTGGGCGCTTCTTCCGCCACGATATCTATTCGGTACTGCTCGAGATGCTGGTCTTTGCGGCGATTGTGCGCTATCTCGCCACCCGCCAACGGGGTTGGTTGCTGCTCGGTGCGGCTTCGTTTGGCTTGATGTTCGTCAATCAAGAGACGAGTTACCTCTTTTTGTTGATCATGCTTGCGCCCCTGGCCGTAGCCTTCCTCTGGCAGATCTACAAGCCAGGGATCGCCCTCGTTGTCGCCCTGGGCTTTGCGGTGGCGGCGCTGATCTTTGTGCTGCCTGCCAAGGCCCTGGTGGACGGTGCCCATCATGCTATCCGCGACCCAGCTACGGGGGCGATGCAGATCGATCGTCCGGGTTGGTTCGGGCTGCCGCCCTTGCCTACCGACGATAATGGCTATGCCCTGATCATTCGTAACCGCGCCGACAATGCCGGTGGGCAGGATCTGTTTACTAATCTGGGCCGCTACCTGGCCGATCTGTTCCAGTTCGTGCTGCACCCTGCGGTTGTTTTAGCAAGCGGCCTGATTCTGGCCTGCCTCGCCGCGCTGGTCTATCTGATCTGGCAACGCCCTGCCGCCAACGGGCAAACGCCCTGGCAGGCCGCACTCGAACGGCACGATCCTGCTGCAACGGCCTTTGCCGGTTTAGGCCTTGGCCGACGCTGGCTCACGGCGCTGTTGATCTTCGGGGCGATCTATCTGGTCTTTTTTACCGCCTTCTTCACCAATTTGATCGGCGCGATCAGTGGTGTGACCGGCTCGCTGCTCTATTGGTTGGCGCAGCATAATGTTGAGCGCGGCGGCCAACCCGGCCACTATTACCTATTCCTGTTGGCCCTTTACGAGCCGCTGCTAATGATCTTTGGCAGCCTCGGTCTGATCCTGGTCGGGCGAGCGCTGTTCCGTTGGTTGCGCACCCAGCATAGCTTCGATCCCGCCCCGCAGCCCGCCTTTGCCATCCTGTTTATGGCCTGGTGGGCCGTGGCCGCGCTGGGCATCTATACCTGGGCCGGCGAAAAGATGCCCTGGCTCACGATCCATATCAGTGTGCCGATGACCCTGTTGGCAGCCTGGGCCGCCCAATCCCTGATCTGGCGCAGCCAACCCGACCCCGACGGTCAGTTACCAGCCCTGAGCATTCCGCGCTCGGCCTGGGTGATCTACGCTGCGCTCTTTACGGCGATTAGCGGCCTGAGTTTTGTGCTGCTCAATGCGGTGGTTGGTTTCGGCAACCAGGCCATGATCGCGCCCTGGGTGGTGCCTGCCGCCAGCCTGATCCTGTTGACCCTGCTGACCCTTGGCGCTACCTTGCGTTGGGACAACCGCACCGCGATCGCGCTGCTGGTGGTCTGCCTGGGGGTGGCCCTGAGCCTGTTTACGGTGCGAAGCAGTTTGCGCCTGGCCTTTGTCAATGGCGATGTGCCGCGTGAACCTATGGTCTATACCCAGACCTCGCCTGATGTGATGCGCGTTGTGCGCCGCCTCGAAGACGCCTCGATCATTCGGGGACGCGGGCTGGCGATGCCGATCATCTATGATAACGAAACGGTCTGGGGCTGGTATCTGCGTGATTTTACCAATGCCCAGCGCATCAGTGGGACGATTAGCACGTCCCCTGGCCCCGAGGTGATGGCCGTCTTGTTGTTGCAAGAAAATGTGCCCTTTGGGGCGCTCAACGATGGCCCGTTGCGTGGCTTTGTAGTGCAGCGCTACCCCTTGCGCTGGTGGCTCCCCGAAGACCAGATCTACCGACTTAGCGCAAACTGGCGTGATGTGCCGCTCGAACAGACCTCGTTGCTCGGCCAGTTGTTGCGTAATCCTCTTGATCGGGGCGTGGGCGAACGCTGGTGGCGCTTTTTGATCTTCCGCCAGCTACCCCATCCGCTTGGATCGACCGATTTTGTGATCGCAGTCCGCCCCGAACTTGCCAACCAGATCGGGGTTGGCCTCGGCGGTAGTGTGCGTGGTGAACGACCTTAAACGACGAGAATCTTCCTATGGCAGTAGCATCAATAGATCGCCAGGCCCAACCTGGCACCCTGGCCCGCACCGTTGACCTCTCGCGTACGGGCTGGGAGGTGGCGCTCTATACGCTGATCATCGTCGCCAGTCTGATTGCCCACCTGTGGGGCCTGGGCCATATGGCGATGCACCACGACGAGAGCATTCACGCCTGGTCGAGTTGGCGACTGTATACCGGGGCAGGTGGTTTTAACTGCTGGAGTGGCCTGGATGAGAATGGCAACCAGCGTGGCGGGGTCGTGGCTCCAACCTATTGCTACGATCCAGTCTACCACGGGCCATCGCTCTACTACCTGACCGCGCTCAGTTACTTTCTGTTTGGTGATGGCGACGCCCAGGCCCGCCTGCCCATGGCCGTAGCCGGGATCTTGATGGTCGCCTCGGCCTGGTGGTTGCGGCCCTACCTTGGCCGCAGTGGGGCACTGGTTGCGGCGGTCTTGCTTGGCTTCACCCCGGCGCTGCTGTATTACACCCGCTTTGCCCGCCACGATGGCCTGATGGTGCTCTGGGAAGTCTGGATGCTGATCGGAGCCTTGCGCTGGCTCGATACCGGGCGGGCGCGTTGGCTCTATCTGACCGCCGCCGCCGTGGCCCTCGCGATTGCAACCCACGAACTCTACTATATCCTGTTCTTTATTTTTGGGGTCTTTGTGCTCATGCGGCTACTGAGCGAGAGCCGCTTTGCGCGTTATCTCAACGGGTTCTTAATCGGGGTGATCGGATTGTGTGTGCTGTTGATGATCTTCAACCCACGTATCCCGATTGGCCTCGGACTCTATTTTGGCGAAAAAGCCTTCCTGGTCGCCTCGGCCTTTCTGTTAGCCTGGCTCTGTCAACGGCTCTGGGATCCGACTCCGGTGCTGATGCCGCGTCTGCTTGAGTTATGGCACGAGCGCCGTAACGAACTCTGGATCGCCCTTGCCATTCTGGGCGCGATCTACCTGACCCTCTATTCGTCGTTTTTTGCCTATATGCCCGGGGCGATTGACGGCCTGTATGCCGGGTTGGCCTATTGGCTTGGGAGCCAGCAAGAGTATGCCCGCGGCGATCAGCCCTGGTACTACTACCTGATGCATTTGCCGCTCTATGATCCCATCGCGGTGCTGGCCGGCATCGGTACCGTGATCGCCATGATCGCGGCGGTGATCTTGCGGGCTGTGCCTAGCCTGATCGCCGCTCGCCAAGCCAAGCCAGCGAGCGATGCCGACACCGAGGGCGAGTCTCCCAGTGATGTGGCGACTGCGACGACGACTGAGCCAGAGACGCTGCCTTCGGCTCCGCCTGGCAGCCTGGGTCTGGTCGCCCCTGCGCCTGATACCAGCCTGCTCAAACGACTGGTTGTCGCCGCCAACCAGCCCTGGGCGCTCTATCCGCTCTTGACGGTCTTCTGGTTCTGGACCGCCCTGATTATCTTTTCGTGGGCCGGTGAGAAGATGCCCTGGCTGGTGGTGCATATGGCGCTGCCGGGCAATCTACTGGCGGCCTGGGTCATCGCCCGTTTGATCAGTGCCACCCGCGCCCCGATCAGCGAAGACGCGCCCCCCGCTTCAACCGGCACACTCTGGCTGGTCGCGGTGCTGACCATTCTGACTGGCGTCGCCCTTGGGGTGGCGATGTGGCGACTTGGTATGGGCGGATCAGCCCAAGAGGCCCAACGCAACCTGCTCCAGGGCCTTGTTCCGCTGCTGATCGGTGGTGGTCTGCTCTACTGGTTGCTCACCATTGCCGGACGGATCGGATCGCGTCCGGTGCTCGCCGTTGCCGGGTTGGCCCTTGCCGTCGTGCTGGGCAGTTACACCCTGCGTGCCACCTGGATGGCGGTCTATGCCCATCCTGATACCCCAATCGAGCTGCTGGTCTATACTCAGACCGCGCCCGATGTGCCCCGCCATGTCGAGAATATCCGCGAACTGGCGATCAACCTGACCCGCGGCCAGCGCAGTGCCGAAGATACCGTCGGCGGCCTGAGTATGCCGATCATTCTGGATGGCGGCGACGAGCGTGGCGATGGCTCGCTGGCCTGGCCGATGCAGTGGTACTTGCGCGACTTCCAACGCATTACCTGGATTCGCAAAAACGCCTACCAGACCAACCCCAATCCCAGTACCTTCGAAGTGCAGATGCCCGATGGCTCGACCGCCCTCGCCCCGATCGTGATCCTCTATAAGCCCTTTGTGACCGATGCGGTGCGCGAAACCCTGCGCGAAAACTATGTGCAGCCCTATGGCGAAACTGGCGTCTTTAACTGGTGGTTCCCCGAAGGCGATAAGTGTTCGCCCGATCAGCCCGGCTATAAACGCTTCTACTACAGCACCTGGACGCCCGCAGAACAACTCAGTGCCCCAGCCGGGCGCGGTGGTTCAGGTGGCTGTGGGCGCGATATCTCGGATCTGGTGCATGGCCCCTTCGCACCCCTGCGCTGGCCGTTCCAGCGCGAAAACTGGGAAACGCTCCGCGCCTTTGTGCTCTTCCGCGAATTGCCCCCTCCGCTTAAGCCGGGCGCACGAGAACTCGAATTCTGGATGCGCCGCGATCTGGCCGGTGGCGTGGGCGGATCGGTTGCGACCGATAGCGTGCCCCAACTAACCCTTGTCGCCCAGAGTGTGGCGGACTTGCCCAGTGGCGGCGTCGGCCCGACCGGGGCGGTGACCGATGCCGAGGGCCAGTTGTACCTTGCCGATACCGGCGGGCACCGCATTCATGTCTACAGTCCCACCGGCGAGTTGGTACGCAGTTTTGGCAGTTTCGGCAGCGCGGCGGATCAACTGTACGAACCACGCGGTCTGGCGATTGATAATCAGGGCAACCTGTATGTCGCCGATACCTGGAATGCCCGCGTGGTGAAGTATGGCCCCGATGGACGTGTGCTGGCAACCTGGGGTAGTGGTTCGCAGGATCTGGCCGACGGACGGCGGGCCACGATTACTGATGGCGATCCGACACGTAACGAAGCCAATCCGCTCGGCTTCTTCGGGCCACGCGGCATCGCTGTAGACAATCGCGGCAACGTATACATCGCCGATACCGGCAACAAACGGGTCATCGTGACCGACGATGAGGGCACCTTCCTGTATCAGATCGGCAGTGCTGGAGCCGGGCCGGGCCAGTTCAACGAGCCAACCAGCGTGGCGGTGGATGCGCAGGGCAACCTCTACGTCGCCGATACCTGGAACGGGCGGGTGCAGGTCTTTGCGCCTGATGGCACAGGGCGGGTTGGCGCTATTCCGCTGATCACCTGGCAAGTCACGGGCTGGCGCGCCAACACCTACGACGACCCTATGCTCACGGTTGGCCCCGATGGGCGCGTCTATGTGAGTGTGCCGAGCCGCAATCAGGTGATGGCCTTCAATGGCCGGGGTGACTTGCTGGTGCGCTGGGGCGGGCGCGGCGACGACCTTAGCAGCCTGAACAACCCGAGTGGCATCGCTGTTGCCCCTGATGGGCAGGTCTGGGTAGTAGATCGCGCCACCAATCGGGCGCTCGGCTTCCTTGTCCCGTGAACGGAGGCGCTACGATGATCACACTGCCAAGCCGGAAACGCTTTACCGTTGATGATTTTGCTCGGATGCGTGAAGCGGGTCTCCTCAGCGAAGATGATCGGATTGAACTGCTTGATGGAGAGATCTACGTCATGAGTCCAGTTGGGCCGCTCCACGTCGCAATCGTCAACAAATTAAATCGTATTCTCAGCCAACAGCTTGGCGACGAGGCGATTGTTAGTGTCCAAAACCCAATTCGGCTCGGTGACACTGGTGAACCACAACCGGATCTGGCGCTGCTCCAACCACGCGCCGATTTCTACACCACGGCGCTGGCAACCCCTGCCGAGATCCTCCTGCTGATCGAGGTTGCCGATACCAGTTTGGCCTATGATCGCGAGCAAAAACTACCCCGCTATGCCGAAGCCGCAATCAGCGAGGTCTGGATTGTCGATCTGGCAAGCCAAACGATTGAACAGTACACCCAGCCCCTTCAGGGGCGCTATACGCTGGTAAGGACAATCTTGTTTGGCGAAACGATCAGGGCAACTCTTTTGACTGGAATAAACGTGCAAACCGATATACTATTTTGATACACTTCGGATTAAGTACCCCGTGCCGCCCGCTGCATTCACCCATCTGAATCATTATGTACCCCCGGTCGCCGATGGCCTAAGCGATGCCTGGCGACGGGTGTTGGCGCGTCTCGGCGATGATACCGCCACCGTCGTGCAGATTGTCGGTCTGCGCCCAGTGGCGGTCAGATTGCACGCCCAGACCGAGCGCCATATTTTGATTCGCATCACGACCCTCAACGAGCATCTGATCTTGCGGGTCGCCCCCGAAGACGATCTGGCGGCCCATGTCTTCTTTCTGCGCACCGCTGGCGGTCAGGGGTTGCCGGTGCCGCGCTTGATCCAACGCGATCTGGCCCGCACCATGGTACCCTTTGCCTATACCCTCGAAGCCTATGTGCCCGGTGTGGGCGCAGATCAGCTTACCGAAACCCATTTGCTGCGCGGAGCAGGGCGGCAGGCCGGGCGAGCCTTGCGCCGCATGCATCGCGTACGCGCCCCTGGGGCCGGTCGTCCCAACCCCAACGGGCGCTGGCCCAGTCAGGGTTGGCTCGCCGCCCTCAACCGGATTGGCAATTATCTTGCCCCGCCGCCCACCGATGCGGTCCTGTTTGATGAAACCATTCAGGCCCGGATTGCCTGTGTGCTGAGCGATCCGCGATTGTATATGAGCGTCCCGCAACTGATCCACGGCGATTTTGGCCCGCACGCGGTCTGTTGCACCGCCGGCAGCCACGTCAACCTCGAAGCCCTGGTCGAACCAGGAATCTGCGTCGGCGGCGACGGCCTGTTTGACCTCGCCTGCGGGTTGTGTGCGATCTATCCAGAACCCTGGCGCGAAGGCTTGCTCGACGGCTATACCAGTGCCGGGCCACTCAGTGATGAGGAACAAATTCGCTTGCCCCTGCTACGCCTGCTGACCAGTTACTGGCTGGCTTGTCGGCGCTACAGTCTGGGCCTGCCCCACGAAGCCGCCCGCCACGAAGCCTTAGAACGGTTGGCAACGTTGTAACATCTGATCAAACCCTAAGCCAATCGTGAGGTTGGCGCTCTCGCATCGGGTTCTGTCCCAATCTATGCTGCCAAGTGAGTGGATCGGCCTCATCTGGTAGCAGCGAAGGGAGGAGTCCAATGCGACGACAGTACGTCCAACTATTCGCCTTGATCCTGAGCATTGTGATCGTAGTAAGTAGCGCCCCACCGATCATGGCCCAGATCGGGCCACAAGCCTTTATCTGCGAGAGCTATTCGGGACAGTTGACCGGTGATACGACGTGGAGCTCCGAAGAATGTCCGGCAGGCTATCAAATTACCGGCAATGTTCTGGTTCCTAAGGGCATTACGCTCACCATCCGGCCTGGCACCCTGATCAAGTTCAACGCGAACCCGATTCTCGAAATCCGCGGCCAATTAGTGGCCCGTGGTACGGCCACCCAGCCGATCAGTTTCACCGCCAACACAACTAATCCCGCCCCTGGCGCGTGGCGCGGCATCGTCTTCTTGAGCGAAACGATTGATGCCAGTTTTGATAGTACCGGGCGCTATCTTGGTGGCAGTATCATCGAATACGCCAGCATTGACTATGCCACTGTGGCGATCAGTCTGACGTATGCCTCACCCTATTTGAAAGACCTGACCATTCAGCAGAGCAAAGGTTCGGCCGTGACGGGCTCGCTTGATAGCGCCATGCGCCTCCACCGTATGACCCTCCAGCACAATCAGGGCCATGGGATCAGCCTGGACTCGAAGTGGCAGTACGATCTTCCTCCCCCTCTGCACGTCACAATCACCGACAGTTCGATCACGCATCAAGGTGGCTTTGCGATCTGGCTCGATAATTCAACTTCAGACAATACGGGTGGCACGGTAACAATTAGTGGTAATACGATCACGCAGAACTTTGGTGGAGTGAATGTTAAGCATTACCGGGGTACATTCACCGTTAACTTGAGTGGCAATACGATCAGTGCGAATACCACCACGGGTGCGTATCTTGAGGGAAGTCACATTCGTGCCATTGGCAATCAGATCACCGGCAATACGGGCTACAATCGTTACCCCTACAACTATTACTGTGTGGGTGGGTTGCAGGTAGGGAGCAGCAACTGGTATAAACCCGTCATTGAAGGTGAAGTCCTGGGCAATCTGATCAGTGCTAATGCCAGTAGCGGTACGACGTGTTCTAGCAATCGTAATAGTTACATTGGTGGTCTGGCTCTGAATGGCAAGATCACGGTACGCGGTAATACGATCACGAACAATACGATTGGCGGCGGTATTCACGTCTTTGGTGGTAAGCCAATCATCAACGACAATAATATTTTTGGCAATAGCTACGGTACCAGTGATCCGTTCGAGCATAATCTGGATGCAGGGAGTCGCTTAGCGGATGATCCAACGATTGATGCGCGTCAGAACTGGTGGGGTACCACCAACATTGCCGCTATCGAAAACGGTATCTTCGATTATGCCGATAATACCGGACTCAATCAAGCGCTGTATGCCCCGTTCCGCAGCGGGCCAGTCTACCTGATCAGCGGATCGATCAAGAGTGCGCAGGATCGGCCTCTGGCCGGGGTGCAAATCAGTGCCGGTGCGCAACAACAAACCACAAGTGATAGCAGTGGCTTCTATGTGCTGAGCGGGCTTGATCCTGGCAGCTATACCCTGACCCCGAGCCGCGCCAACTTCAGTTTTAGTCCAACCACGCGCAGCGTTACGCTCACCAACAATGATCTGAGTGGCCAGGATTTTGTTGGCACCCAGACCAGTTATAGCATCAGCGGGCATATTCTGGATGCCCAGGGTCAAGCCTTAACTGACGTGACGGTCTCGGCTGGCGCTGGATATACAACCGCCACCGATGCAACAGGCCGTTACGAGCTTAGTGGCCTCGCCAATGGCAGTTATACGCTGGTGCCCACCCGGCGCGGCTACAGTTTTACCCCGACCTCACGCGAGGTGAGCGTGCAAGGGCAGGATGTTGAGGCCCAGGACTTTACAGGTGCGATCGTCTACTATACGATCAGCGGAACCATTCGCAATGCCGACGGCAGCCCGCTATCTTACGCACGCATTGATGCCGGGGCCGGGCGCACCGTCTATAGCGATAGCACTGGTGCCTACAGTTTCACCGAGTTGCAAGACAATACCTATACCATCATCCCGTCGTATAGCGGCTCGACCTTCGAGCCAGCCCAGCGTACCGTCACGGTTGGCCCGAGTGCCAGCGAAGTGGATTTTGTGCGCTACGATCCAAGCAACCAGCACACCCTCAGCGGCACCATTGTTGACCGCAATGGCATGGCCTTGCCGGGTGTGACCGTTGCCAATGGCAAAGGATTGACGGTTGCTACCAACGCCCAGGGCGAGTATCGTTTCGAACGCTTGCCCCGTGGCAGCTATGCCCTGACCCCTCAACTGAGTGACTACTTCTTTGCACCGCGCAACCGCACGGTTAACCTGAACAATTCAACCAGTGGGATCAACTTTGTCGGTGGACGCGCCGATGGGGCCAGCCTGCTGATCAACTACCCCAATGGACGACAGGGCAGCTACTTCACCCTGGTTGGCATGGGCTACCCGGCCAACCGCCAGGTGCAGATTGTGGTCAACCAACGTGTCCTCAGTACCCTCACCACCGATGATAATGGCAGCTTTAGCCTCATTCTATCTACCACCAGGGCCGATCCTACCACCTATAATGTGCGGATCGTGCTGGTTGGTGGGAGCCAGAGTAGCCTCGCCAGCAACGCAGCCAGTGCCAGCTTTGTGCTTGACCCGAACGCACCGCTGCGCCTACGCGAAGGCAGCGGAAGCGAACTGAGTGTGCCCGCCGGCTTGCGCTGGGCCTATCGAGTTTTGTTGCCAATCGTCCGTCGTTAAACGTGCATAACCACACAAAAAAAGATCTTCACCTACTGCCCCGGTACTTTTACCGGGGCTTCTTATTAGCCATGCTATGGTCAGAGCAACCACGTAGCCTCATCTTCCTCCCTGCTAACCTGAGCAAAGCCAAAGCCTGTTGTGAGCTATGCACGCTTGTTGGCCCAACGAAGTGCGCCTATAACCAGAGCAGTGCTACGTGCCTGCCGTGCGAAAGGAGCCCCGCGATGTCCCGTCTCCTGCGCCCGTTCACCGCCCTGCTGCTGATCGTCACGCTGCTTGCCTCGGGCCTGGCCCTGGTGCCGCAAAGCCTTGTGTATGCAGCCCCAATTGACGAAGTTGAGCCCAACGATACACGAGCGACGGCCCAACTACTGCCGAGCATTGGTCTCGATAGTCCGGTGTCTGCCGCAATTGATGCACCTGGTGATCAGGACTATTTTGGCTTTACGGTAGTGGCCGGGCGCAGTTATACGATTGAGTTATTTGATGTGGCCAATACCCTGGCTGGACGTAGCAGTGCCTGCAATGGCTACAACAATAGCGGTTTGGGCATGTATTTGTACGATCCGAATGGGGTCCAGTTGAGCGTTTCGTGCGATGCCGAAGTAGCTTCGTCGGGCAATACCCATAATGTCATCAACTTCACGGCAGCAGTCGGGGGTGCGTTTGTGGTGCGCGTGCTTGCCAACACAGCCACCGTGGCCGGTTTTTATAGTTTGCGCATCCTGCCCCGTTACGGCCAAGCCGGGGCGGCCTGGGATGCCAATACGCTGGAGCCAAACAATAGTTGGGTCAATGCCTACGAGCTCAAGCCCGGTTATAGCAATGCCCTCGCCAGTTCGATTGAAGTGCGCAATCCCGATTATGCAACCTATCAGCCCGATAGCGACTGGTACCGTTTTGATCTGGTCAGCGGGCGAGGGTATGTGATCGAACTGTTTGAGGTGGCGAGCAGTTTGGGCGCACGAGGTGCATTCTGTGATGGCTATAATCACAATGGGCTTGGTATGCAGATCTACGATCCGCAGCGCAACATCGTAATCAATGGCTGCGATCCAGATACCCTAAGCAATTCGGCTGGCAACGCCCATCATGTGCTGGCCTTTAGTCCTACCACCTCGGGAGTCTACTATGTGAAGGTCAAACCTAATCATGCCGGGGTGAGCGGTGACTATCGGATTCGGCTCTTGCCACGGTTTGGCGAAGCGGGCGCGGCCTGGGATCCGGTCAGCTTCGAGCCGAATAATACCCGCTTCAACGCCTATCTGATTACGCCCGGTTATGCCAATGCGCTCAGCAGTACCATCGAAGGGCGCAATCCTGCCTATGCAACCTTTATGCCTGACCAGGATTGGTACCGCTTCGAAGCCGTGAATGGGCAGACCTATGTGATCGAACTGTTCGAGGCGGCTACGAGTCTGATTGGGCGTAGCAATTTTTGTGATGGTTATAACAACGACGGCACCGCCGTGCGGATCTATGATCCGGCAGGAACCCAGGTTGCAGGGCAATGCGAGGTCAAAGATCTGAACCGAACAGTGGGCAATACCCACCACATAGTCGCATTTACCGCCGCAACAACTGGCGTGTACACCTTTCGTGTCAGCCCGAATAATGGCACTGCGAGTGGCACCTATCGCGTGCGGGTGCTGCCCAAATATGGCGAGCCGGGTGCAGCCTGGGATCCGGTCAGTTTCGAGCCCAACAACGCGATCTGGAACAGTTATGCGCTGGGGGTTGGTTCCGAACAGGCGCTGCGCAGCCGGATCGAGGCCCGAGGCGCCAATTTTGCAACCTTCTTTGCCGAGCAAGATTGGTACCGCTTCGAGGCGGTTGCCAGCCAGGCCTATATAGTCGAACTGTTCGATGTGGACGCCGCCCTGGGTGGTTATGGCAACTCGTGTGATGGCTACAACTATACGGGGACAGGCCTCCAGGTCTATCGGCCCAACGGCAGCTATCTGGCAGGCAAGTGTGCGGCCAATGGTTCCACCGGAACAGGCAATGTCCACCATCGGGTGCTCTTTACCGCCGATAGCAATGGCCCTTTCCATCTACGGATCCGCCCCAATGGCCCGAATGTCGCCGGTAGCTATAGTCTGCGCGTTTGCCTCAATGATGGCTCGGGCGTCTGCCCACCCCCAGGAGCCACGACTCCCACTAATACGCCCACCAACACCCCCACCAATACGCCTACGAACACCCCTACCAATACGCCGACCGCCACTACGCCCGGCGATCCCACCCAGACGCCCACCAATACGCCGACTGCCACCACGCCCGGCGATCCCACTCAGACGCCCACCAATACGCCAACTGCCACCATTCCGCCCGATCCCACCGCTACGATCCCGCCCGATCCCACCGCCACCCTTCCACCGTCACCGACCCCAACTGCGACCACGCCCCCCGATCCTGACGGCCCGCAATGGCTGGTGCTGCTCTACCTAGGAGGGGACGAGGTCGATCTAAATTCGAATATGCCAGGGGGGTTGGCCCGTGCAATCAACGAACTGCTCTTCCGGCTGCGCCGCATGCCTCCCAACCCGGCTATCCATCTGGTGGTGCTCTATGATGGGCCAGGCAGCGCCGATACCCGCGTCTACCGCCAGAACAAATATGGCCTGGAGGATGTCACTAAACAGGCTGCCACTTCGCCCCTCTGGCCGGGCTGGTTGACCCCCAGCGGCAGTTACGAACTCGATACCGGCAGTGTCGCTACACTCGGCGGTTTCATTGATTGGGCCAGAGCCACTTCGCCTGCTACGCCCTACAGCATGCTTTCGATCATCAACCACGGCGGCGGCTGGGCACCCGACTATAACGATCCGCCTGGGCAGCCCCGTGGTGGCATCCGCATCCAGTCGGGCGGCTGGCGTGGTCTGAGCCTCGATATCCAGAGTGGCGGCAGTTCGCTGGCGACCCGCCAGACTGGCGCGGCCCTTGCGGCCCATGCGCCCTTCGATCTGCTCTTCTACGATGCCTGTTTGATGGCGATGATCGAGACCGTCTACGAAGTGCGTGACGGGGCTGACTATCTGATCGCCGGGCAGAATCTGCTCTTCGCTGACTTGCCCTATCAGATCTACTTGAACCCGCAAAACCTGAACAAAAATACCACCCCCGCACAGCTCGCCAAGCAATTGGTGGCGCGTTACAATACCAGCAGCTATGGCCCGCGCAGTCCCTTCACGATCTCGGCGCTGGATCTGCGCCTACTGCGCCAGAGCCAGCCGAACAATCTGGTGGTGCGCATTAATCGCCTGGCTGAACTGATCCTGGCCGCCCTGCCCGAATCAGCCCCGGCTAATCATCCGCTCCTGTTGGCGCTCTTTGCTACCTACGATAAGAGCCAGAAGTTTGATTACGATAGCAGCCTGACGATTGATCCCCGCGAGGGTTATGTAGATCTGGCCGACTTCGCGTTGCGGCTCGGGCTTAGTGGCGACCCGGCAGTGCCCAGCGACGTGCGTGAGGCCGCCCTTGATGTGGCCCGCGCAGTCACCCTGGGGGAACAACCCGTAGTGGTGGCGCGCCGCACAGTCAGCGGATCCTTCAACGGGGTTGATTGGCCGCTTGATGGGGCCAACGGGATCTCGATCTTCCTGCCCCTGGGCGAACGCGACGAGCGTCCTACCAAAGCCACGCTGGTCAATGGCGTCTGGAAAGCCTTCTCGGAGCCACAACTGCCCTATTACCTTGACCCGAACCAACTGGCCTTTAGCCAGGATGCGCCGGCCTGGGCCGATCTCCTGGCCCGGCTCGAACCCTACGTGCTGATCCGACGCACTGGCAGCCAACTTCCACCGAACGGCCAGCTGGCAGGCAGCGTAACCATTGACAACCGGGATTTTAATATTCCCAACCAGCATGCGCCGATTCGTGGGGTGTATTTGCCGATGGTAGCACGCTAAACCGAAGATCAAGGGGACGCGGCATGCCGCCGCTTGCCACCTTGTAGATGGGATGGGCTGCGATCGCAACCCATCCCATCCCATCTATAACACTAACTCATACCCCAGCCCGCGCCGCGTCTGGATCAAATCGGTGTCGGGGACTGCCTGACGCAAAGCGCGCCGCAAACTATTGATCGCCTGATCAAGGGCACCCGCATCCATCCCTGGATCAAAATCACGCCCCCACAGGGCCTCGGCACAGCTTTCACGAGTGCAGACCGCACCCATGTTGCGGTAGAGGTGCAGCAATAAGCGGTATTGACTTTTAGTCAGTTCGAGGGGCTGCCCATCCAGTTGAAAGCTCAGCGTGCGATCATCGTAACGCAGCATGCCCACGGTCGGTACTGTTGCATCAGGATCAAGAAAACGCAACAACGGAGTAGGACTGCCTAAGCCAATCAGGTCATCGTGAACCAGCGTATGCGGGCCAGTCAGTTGCCGCCCATTCACATAGGTGCCATTCACGCTGCCCGCGTCGCTTAACACATAACGCGGCCCACTTGGCTCGATCCGGGCGTGTAAACGCGAAATCTGCGGCCCCGTGACCAGCACCACACAGCCCTGGCCCCGTCCTAGGGTGCAAGGTTGCGCATCAAGCAGAAATTCAGGTGGGCTAATCGCTGCATTGAGGGCAAGTAATAACGCATGAGTCAAGCGCGAGCTTAGCTCGTCCATAGCTCCTCCCGAGTGTGCCTAGCACCCACTGTGCTTTGCCAAAACCTAAAACCATAAGCCGGGCGCGTGCGAGCGATTGTAGAAAGACTTCCCATGTTCGTCAAATTGCCGCCCAGGCTGCCAGCTATGCGGATCGCGCCTGCTTCCTCAGCAAAATCAAAGCTATGCGTGAGCCTGCATCGCTGACCATTTCGTTATCAGTGTGCTACTGTAGATCGTACCAGGAGGTTGCGTTAGCAAGGTTACGCAGCTAAAATCGCACCAGAGGGGGCAACAATGGTTGCAGCACATCCAGATCTGCATCAGGGCATGGTTGAGGAGAGCGGGTGTGTGCTGGATCGTCATGGACGTTCTACGGGCTGGTGGGTCAGTGACGACGGGATCACGCTGGTGAGTATTCACAACCGCCCGGTTGGGGGCATCACCCGCGATGGGCGGGTCACGGATCGGCGTGGTTATATGCTGGGCCAGTTGACCCGTTATGACCTAGAGTCCACCCTGCTGGCTCGCGAACTGGGGGTGCTTGCTCATTAAGGTGCATCTTAGTCTTCTTGGGATAGTTGTGCTAAAAAGCTCGTGATCGGCGCAATCAAATACCTGATCTGTTGTTCCTGCGCCAACTGCAAACTCTGGTTGGCCTGTCTTTTGGCCGCCGGACAATCGCCCTGGGCCAACGCCAGGCGGGCCATGGCCCATTCGAGCAGCGCCTGATCATAGGGGTCGCCATGATCGGCACTCAGGCGTTGTGCTTCAGTCAAACTCATGATGGCTTGGGCCAGATCATGCTCGGCCAGTTGCGCCTCGCCAAGCACACGCAAGGCACAGGCCGCCAGCAACTGTCGATCATACCGCTGCGCCAGGGCATAGCTTTGCGCAGCCACATATTGGGCATTGGCCGGTTGGCCCTGAGCCAGGGCCAGGTCACCAAGGCCGATCTGGGCGCGCATCAATTCGCCGACCTCGCCGATGGCCGTAAAAATCGTGGCGGCATCCTGAAGATGGCGTTGGGCGACCTCCAGTTCACCATATTCGTAATGCAACTGCCCCAGACTCAGCAAACTCGAGGCCAGCGAGCCTTGCAGATCATACTGGCGGGCGAGCGCACAACTCTGTTCAAGGGTGCTGGCGGCGGCGCTCCGCTCGCCCTGGGCAAGCAAGACGATGCTCAGCGTATTCAGGGTATCAATCTGGTCAAGCCGATTACCAAGTTGCTCCTTCATCTGCGCACTCTCATGCAGATACTGCAAGGCCCGCGCTGTCTCTCCACTGTAGGCGCAAAAAGCCCCCAGGTTGTGCAAAATCCGTCCGGTCAGAGCCAGATCGCCCGCCTGGCGGGCCAGACCAAGGCTGTGTTCAAGCATCGCGATGGCCTGCGCATACGCGCCCATCTCGCCAGTAATCGTCGCCATGCGTTGCCAGAGTGCGGCGCGTTCCACAGGTGCAGCAGGTTCAGGTGGCAGGGCGGCCAGACCCTCCTGACAGATCGCGCTGGCCTCGCTATGCCGTGACTGCCGCACCAACACTTCGGCGAGTTGTGCGTACAGGCGCGCTGCCTCGGTGTAGATACCGTGAGAAGCCGGTGCCACTGCCAGGGCCAAACCAGCCCGGCACGCCGCTTCGGCCTGGGCATGATCGCTGCGGCGTTCGTAGAGTTGGGCCAGAAGTCGGTAACGTCGTGCCTGGCGCACCGGTGGTTCGGCGGTGGGTGCAGCCAGGGCCTGTTCGATCAACCGATGGGCCTGCTCATCAGCCCCAAGCAGCGCACAGGCCTCGGCCCAGGCTGTCCAGAGTGCCGCCTGCAGGACTGGTTCCAGGCGTGTTACGTTGATCAAGGCGGCCAACTCGGCCAGAGCACTCGCCTGGCCCTGATTCAGCAAGGCCCACGGGGCGGCAGTTAAGAGCCGCGCCGCTTCGTGATGGGCGTCCGCGAGCAGGGCATGGCGAGCGGCTCCCAGCGGATCGTCGGCATGCTCGGCCAGATAATGGCTCGCCAACTGGTGCAAACGCTGGCGCTCTTTGGCACCATGCAGATCATAGTAGAACGCTCTGATGATCGCATGCTGCTGATAACGCGACCCCTCGTCATGAGGCTCGACAGTCAGCAACTGGCGATCAACCAGCGTTGCCAACTCGCGGCGCGCACTCGCTCCATCTAACAGGGCTTCGATCAATTGACGCGTGCCACCATGCCCAAGCAAAAGGGCCACAGCGCCCATCACCGCCCGTTCAGCACCACTCAGACTCGCGTCAACCTCACCCAAAAGGTAACGCTCAATTGTTGCGGTCTCGGGCAGGTGTTCGATCATCACCTCGGGGCGGCTCGTATGACGCAAGGCATCACAGGCCAGGGCCAGCAACTGGGGGTTGCCCTCGGTCTGCTGCCAGAGGCGGCTTTGCACAGCCGGGTCGAGGTGCAGGGTATGGCAGGCCAACAGATCGGTCGCAGTTGTGATCGCCAGCCCACCCAGGACCACACTTTGCTCGGGGGTCAGAAAAGGGGGCAGGCTACGGCTGGTAATCAGGATCGCTGCGCCTTCGCGCTGTGCCGCCTGATGCAACTGGGTCACGATGCGCCCAAGGGCGGGTTCGGTCACAACATGCAGATCATCCAGGCAGAGCAGACTCCCGCGCAGGCCCGCCGCCTGGGCCAATTGCTCGGCCTGGAGTTCGGGGCCGGGGGCTTGACCGGCCTGATGCTGGCGCTGCAATTGTCGCCAGGCTCGTGGATAGCCATGATGCGCCAGCCAACCCGCCAGGCGGGCGAGCAGCAGATCAACGCCTTCGCCAGGCAAAAAACGGTGCCAGAAGATCCGGGTGGCGCGGGCATCGTTGCGGGCTACACTCACGGCCAGGGTGGTCTTGCCAATGCCCGGCATGCCAACTACGGCAACCAGGCCGGTTGCCGCTAACGCCTGCCTGATCCGCTCCGCCTCGTCGGCGCGGCCCAAGGCTGGCGGCAAATCAGGTAGACGCGCCGGGCTTGGGGGCGCAGGAATATGGGCCGACTCGAGCAGATCGTCAAGCCGAACGAGCAGATCCGCCGCCGAGGGACGCAGATCTGGCTCACGAGCCATACAGGCCAAGATCAAGGCGTCAAGTTCGGGGCGCAAGCCAGGCCGCAGACGTGCCGGTGCAACCAGGGGTTGGTTCGGGCGGGGTGGATGGACTCCCGTCACCAGTTCGTACAGGGTCGCCCCAAGGGCAAACACATCCGAACGCGGCTCGGGATGACCACGCAATTGTTCGGGCGGCATATAGCCGTAGGTGCCACCCCAATCGGGTTGCACAGCATGCCGCCCCCCCGGCTGCTCGCTGGCCAGACCAAAATCGATCAGAAAGATCCGCCCGGTCGTATCAAGCATGATATTTGATGGCTTGAGATCGCGGTGCAGGATCGGCCCTTGCGCATGGCCGTGCATATAGGCGAGCGCCGCACAGGCATCACGCACATAACGCAGCGCCTCGTCTTCGGGCAGGGGTTCAAGCTGACGCTTCAGCACCAGATCCAGGCTCTGCCCACTGATATACTTCATCACCAGACAGTGCTCGTCTGGCAAATAATGGTAGAACTCGGGAATATTAGGATGCCCAGGCGTATTCAGCGCCACAAGCAGGCGCGCTTCACGCTCGAAGTTGGCCGTAATGCGTGGCACGTACGCCGCCGGCGTGCCCTCTTGCACCACTAGACGCTTGACCAGGCACAAGCGGCCCCAGTGCCGCTGATCTTCAGCAAGATAGGCTTCACCGAAACCGCCGCGGCCAAGCAGGCGCTGGATCTGATAACAACCCTCTGGGCCGAGTGTGGTGCCGGATTGCAAGACGGTAAGGGTAGCACGACGAACGTGTAACGCTGCCCCACACGCCCCACAATAACGAGCCTCGGCTCGGTTCGGATGCAAGCAACGCGCACAAACCAGGGTCGCCATAAATCTGCCGCTACTTTGATGGGATGCCCAGCAGCATTATTATAGAGGATCGTTGGTTTACGGCGCGATGCTGGCGATCTGCTACCCTAATTCGCCCTGCGAGCGTGCGGCGTGCAGGCTCAGGTACAAGACCAGCATAAAGGCCGCGATCATGCCACTGACCCCAATCAGGCGCGGGTAGGTGGCCGGATCGGTGAGCAGGGTCAGCAACTCGCGGAGCAGCGTACCGGGGCGCAACAGGGCATCCCACGAGTTCCAACGCAGGAAACGCCCCAAATACACCCCCACCCCACTAAGCAGCGAGGCCCCAATCAGCACCAGCCAGCCAATGAGCGGGCCATACAGGCGGCGAGCGGTTGTGCTCATCAACTGCAGCGAGCAGACCCCAAGCAGACAGCCGGCCAGGATGAAGGCGAACATCGTGCCAGCGTCGTACCACCAGACGAAGCGCATCCCAGGCAGGTGGATCAGGTCGGTGACCAGGTAGGGCGCATTGGGCAAAAAGAGCAGCCAGAGCAGCGCCACCGGCAGGGCGAGGATGCGGCCCGCACGCCCCAGCAGTGCCGTCTGGGCCACCCAGATCGCGGCCAGATAGGGCAACCAGGCCAAAAAGAGATTCCAGATCAGAAAGCCATAGCCGCGTGCCCCAAACAGGTTACGTCCCACGAGCAAGCCGACTGCTAATATCGTTGCGGCCAGGCAAGGGTAAAATAAGTGACTGAGGGCCAAACGATGTAGCGAGATCAACCAGCGCATAAAAAAACCTTTCTGTCGGTGCGAGATAGTCTCTTTTTACCGTAACCGCAGAACGATTGCTACGCCCTGAGGCGCGGCTGAAGCGCACCTGAGTGCTTGACCAGGCGGCTATCCTGAACCCATGAAACGACAATACCTCGTCCTGCTGGTGATCCTGATCGGTCTGGCGGTCTTTCCGTTTGGTTGGCTGACCTATGTTTCGCCCGTTGCCAATACAGTGGGCCAGTTCTTCTTTCCCAACGAATTGGCCCATAACATCGGCCATGCCTTGCTCTTTGCCAGTTTAGGACTGGTGCTGCTGGCCCTTGTGCCGACCTTGCGTCAACGCCCGCTTCTTTATGGGGCAATCATTTTGTTGATTGGCATGGCCCAGGAGGGTGTCCAGTTGATCTATAAACAACGCGGCGTGGCCATTAACGATCTGCGCGATCTGTTGATCGATCTCAGCGCCGCCGCAATAGTGTATGGGCTGTGGTACAGTGCAGCAAAATGGCACCAACGCAGCCAAGGAAACGGTTATGTTCGATCTACTGGTCGTTGAAGATAACGAACGCTTGCGGCCGGCCCTGGTTGCAGGCCTGGTCGCGACTGGTGCGGTCACCGTCAAAGGGGCGCTCGATACGGGCGAAGCGGCTCTGGCCCATTGTCTGAGCGAGCCACCCCAGGCCATCTTGATGGATGTGCAACTGGCCGGGGTCTGGAATGGGATCGAGACCGCCGTGGCGATTCGGCGCGAGTTCCCCCGCCTGCCGGTGGTCTTCTATTCGATCCAGGACGACGATGCCTACTACCGAGCCTTTCGGCGTTCGGGGATTTTGAGCCACTATGCCTATGTGCGCAAATCGAACTATTTGCTGCCCGATCTGATCGTGCCGCTGCTGCGTGATGCGGTCACCGGACGCAGCTATATCGACCCCGAGATCGAAGCGCGGG
>JBLWKA010000097.1:0-21742 GCA_048381555.1 Oscillochloridaceae bacterium umkhey_bin13
AACCAGAGGCCGGAGCTCACCTCATGGCTGCTGATTGGGGGGCGGGGCCGCCACGCCCCCCCCCGCAGTAGAGGGCGCGGGGAGGGCGGCGGCCCCCGCCAACCCCTACCACAAACCTAGCACGCGTGCCGCTGCGCGCGCCACAAGCCGCCACGGCAGCGCCGCCAACCCCTACACAAACCTAGCACGCGTGCCGCTGCGCGCGCCACAAGCCGCCACGGCAGCGCCGCCAACCCCTACACAAACCTAGCACGCGTGCCGCTGCGCGCGCCACAATAAGTTACGGCGGTTCGCCAATCCAAAATCCAAAATCTAAAACCCAAAATTCGCTTACTGCCCCTTCACCTCGGCCCAGAGCGTACTGAACACATCGGTCTCGTCGTTGCGTTCAATCCACTCTAAGCGGGTATAGGTGGCCTGATCAGGCGCAAAGCCCTCGTTGTAGAGCGCGATCAACTCGGGCGAGAGCCGCTCGCGGGCGGCCCGATTCGGGGTCAGGAAGCCAACATACTCGGCATTCTGGGCCGCAACCTCTGGACGCAGCAGGAAGTCAATCAGGCGCTGGGCGTTGGCCTGGTTGGGCGAGTCGGCCAGAATGGCCAGATTGTCCATCCAGATCGTGCCGCCCTCTTCGGGGATCACGAAGGCGATATCCGGGTTGCCCGAGAACTCGTCTTCGAGGCCGCGCCGGGCCAGCAGGGCATCACCACTAAAAGCCTGGGCGATCACATATTCGCCCGAGGCTAACAGACGCTGGAAGTTGCCACTATTGTAGGCGGCCAGGTAGGGCTTCTGGTTCAGCAACAGCTCGCGTACCTGGGCTAATGCCGCCGGGTCAGTACTGTTCAGCGATGCGCCCAGGTAGTGCAACGCCGCGCCAGGGGCCTCGCGCTCATCATCAAGCATGCTGGCCTTGCCACGCACGGGTGCAAGCTGGGCCGGATCAAACAGCGCGGCCCAACTCGTTATCCCCTGCGGATAGGCCGCTTTGCTATAGGCGATCCCGGTCGTACCATACAGGTACGGCACCGAATAGCGGTTCTCGCGGTCGAAATACAGCCCGGTCAGCGCCGGATCAAGGTTGTCAAAGTTGCTGAGGCGCGTCCGCTCTAACGGAGCCAGCAGGCCGTCGGCGATCATGATCTGGACGGCATAGTCCGAAGGCACCACCAGATCGTAACCCGAACCACCCGCCCGTACCTTGGCAATCATATCCTCGTTGGTCTCGAACGTATCTACAATCACCCGAATCCCGCTCTCGGCCTCGAAATCAGCCAGCAGAGCCGGATCAATATAATCGCCCCAATTGTAGAGGTAGAGCGTGCCACCGTTGCTGGTGTCGCCCGTACCCCGATTGCCACAGGCCGTCAGACTCACGGCCAGGCTCACCAGAATCATCAGCCCAATCAGATGTCGTTTCATTCTAGGTTCCTTTGTTGATCACGCAACTGCTGCCAATCTTCGGCAAGCATTGCGTACCGTTCATGATCACGCCAGGCCCCAGCGATCCAGAGGTAGCGGCGCGAGTAGCCTTCACGGGTAAAGCCCATGCGGCGTACCAGCGCCAACGAACGCTCGTTCTCGGGCTGGATATTCGCCTCAACCCGGTGCAACCGCAATGAACCAAACGCTTGATCGAGCACCAGGCCGAGGCCCGCCTGCATGAAGCCCTGGCCGACAAAGGCTGCCCCCAGATAGTAACCCAGGTAGGCACTTTGCAGCGGGCCGTAAAAAATCTGGCTTAAGGTAGCTGCACCCATAATGGCCCCGTCATGCCTGCGACAGATCAACCAACTGGCCGTGGTTGGTTCAGCACAACGGGTCAGATAGGCCGCAAAAGCCGCTTCGTCGGTTGGTGGACTGACCCAGTCGCCATAATGGGTGGCACTCGCCCGATTAAGGGCGATCACCTCGGACACATCGCTGGGTTGTAGTTCACGCAGTATGACCGAAGAGAGTTCGTTGGTCCCCATCTCAATCCTTGCCTCAAGTTCAGTTGACAGTCTACCTGCTCTCGGGCTATCATGCCAGAGGTGGAAGCCATTTTCGGCATGTGGATTGAGGAATAGCTCGCATGGTGCAATCGCTTGACCGGGCCCTTGATGTGCTCGAAGTCCTCGCCACAAGTACCGACGATGTGAGCCTTTCGCATGTGACTGAGCGCACGGGCCTGCCGTTGGGCACAGTTCATCGCTTGCTGAGTAGCCTGGTAGCCCGGGGCTATGCCGCCCAGGATCGTGAGAGTCGCATGTACGGCCCGGGGCCGCGTCTGCTCGAAGTGGCCTCGCGGGCTTCGGCCAGTCGCCGCTTTAGCCTGAGCCGGATCGCCCGCCCGTGCCTCGAAGAGTTGACCGCCGCCACCGACGAGACGAGTAATTTATTGGTGCTCCAAGGCGACGAAGGGGTCTACAGCGAACAGGTCGCCAGTCCGCGCCTGGTGCGTATGTTCACCGAAGTCGGTCAGCGCGTGCCACTTTATTGTACCGGTGGCGGCAAGGCGATCCTGGCAGGCATGTCCCCCGATCAACTCGAAGCCTACCTGGCGCGCACCCAGTTGCGGGCCTGGACGCCCCAGACCCTGAATACCGCCGATGCGTTGCGGCAGGCCCTGCAAACGGCGCGGGAACAGGGCTTTGCCTTTGATGATGAAGAGCGCGAGATTGGGGTTTGTTGTGTGGCGGCCCCGATCTTTGATCGGCTCGGGCGTTGTGTGGCGGCCCTGAGCATTTCGGGGCCAACAACCCGGATGAACCGGGAACGAGCCCTGGCGCTTGGGCCGTTGGTGCAGCGGATTGCCAATACCTGTAGTGCCCAATTGGGCTTTAGTGTACCAACCCAATAGGATCGGTATGATCCAGCCAGAAGATCTTCTAACGGCCTCGTTACGGGACATCCCGGTTGGCCTGAGTATCGCAACGACGCTGGCAGCCGCGTTGGCTGCGGTTGATCCTGCGGCAGCGGTGCAACGCCAACTTCGCCGCGATGGCGATCAGTTGTGGGTGGGCGGGCGCAGCTTCGATCTGCAAACGATTGAACGAATCATTCTGGTGGGCGCAGGCAAGGCGGGTGCGCCGATGGCCCGGGCTGCCGCCGAAGCGCTTGGCGAGCGGCTCACGGCGGGGCTGGTGGTAGTCAAGGACGGTCACCTCGAACCCGCAGTGGATCTGCCTGCGACCTTGCGCCTAGTCGAAGCCGGCCATCCCGTGCCTGATGAGCGTGGCGTGGCGGCAGCCCAGGCCATGACTGAACTGCTCCACGACCTTACCGACCGCGATCTGGTACTGGCCCTGATCTCGGGCGGTGGCTCGGCGCTGCTCACCCTACCGGTAGCAGGGGTCAGTCTGGCCGATCTGCAAGCCCTGACTGGGGCGCTGCTTGCGAGTGGGGCACCGATCGGGGCGATCAATACCCTGCGCAAACACCTTGATCAACTCAAAGGGGGCGGCTTGGCTCGCCTGGCCCATCCCGCGCCCCTTGCCACCCTGATTCTCTCTGATGTGGTTGGCAGCCCGCTCGAGATGATTGCCTCAGGGCCAACGGTGGCCGATCCGGGCACGTATGCTGATGCGCTCGCCATCCTTGAACAGTATGATCTGGTTGCGCAGACCCCGCCCGCGCTTCTCGATCATCTGCGGGCCGGGTTGGCAGGCCAGCAACCCGAAACACTCAAGCCGGGTGATCCAATCCTGGCCGGGGTAAGCAATCTGCTAGTGGGTGATAATCGCACGGCGGCCGAAGCGGCGCTGGCGGCAGCGCACCAGGCCGGGTTCCAGCCCGTATTGCTGACGACCTCGCTCGAAGGCGAAGCCCGCGAAGCCGGGGGTTTTCTGGCTGCGATCCTGCGCGAGATCGCCACTTCGGGGCAGCCCGTGGCCCGTCCGGCATGCCTGATTGCGGGTGGCGAGACGACTGTGACGCTGCGGGGGGACGGGAAGGGCGGGCGCAATCAAGAATTGGCCCTCGCGGCCATGGCGGGGCTGGCGGGGCTGACGAATGTGGCCCTGGTGGCCCTGGCAACCGACGGCGGTGACGGGCCTACCGATGCGGCGGGCGCAGTTGTGACCGGAACGAGTCTTGCCCGGGCCCAGGGCCTAGGGCTTGACCCACACGCGCACATGGCCCGCAATGATGCCTACCCGTTGTTTGCGGCCCTTGGCGACCTGTTACAACCGGGGCCAACCGGGACGAACGTGAATGATTTGACGTTGTTATTTGCGTGGTAAGAGATGTGCAAGGAGCGGGCTTGCGCCCGCTCCTTGCACATCCACCTGCTCAAGTTTGGCTTACACTTCCATCACTACCGGCAAGACCATGGGGCGGCGTTTAGTTTCGCGGTAGAGGAATTCGCTCACGACGTCTTTGATCTTGCGGTTCACGAAACTCGCATCTACGGTGCCCGCCGTACCGTTGCTGCCGTTGCGCGCGGTCAGGGCCGAACGCACGGTATCCTTGGTCGCCTCGACCAGATCCTGGCTCTGGCGCATGTAGACGAAGCCCCGCGAAACGACATCCGGCCCCGAGACGAGTTCGCCCGAGGAAGCATCAATCCCGACGACGACGATCAGCATGCCGTCTTTGGCGAGCATCTGGCGATCCCGCACTACAACGTTGCCGACATCCCCAACCGTGGTGCCGTCCACATAGATGTAGCCAACCGGCGCTTTGCTGACGATCTTGCCAAAGCCGGGCGCGAACTCCATGATCGAGCCGCCCTCGGGGATCAGCACATTCTCGGTGGTGTATTTATCGGCCATCCCGATCGCCAGTTTGCGATAGAGCACCATATGGCGATAATCGCCGTGGAAGGGCACGACAAAATCGGGCTTGAGCAGCGCCAACACGAGTTTGAGTTCTTCCTGGGCCGCGTGGCCCGAGACATGCACATTGGCCTGGCCGCCGTAAATCACTTCGGCCCCCAGCCGGAACAGGTTGTTGATCACCCGGCTGACACTGACTTCGTTGCCGGGAATCGGGGTGGCCGAAACGACCACCGTATCGCCGGGCTTGATCTTGACGTGGGGATAATCGCGGTTCGCCATCCGATTGAGCGCCGCCATCGGCTCGCCCTGGCTCCCGGTGCAGACCACGGCAATCTGGTCATCGGGGTAGGCGTTCATCTCGTGGGGACGAATGAGCGTCCCTTCCTCGACCCGCAAAAAACCAAGTTCGAGCGAGATCCGCGAATTGTTTTCCATGCTGCGTCCGGCCAGCAGCACCTTGCGCCCATAGGCTTCCGCCGAGTCGATCACCTGCTGGACACGGCTAATATTCGAGGCAAAGGTCGCCACGATGATGCGGCCAGGGGCGACCGCAAAAATATTATCGAAGGCATCACCGATGGTTGACTCACTCGGCGTATAGCCCTTCGACTCGACACGCACACAATCGGTAATCAGCAGCAGGGGCTTGCGCTGGCCCAATTCCGAGATCTTCTGGATGTTGGTGGGCTTGCCATCAACCGGGGTATGGTCAAGCTTCCAGTCGGTCAGGTAAACGACCATGCCACCGGGGGTGGTGATCGCAAAGCCCACCGCATCGGGAATCGAGTGGGCAATATGGAACGGTTCAACCGAGAACGTCCCAACCTGAAACGTATCGGTATCGTTGATGGTGACCTGCGTGACCTTATCGAGCAGGCGGTGCTCTTTGAGCTTATTGCTGAGCAGGCCGTGGGTCAGGCGGGTCGCAAAGATCGGTGGAAAGCCCAGGTCGCTGATCAAGTGGGGCACCGCACCAATATGATCCTCGTGGCCGTGGGTCAGCAGAATCCCTTTGATCTTGTCGGTCTTATCCCGCAAATAGCCAATGTCGGGCAGCACCAGATCCACGCCGAGCATATCGGCTTCGGGGAACATGACCCCGCAGTCAAGAATGACGATCTGATCGCCATACTCAACCACCCACATATTCCGCCCGACCTCACCGGCACCGCCCAGGGGCAGTACCCGAATCTTGCTTTTTGCCATAGGTGTGTATTGAAGTCACGATGATCCGACCGCGCACGGCCGGGGAGCGGACTTCGTCTCCTTTCCGAGGGTAGGCCGCCCGCAAGCGGCCTCATGGTGGTTCCCACGCACGCTATCTGCAGGGAGCGTAACGCAGGAACCGGGTTGTTAAATAGCCAAGTTCACAGAACTCATGCTCCCTGAGGAGCAAGCTGACTCCGAATGGTTGCGATCAACTCATCCCGTTCAGCCAGGCCGGGATAGATCGGGAGCCGCCGGGCTCCATAGGCCTGGCGGTGTAACAGACGCAGCAGCGGATTGGCGATCTGCCCGCTCTGATCTGTCGCAAGCACCAACTCATCAAACGGCTCGTCCTCATCATCATCGCAAGCTACGCTCGCGATACTCTCCCAGGGATAGAGCACACGCACCCCGAGACTCTCGAAGTGCAGGCCCTCGGCGGTGGGGGTATAACTGGCCGCCCACTCACTGAGCAGGTTCCAGATCAAGAATGGGGTTGCAATCATCAAGGCCAGCATGAGCAGGGCAGGCACAACCTGCCCAACCCGCAACCCAGTTGCCAGACTGGCTTGCAGGCTTGGCCAAAATTGTTGAGGCTGATAGCTAAGCTGCAACGTACTGGCAAAACTCCAGATGGCAAAAGCCCAGATCAACAGGGCTGCCACGAGCAGCACCAGGGTGGTGCGCCGCCCAGCAGGCGAAAGGCGATAGGTTTTCATTGCTCCGTCATTATCAGCACAATTGGTTCGCGTGGCGGCAAAGGCTAACAGCACGCGCTAGAGTTTAATCATTCCGTGTTGGGTCGCGCCACAAGTTCGCTTGGCGCAGGGCCTGGGAGAACATGGTTCTCCCAGATTCCTGCCAGCAGGAACGAGCGCTAGCGACGTTCCTGCTGGCACCAAAAACCTCAAAAGAGCCGCAATTGGTCGAGCGGCGGCTCGTCAGCAGCAGAAGTTTCGGTCAAAGCCTCGGTCGCAGCTATTTCGGCCAGAGCCTCGGCCAGGATCGTTGCCAAATTGCGAAAATCGGCCTCGAGCAACGGGCGATTTTGGGGCTGGTGCAATGCGGCCGCCGGGTGGAGCATCGGTACAAGTAGGCGGCCATTGACTCGGCGTGGCTGACCATGAATGCGCATGATCCGCTCGCCGGGCACAAACAGGTTCATCGAAAAACGGCCTAGGGTCACAATCACCGCCGGATTGAGGGCCTCGATCTGCCGAAACAGAAACAGTTCGGTACAGGTCTTCACCTCATCGGGCTGCGGATCACGGTTTTGGGGTGGCCGACATTTGACCACGTTCCCAATAAAGACCTCGCTGCGTGTAAGCCCCGCAAGGCCCAGCAATTGTTCGAGGAACTGACCTGAAGCGCCCACAAAGGGACGGCCCTGGCGATCTTCGTGGTGGCCTGGCCCTTCGCCGATCAGCATCACCTTGGCATCAGGCGGCCCTTCGCCGGGTACAGCTTTCGTACGCCCGGTGTGCAATCCACAGCGGGTACAGCCCTGCACTTCTTGCGCAATCAGTTGCAGTATCTCAGTGGCAGCCAACGTTGCCCCGTCAAGCTAGTATCTGAACATCCATCCTCATTATACCCGTTCGCTTCCCATGACACAAGCCGGTTGCTGTCTGTCGTGCGCTGTGCTACCATACTGCCCATGCACCGACTTTGCCCATAGCGCAGTGTTGCGCTGGTTGCGCAGAAGGAGGAATCCGTGACGGCTACTGCACCGCCCGCGCCGCCTGCGACCGAACCCCAGATTTTCGATCACATTCTTCAGACGATTGGCAATACACCCTTAGTCCGCCTTAATAAGTTGGCCCGTGGCATCCGCCCCACCGTGCTCGCCAAGATCGAGTTTGTCAACCCAGGTGGCAGCGTCAAGGATCGCATCGGCGTCGCCATGATCGAGGATGCCGAGCGCCGCGGTCTGCTCAAGCCCGGTGGCACGATTGTCGAGCCGACCAGTGGCAATACCGGCATGGGTCTGGCAATTGCCGCCGCGATCAAAGGCTATAAGTGCATCTTTGTGATGCCTGACAAGATGAGCGAGGAGAAGATTCGCTCACTGCGGGCCTTTGGGGCCAGGGTGGTGATTACGCCCACCGCGGTTGAACCGGATGATCCGCGTTCCTACTATTCGGTGAGCCGCCGTCTGGCCGAAGAGACCCCCAACGCATTTTTGGCGGGCCAATACTGGAATCCTGCCAACCCCGAGGCCCATTATCGCTCGACTGGCCCCGAGATCTGGCAACAGACCGCCGGGCGGGTTAGTGTCTTTGTCGCGGGCATGGGCACAGGCGGCACGATCTCGGGGACCGGGCGCTACCTGAAGGAGCAGAACGCTGCCGTGAAGGTGGTCGGCGTTGATCCGGTCGGCTCGCTCTATACCGAGTATTTTCGCACCGGCCAATTAGGCCCGGCCCACGGCTATAAGGTCGAAGGTGTCGGCGAGGATTTTCTGCCCACGACGATGGATTTTAGGGTCGTGGACGATGTCGCTCAGGTCACGGATCGCGAAAGCTTTTTGATGACCCGCCGCCTAGTACGCGACGAAGGCATCTTTTGCGGTGGCTCGTGTGGGCTCGCCGTCGCCGGGGCGCTTAAGTGGCTGCGTTCGCCCGCCGCCGATTATCTGACCGAAGAGGATCTGGTGGTCGTGCTGCTGCCCGATAGTGGCAGTCGTTACCTCTCGAAGATCTTCGACGACAACTGGATGCGCGAAAATGGCTTCCTCGAAGCGGCGTCGGTCGCCGATCTGGTTGCCGACCGCGCCCGTGAAGTCATCGCCGCCAACGAGTATACCAGTGTCGAGGCCGCCATCCGCTTGATGAAGACCCACGGTATTTCGCAGTTGCCGGTACTGACCCAAACCGGCGGCCTGCACGGGTTGATCAGCGAGGGCGATCTGCTGGACTATCTGCTGAATGGCGGCGCGATGGGCCATAGCATTGATGGTCTGCACGCCCACGAGGTCGCCACGGTTAGCCCAGATACGCCAGTTGAGGAGTTAACAGGCATCTTTGGGCGCAATTCGGCGGCGGTTGTGGTTGATGCAGGGGTCGTGACCGGGATTGTTACCAAAATTGATGTAATCGACTTTTTGGCATCCAGGAATCGCTAATGCTTGACTATACCCGTTACTACCGGCCCCACGAAGTCGAAGCGGCTCTGCACGCCTTTGCCGAACAGTATCCCCAACTCTGTGCGCTGCGTTCAATTGGCACTAGCCACGAGGGGCGCTCGATCTGGTTGGCAACGCTGACCAATCAGGCGACCGGGCCGGATCAGACCAAACCAGCCTTCTGGCTGGATGCGAATATCCACGCGACCGAAGTCACGGGTTGTATGGGGGCTTTGCACCTGATCGAGACGGTGCTGAAACGGTATGGCAACGATGCCCGCGTGACCCAACTCCTCGATGAGCGAGCACTCTATATCGTGCCCTGCCTCAATCCTGATGGCATGGAACAGGCCCTGACCTCGCCGGTCTATGTGCGCTCGGGGACGCGGCGCTATCCCTTCACTGATGAGCGCGACGGGCTCTATCCCGAGGATCTTGACGGCGATGGGCAGATTGTCGAGATGCGCGTGCCCGATCCCGATGGTGGCTGGAAGATCAGCGACAAGGATCCGCGCCTGATGCGGCGGCGTGGCCCCGATGAGTATGGCGGCCAGTATTATCGGGTCTATACCGAGGGGCGCATCCGGGGCTACGACGGGATTCAGGTCAAGATTGCCCCGCCCACCCAGGGCCTCGACTTTAATCGCAACTTCCCCTACATCTGGGGGCCAGAAGGTGAACAGCAAGGGGCCGGGCCGTACCCTGGCTCCGAGCCTGAAGTGCGCGCCGCGATTCATTTTCTGAGTAGCCACCTGAATGTGAGTTGCGCCCAGACCTATCATACCTATTCGGGCGTGCTGCTGCGGCCCTATTCGGATCGCCCCGATGAGAAGTTGCCCCAGGACGATATCTGGACCTTCAAGGAGATGGGCGAGCGCGGCAAGGCGCTAACCGGCTATCCGCACACGTCGGTCTATCACGGCTTTCGGTACCACCCGCGTGAAGTCATGCGCGGGGCCTTTGACGATTGGGCCTACGAGCATCTGGGCATTTTTGCCTTTACGGTCGAGTTGTGGGATATGATCGGCGAGGCCGGGATCAAGGAACGCGATTTTATCGAGTGGTTCCGTGATCACCCCGAAGAAGACGACCTGAAGTTACTCAAATGGGACGATGAGCAGAACGGTGGGCGCGGCTTTATCCCCTGGCGACCCTTCGAGCATCCCGAACTTGGCCCGGTCGAGATCGGCGGCTGGATCGAGCGGCGCACCCTTGGCAATCCACCCGAACATCTGCTGCTCCCGACCCTCGCACCCTGCACCGAGTTTGCGATTGCCCATGCCCTGATGGGGCCGCGCCTGACCCTGCGCAATCTCGAAGTGACCGCCCTGAGCGAAACGGTCTACCGGCTACGCGCCGTGGCTATCAATACCGGCTACCTACCCACCTACGGCAGTCGCCGCGCCCAGAAAGCCAATCTGATCCGCCCGATTGATGTCACCCTGAGCCTGCCCGATACGGCCAGCCTGCTCACTGGCGAGTTGCGCCAAACGATCGGGCAACTCGAAGGCCGGGCCAGCAAACGTGCGGTCTGGGGCGGTGATTATCCCACCGATAATCTGGCGAAACTCGAATGGACCATCCACGCCCCGGCGGGTACCAACCTGACCCTCACGGTTGCCTCGGAACGCGCTGGCACGGCTCGTGCTGAGCTTACGTTGTAAGGATCCGTAGGGACACAGCGTGCTGCGTCCCTACGCCGACAGGCACGACATGCCCCACGCCGGTTACATCTGCCTCCGGCGGAGGGGTGGCGTGAATTGTGGCGGCTTCGCGGCCACAATCCACCAAAACCTGGGGCCTGCCCAATGGACTAGTTGCCAAAGCTCCCCCAGATGTGGTACATACACCTAACGCGCAGTAGTTTTATCCCAAGGAGGCCCTTATGCTCGGATTCGGTCGCGACAAGAAGAAGGAAGAGGAAGAGGCCGCGAAAGCCAAGGCAGAGCAGGAGAAGATCGCGCAGGCGATGCGCTCGATGAGTGACCAGCTTGCCAGCAAGGGCCAGGAAATGGCCGCCCTGCAGAAGCAGCTTGAAGCCGCCCAGAAAGAGGCCGCTTCGGGTGATGCGGCCGAGAAGGCTCTGGCCGATGCGCAACTGAAGATGCGCCAGATGCAAGCCGAGATGGCGAAACTCCAGGCCGAGGCGACCAAGGCCAAGACCGAGGCGGCCAAGGCCCAGACGGCGGCTGCCGCTGCTGCTGCGGCGGGTGCCCCTGCCGCTGCTGCTGCCGCTGCCGGAACGGTACTCGGTGGGGTTGCGGCCGCGCCTGCGCCCGCCGGGGCTTTGGCAGTCGGCGTTAGCGCCTGGGTGCGCAAGGCCGGTGGGCAGAACCTGCGCCTGCGCGATAAGCCCGGTCTTCAGTCCAACGCCTTCGCCGGCTTGCCCCCTGGCACCCAGATGAGCCTGCTCGAAGGGCCGGTGCAACTCGACAACTACCCCTGGTGGCGCGTCCGGGTCAGCGACGGGCGCGAAGGCTGGGTCGCCGGTACCGAGTTGGTGACCCAACCGGAGTAGCCCTGATCCTGGCTAAACAGCATAATGGATGTCGAGCTATGCTCGACATCCATTATGCTGTTTAGCCAACGGTGCGGCTCTGTGAAATTATTCTAGCGACTTAGCACAAAAACGGCATCCATGCTTGCAGACCTCAACACTACGCGGAATCCTCGCGAAACATGGCTTTCCATGCATAGCGCAGCTTTTCAGATGTGTTTTTATCAGCCACGTATGACTGTAGCTTATCAAAGAAATCGCGCCGACTCGCCATGCTCATGCGAAACAACTGTGCAATAATCCACTCATAAATATCGAGAAAATAAAAAACAACCCCTTCGTACTCCAGTTTACCAAGATACAAACTCGTGACAGGGACAACATCGGGATGAACATCTTGCTCTCGACATAAGACAATAATTTCTTTCGCTTCTAGGCCACTATTCGCGGCGTACTGCAAAATAGACGCATATGCTTCACGGATACGCTGTTCACCAAACCCCTTAACGGTTACTTCATAAACCAATAGCATAACCCCATTTGACTCTTCAGTTATATCACCAAGCTTTTTGCTGGTTGTACTCGTAGTCGAGGCATGATCAGTATGACCATGAACCGTCACATTTGACGCCAACTGGTCATGATAACTCTCTAAAAGATACCCGATAATGCGCTGCGGTGTATTGCCTTGATCGGGCGTATTTTCTATAAAGGACTTCGTCAGGCGAAATAAGAGATCGAGATCTGATTTTGGATCCACAAAAAGCATTGATTTTCGCACTTGCAAAGCTTCTGCGATGAAGCGTCGGAGAAGCAGTTTCGTGAAATTCTCAAGGTCTTGTGGCGATATTTGTTCTATTTTTGCAACTAATTGAACGACTTCTTCGGCTACGAAACGAGGTTTACGGCCTGCTGCCCATTGAGTATTGAGACGCGGCGTGCCTTTTGCGACGTTAAGTGGACCTGATTGACGACTCGGAATACCTTTGCTATCAAGCACTTGTTTAATGGGTTTCTCAAACAAGGTACGAGGATTGCAAGCGTAGAAATCTTCTGATGCGCAATACGAAGGCTCTATTAAACGCGCAATTGCCACCACTAAAACAACCTCACGGAAACCCCATATGGTTGTTCTGAATAATATATCAATTGATTGTTCGATGTCGCTATCTGCAATATAGTTTTCATTTGAAATTTCATCAAAGAGGCGATTTAATAGTTGTACCACCGTTGCATTGCGTTCATCAGATTTCGAACTGTGCTTCATTATCTACTCCTTTGAAATGGTACGAATTATTTCATCGAGAGATATTTGTAAAGCAATTGATAGTCCGATGACAATTTGGATGCTTGGATCTTCCCTTAAGCCACTTTCCAGCCGCGACAAGTAGCTTTGTGAGATTGGCATGCCGCACGATTGCAACAAATGGGATAATTCTTCCTGTTTTAAACCAAATTTTTGACGACGTAAGCGCACGGCATCCCCAAATACCCGTGCAAACGAGGCATTTGACTGTCTAATAGTATTCAATATATCTACAGATAGGTTGTCGTGCTCTTGGCTCATGGCTTCTTGACAAACAGTCGTTCTAATGATAGAGTAGCAGTAGTGTGATATGACTGTTAGTCATACTAAGAAAGTGCCTGTATGATATCGCCTACGGTCATAGATCTGTTTGCTGGTGCGGGAGGGCTTTCACTTGGCCTTCATACGGCCAGATGGAAGGTGGTAGCAGCGGTGGAGTGGGATCGAGCCGCTTCCCAAACATATCAGGCAAACTTTCCGCATACAACGATGTTCGCAGACGTGCGCGATGTCGACTTTCGAGCGTTTTATGGTGTTGACTTGGTTGCTGGTGGTCCGCCTTGTCAACCATTTTCGGTAGCAGGAAAACAACTATCATCTGCGGATCCCCGCGATATGGTACCACAATTTATCCGCGCTGTTCACGAAATTCGACCACGTGCTTTTCTAATGGAAAACGTGCCGGGTTTGCTCACACAAAAGAATTTGCTGTATGTAAAACGATTTATAGTACAGCTAGAAGAACTTGGATATAGTATTACATACAAAAAACTCTTGGCATCGCATTATGGCGTACCACAAGATCGCGAGCGCGTTTTTTTTATTGGAATGCGCGACAGTGAGGCGGCGACGTTTGTATTTCCAGAACCAACCCATGGCTTTGGTCGGGCCAATCCTTTTGTATCTGTAGCTAAAGCGTTACAAGATACTCCTTACTGTGAACCAAACAAGGCGATTGTGACATATGCTAAAAACCCCATCTTGCGACCTAGCCCTTGGGCCGGTATGCTCGTGAATGGGCAAGGTCGTCCGTTGAATGAGCATGAACCAAGTCTAACGATACCTGCGACAGCAGGGGGAAATCGCACCCATATTCTTGACCCCCAGGGGGTTTTATTGGCGTATCATGCAGAGTTAATGGCTGGGTCAAAACCAAGGGTTGGCATTGTTGAGGGTGTACGTCGCCTGAATATGCGCGAGTCAGCACGCTTACAATCATTCCCTGATGACTTTATTTTTCATGGCACGAAAACACGGCAGTATATGCAGATCGGTAATGCCATCCCGCCGTTGCTTGCTGAGGTTGTAGCTAAAAGGCTGCATGAAACGTTGTTCGAGAAGAGCAAGAATCACCTCACGGGCAGCAAACAATTGTCGTTTTTCTCGTCATGGGCGAGTGATTGACGTGGATAAGGCTGCATTGCTGTCAGCTTAAATGCTGCCTAGCGTAGCAATCCAAAAACCAAAACCTAAAATCCAAAATCGTTTTACCTCCCCACAAGCGGCAACCACTGCCCCCACACCCGTTCCACAACCCGGAATTGAATTGGGACACTGCGTTCGCCACCGTTACTCGTGATGCGCAAGGTGGCCTGATAGATACCAGGAGCCAGGCCAGCAGGGTCAAGCGTCACCCAGAGATCTTCCTCGCGGCCTGAACCCGCGCCTGGACTGACCCTGGCCCAGCCCACATCGGTGGTCGCACTCCAACTCAGGGTACCCGAACCACCATTGCGGAGGCGCAGGCTTACCCGCCGCGTGGCCCCGTTGGGCTGCGCCAGCCCTGTAAGCACCGTAGGACTCAGGGTAAGTAGCGGCGGCGGTGATTGGCGCAGGTACAGTGGGGACTCACCCACCGTGAAACGCAACGTATCACCCAGCCGCTCGTAGGGCAAACTCTGGCCGTCACGCCCAAGCAGGCTGATCGTCGTGCCCGGGGTCAGCGCTACTTCGATGAGTTCGCTGCCCTGATTGCGCCAGAACATGTCGATCTGGCTGGTATCGCTGGCCGCAAAACGGAGGTGGAAGCGGCCCGGCTGAGCCAGGGCATTCGGCTCGTGACGGTAACTCTGGAATGGCCCAAAGCCGATAAAACGGGCTTCGCGCAGTTGGTTGGTCAGGGTGGCATAGGCGACCGCTGCTGGTTTAAGCGCATAACCTTCGCTGGCAGTGCGCAGAATCGCCGCCTGCTGCCAGAAGTTGCCCGCTGCACCATCAAACTTGTCTTCGAGCTGAAACCAACTAATATGCTCGATCCCCAGGGCCAGCGCAATTCCATAACTGCGTACCAGGTAATCGGCCTGTTGCTGCTCGCTCTTGCCGATCAGGAAAGATGGGCTGATGTTCGGTTCGCCTGTAAACCCCTCAGTGGCAGGGCTGATGCAACCGCCCTCGCTTGCCACCCTGAGTATCCTATGGCCGGCGGGCCAGTTGTAGGGAGAGAGACAGAGGTGATTGCGCCGCCACAGTGTCACCCCGAGTATCCTATGGCCCGTCGGCCAGTGGTGCTGGGATGACATCCGATATGTCATTAGGAGCGCCAGCGAGGGGTCTGCACTGGGGATCTTTGAAGATTCCTCACTGCGCTGCACTTCGTTCGGAATGACATCGGACGCTTCACTGCATTCGGCGTGACCATAGCGTTTGTTGCTTAGGAGCGTAGCAAAGGATCTCGCATATTCAACCAGAGCTGCTTCGCTGCGCTCAGCATGACAGGTAGGAGGAGAGGTTGCATCAGCCCTGCCCTCAGTGGGGAAAGAGGTGCCGGACGGCTGGATCAGGATTTGTTGTAGCCCATCTGGTGTGGCAAGTGGACCGGGGAGAACATGATTCTCCCCGAAATCCCCTTCGGGAGGGAGAGCGCTCACAAGGTGTGACCTCCCTCCCGTTACTTGCCACAACGGGGCACCTGCCCCACCCAACTGGCAGCCCACATCAGCGGCGGTGCAGGTACTCCAGCCAATTTCGCTGATCCAGATTGGACGGGGCGAACCACCCCGCAGGGTGGTCTGCTGCTCAAGCCAGGCCCGCGTATGAGCCAGCCGTCCCCAGAGGGTTACCAAACCGTAGACACCCGGTTCGTCGGGGCCAACCGTGGGCATAAACGGGTGGATGGCGAGCGCATCAAAACTATGCCAGGCCGCCGGATTGGCGTTAAACACATCATTGAGGAAACTCAGCCCATCGCGATGGCCGATGCCACTGTTCCAACTGCCATCAAACACATAGACGCCACCCGTGGCAACAATCGCGGTCGGATCAGCCGCTTTCGCAGCAGCATAACCGGCCACCAGAAGCGCGCCATACTCGGCCGGCGTACCGGGCCAGGTCTCCCAGGCGTTAGGTTCATTGCCGATCTGCCAGGCTGCGACCCGCGGCGACCCGGGCGCGTCAGCGAATCCATCGCCGTCGTAGCGTTCGACCACTGCAAACACATAATCGGCAAAATCCTGGGGATTGGCCGGCGGGCACCAGAAGTCATCGGCATAGACCCCGGCGGCGGCAAACTGGCGCATCCGCTGCGGACAATCAGCAACCCGCGCCCAGGCCGGAGTGGTCAACAGCATACCAATCGTCTGGTAGCCCCCGGTGGCGGTCGCCAGCAAACGCCGATCAAACAGATTCCAATCCCAACGACCCTTGCCGGTACGCTCCAGATTGCCCCAACTCAACTCTTCGCGGGCCCAGGCCGCGCCAAGCAGCCGTCCGCGACTGATCAACTCGGCCACGCCAGCGTCGCCGTCACGCCCGATCCGTTCTAGGCCAGTAAAATAGGTATTCATGCCAAAGGGACTCATGGGCGGTTGGTTTTGGGGTGGTAACGGTTGACTGGCCGGAGTTGGGGTCGCGTTGGCAACCAGCGGCACGATCAGGCTCAGACTCAACAGGAGACTGAGGGCGATGTGTATGGGATACAGACGCATAAGATAAGCTCCTTGGATGGGGCAATGGCTTGCGAGGGGGAAGGCGATAGGCTACATCTCCGCCGATCGTCTGACTTGACGCTTTGCCCGGCTGTGTGTAAGATCAAGCGTAGCACGTTCCAACTCAGTTTGTTTGGTGATGACGAGGACGAGTAGCCGGTTTGGCCCGCCCCAGGGAGGGTACACCTTAGACTGCGAGTGTACCTGGTTGGGTTCCGTGCGAAAACCCCCTCCGAGCCTGGTTCCCCAACGCCGTATGGTCAGTATGGAACCACGTCTGGCGCTCGTTACCGCGCCACCTAAGGATGGTTTGCAGCAGGCTTCTGCGTGCCCTGCAATCATCAAAGCTGGGTGGAACCACGAAGCGGCCCTTCGTCCCATAGACGGACGAGGGCTTTTTGATTCGCCAGCGTTGTGTAGCTCTTCCAGAAACGAGGCCCGTCATGCCAGTTGATCCCAACAGCGATCCCTACTACCGCATCCGCCACTCGTTGGCCCACGTGATGGCCCAGGCCGTGCTCGAGATCTTTCCGGCGGGCAAGGTGGCGATTGGGCCGCCGATTGAGAACGGTTTCTATTACGATTTTGATCTGCCCCGCCCGCTCACGCCCGATGATCTCGGCCAGATCGAGGCCGGGATGCGCCGGATTATCGCCAAAGATGTGCCCTTTGTTTTTCGTGAGGTCAGCGCCGATGAGGCCCGGACACTCTTTCAGGATCAGCCCTATAAGTTGGAACTGATTGACGGGTTGGCCCAAGGGCTTGATGAGTATGGCGAAACCCATCACGGCGATACGATCATTTCGACCTATCGCCAAGATACGTTCGAGGATCTGTGCCGTGGGCCGCATGTTGAGCGGACCGGTCAACTTGATCCGGCTGCCTTTAAGTTGATGAGCATCGCCGGAGCCTATTGGCGTGGCAGCGAACAAAACCCGCAACTGCAACGCATCTACGGCACGGCCTGGGCCTCGCAGGCCGAACTCGAACAGTACCTCTATCAGTTGGAAGAGGCCCGGAAACGCGATCATCGCAAACTCGGCAAAGAGTTGGGCCTGTTCTATTTTAGTGACGATGTTGGTCCCGGCTTGCCGCTCTTTACGCCCAAGGGCGAAGTGCTGCGCCATCAGATGGAAAGTTATGTGCGCGAGGTGCAGACGCGCTACGGCTACAGCCACGTCTGGACGGGCAATGTGGTCAAAGAGAGCCTGTACAAGAAGTCGGGCCATTACGACGCCTACCGCGAAAACATGTTCCCGCCCATGGTCGAGAGCGAAGACCTGGTCTTCCGGCTCAAGCCGATGAACTGCCCGAGCCACATGACCCTCTTTAAGGAGATGGGCATCCATTCGTACCGCGATCTGCCGATGCGTTTCGCCGAATTTGCGACCCTCTATCGCTACGAGGATAGTGGCGCATTGCATGGCCTGACCCGCGTGCGGGCACTTACGCAAGACGACTGCCACATCTTCTGTCGGCCTGATCAGATCGAGGAGGAGTTCGGGCTAGCCTTCAACCTGATCCGCGAAGTGCTCGAAACCTACAAGTTCACCGACTACCGGGTTGATCTCTCGCTGCGGGGCGATACTGGCAAATATATCGCCGACGACGAAGCCTGGGATCTGGCCGAAAATGCGTTGCGCTCGGCGCTGAACCATTACGGCGTCCAGTATCGTGAAGCGCCCGGCGAAGCGGCGATTTATGGCCCGAAGGCCGACTTTATGGCCCGGGATGTGCTCGGTCGTGAGTGGCAACTCAGCACGATTCAGGTTGACTTCATTCAACCGCGACGGCTGGGCCTGGAATATATCGGCGAGGACAACCAACCCCATACGCCGGTGGTGATCCACCGTGCCGTCACCGGCACGACCGAACGCTTTCTGGGCGTCTTGATCGAACACTTCGCCGGAGCCTTCCCACTCTGGTTAGCGCCGGTGCAGGCGGTCTTGATCCCGATTACCGATAAGCAGCAAGCCTATGCCCAGGAGCTACGCAAGCAGATGATGGCGGTGGGGCTACGAGTCGAACTGGACGAAAGCCGCGACCGGATGCAGGGCAAGATCCGCCGCGCCCAGTTGCAGAAGATCCCCTACATGCTTATAATCGGCGGCAAGGAACAAGAAGCCGGAGCCGTCGCTGTGCGCAAACGCTCGGGCGAAGACCTTGGCCCCATCCCGGTCGCAGCCTTTATCGAACAGGCGCTTGCCGAAGTTACCAGTCGGGCTTGATGAGGAGTTACCTTATGACGGTTGAGAGCGACACCCTTACCGAGGTCGCCCTGCGCTTCAGTGAGGCCATCCGGGCCGAGCGCACCAGCACGCTTGATGCGCTGGCGCAGGAACGCCAGGCTGCCCTGCAGATCATTCAGGCCCTGCGCAGCGAGTCACAGCGCCGCGCCCGCCAATCTAGCGGTCGTTTTGCGGTCGGGCTGTTGATTGGTTCGGCCATCGGAGCCGCCGCGATCTATGCGCTGAACCAGCGCACCAGCGAAGAGGTGCGCCTGGGCCTGGTTGCCGGAGCCGAATCCTCGGGGGTGTCGCTCGGTGATCGGTTCAAGGCCGCCGTCGAGGCTGGGCGCAAGGCCGCCAACTCGACCGAGCAAGAACTCTGGGACGAATATCGCAAACGCTTGAGCGAACCGCCAACTCCCAAGAAATCGCCCTACGATGATCCTTTGTTTTAGGTAGATCAATCACGGGGAGCGTACGGAGGGAAATGGGTAGGGACACAGTGCGCTGTGTCCCTACCCATTTCCCTCCCGATCCCATCACGAGAAAAATGTGTATGGACGCTGAAATCATTGCGATTGGCTCTGAACTACTGCTTGGTTCGACGGTCGATACGAATAGTGCCTACCTGGCCCGGGAGCTTGCCGCCGCTGGCGTCAATCTGTTCCGGAAGAGTGTGGTGGGTGACAATACCGCACGGATCGCGGCGGCGCTCAACGAAGCACTGGCCCGCGCCGATCTCGTGATCTGTACGGGGGGCCTGGGGCCGACCCTGGATGATGTGACCCGCGAAGCGGTCGCCATGGCCTACGGCCAGGAACTCGTCTTCCGCCCTGATCTGATGGAGCAGATCGAGGCCAGGTTTGCGGCGATGGGCCGGGCGATGCCCGCAAGCAATCGGCGGCAAGCCTACCTGCCCGCTGGGGCACGTGCCATCCCCAATGCGCGCGGTACGGCTCCGGCTTTTCTGGTTGAAGATCCACGCGGTACGACGATTGTCTTGCCCGGCGTGCCCTACGAAATGCGTTTTCTGTTCGAAACGGTGGTGCGGCCCTATCTACGTGACGAGCGCGGCGTGACCGATGTGATCCTGGTCAAGACCATTCATGCCACCGGGTTAGGCGAGAGTGTGATTGGCGAGATGATCGCCGATCTGATGCAGCAGACCAATCCGACGGTGGGCATTTCGGCCAAACAGGCCCGTTACGAGCTACGGATTGGGGCGCGGGCCACCACGCGCCTGGACGCCGAAGCCTTGATCACCAGCGCTGAAACGATCATCCGGGAGCGGCTTGGGACGGCCATTGTGGGTGACGAACCGCTGGCCCACACGGTCGCTCGTTTGCTTGGCGCACGCAACCTGGGCCTGGCCCTCTATGAAGGCACGGCCCACGCCCCGATCTTCCGCGCCCTAACCAATGCACCAGGTGGGCCAGATCAGCTCCGCGGCTTGATCATGCATCCGCTTGATCGTCCGGCTGATGAGCACGCTGCGACTGTACTGGCCCACGCCGGGGCAATCAGTGCGGCCGACCGCTGGCGCGCCGAACTCGGGCTGGGTGCCCAGGCGGCGAGTGAGCCTGACCCGAGTGGCTTGACCGCCGTGAGTGTGGTATTAGTCACACCCGAGGGCATGCAGCAAGTCACCCGGCGCTATGATCTGCGCCAGACTGAGGGCTGGGATTTTGTCAGTACCCAGGCCCTTGATCTGCTGCGGCGTTATCTGGATGGAGCCCCAGCGTGAACCCGCGCCGCGCTGGCCCAACCAGGATTAGTTTGCGCGAAGCCATGAGCACCGTACAGCAAGATTCGCGCTGGTGGGTTCATTGCCTGAGCTATGGCTTTGCAGCGGCGACCGGGCTGGGTCTGCCCTTGACGGCTGGCTTTGTGATGGAGAGTTTCGACAATAGTCGGCGTGGCTATCCAACCCCGTTGCCCCCCTGGAGCGACCCGTTCGCACGGGTGATCACCGGGCTGTTTACCCTTTTAATTGACTTCAGTTTTTTTGTGCTGCCAGTTCTTGTGGGCGGGATGCTGATCATGCTGAGTAGCATCGGGCTAATCCTGGTGGGTGGACTAGCCCCAGAAGGGCTTGGCCCGGCGCTCACGCTGCTCACGAGCCTGACCGCCGTGGTGCTGCTGCTGCTCTGGTTGGCCGGGGCAGCTCCGCTTGCGCGGCTCCTCTTCGCCCAGGAAGGCGGCATCGAAGAGGCCCTGAGTGCCAAACCGCTGCGGATGGCCCTGAACCGCAGCAGCGGCCCACTCTTCCTGCAAGCCCGCCTGGCCTCGATGGGGGCCTACCTGCCTGTCCTGCTCTTGGCTGGCCTGACCGTAGCCATGGCCCGACCCACCTTCCCCGGCCAGAGCATTGCGGTGGGGGTGGGGATCTGGCTGACCATGGCCGCCCTGGTCTATGCCCACCTAGTGGTCGTGCAACTGTATGTCGCCGCCGAACGGCTGGCGCTACGGGCGGGGCAGTAGGGGTGCACCTGCCAGCGGAGGGACTACGCCAACTCGATGCCTATCTTGGGGGCCTGAGTCGAGTTTGGATTTTGGCATGGCTATTGCAACGTCGTTGGGCAAGCCCACAGTTTGCGTGCGGTGTTGGGGGGGGGGGCGCCCCACCCACACCACAAACCCCTGTGGTGGGGGGGGGCCCCCCCACCCCCCCCCCCCCGCCCCGGCCTTGCTCACCCCC
>JBLWKA010000098.1:0-21668 GCA_048381555.1 Oscillochloridaceae bacterium umkhey_bin13
ACGGGGTGAGCGAACGCAACGGGCGGAGATACGACGACGGAACTGGCATTCGCAGGTCACGCGGGAAGGGAGCGGAAACCGGCAAGTTTAGTTGTCATGAGGCGGCAGATCTAGTTGACATTTAACAGCCGCGGGCCGCAAACGCGCGAACAGATCTATCGACGCCACGGATGCCGTGCTGCAAGTGATCCCAGGTGGCGGTCGCCGGATCCCAGGCTGAGACACCGGTGTTAGATGAGTTGTAAACCGACGTTGGGCGCATGACCGAGGCGTAAACCTTGCCGTTCATCGCGGTGATCCCACCACCATGTGAGGGAACATCAAGGGTGATCAGCTGGCCTGTACCAAGGTCGTAACGCTTAACAGTAAGATCGGTGGTCATGTAAATACTCTGATCCAGGAGGACAGCACCGGTGCCGCGGTTATCGAGCATGGCGAGGGAGTCGAAGCTGTTCGTTGCGCGATTCCAGCGAGTGAGCCTCGATCCTACAACATACAGCTCACCCTGATAGGGCACGATACCCTCGATGGCTCCAATCATCTGCGATGGGCCAATCACCTCGGCAGTCCGGGCGGCCTTGTCCCAACGAGTGATTGAAAAGAGACCTGACTGACCAACAAAGATTGAGCCGAGGTAGATGCTGTCAGCGGTGATGGTCATGGTTGTAGGCACTCCAGGCGGAGACGGCGACAAACCGCCGGGGCCTACCGCTGCCAGTACCACCCAGGATTGCTGGGCGCTGTCCCACTGCGTGAGCCCAAACGATCCCAGTGCATAGAGCTCACTTCCGGCGGCAGCCATAGCTTCGACCGTGCAGCACAAATTCGTCCCCAGCTGGCTCCACTGCCCGCTGGTCGTATTGAGCACCAGGGCCCGACTGCCGTTGATATTAAAGCCGCCACCGACATAGAGGCGCCGGCCGTCAACCGCGAGCGCGCGCACATCGACAAGCGGGGCTCCATCCGGGCCAGGCACGATGGTCCAGGCCCGGCTTGTAGGCTCCCATCTGCCCAGAACTTCTTGCCTGAGACCGTACTGAAATAGGCCTAGCGCATAGATGCTCGTTCCATCGTTGACCGCCAGGCGCATGGGGGGATCTTGCTGCAAAAAGAAGGGCTCCCACTCCTCCCCGGCGCTCGCGAGCGTTAGAGCCGGCGCGCTGTCTGACCCAGCCGGCCCTTGGCGTTCGGCAAGCGGCCCGCCACTAACGCTGGAACGAGCGCCAGGCTCATCAGCTGCGGCAGGAGCCACACCGCGCGGTGTGGCTCCTGCCGGTAGTGCCGCCAGACCAATCAGCACAACCAGCCCCAGAGCGAGCCAGCGATAGCAATGGGTGTAGCGTGTGATCATCGTCGTCCCCCCTCAGTTCGCGCAACGGCTCTCGTTCAATTTGGACATCGCTACCGTCACCGTGCCATCAGCTTCGATAGAGGCATGCTTGCCCTCCAGCAACGGCAGCAAGGCGCCCAGAGGACCTAAATCACGGCCGGCAGCACCGACTCTAGCGCACGATCATTGGCAAGTAGACGGTCTTCACCGAGGCGGCCAGCGCGAACTCGGTCAGGTGATCGAGCACCGCGGTGATGCGGCGGTTCTGCGTATCATTCGAGCATCCCGCACAGGGGAGCAAGGGCACCCATTCGGTCCCGTTCCAGAACAGCAGATTGAGCAGAGTCGGATCGCCAATGCCCGCCGCGCGGAGATCATCGAGATCATAGTCAAGCGTGATGGTGAATGGTTGGCTGAAGGTTGTCACCGGGGTGTCGCCGCTGAATGCCTTGAGCGTGAATGCCCGATTCCCAAAGCGCCAGTTGGCGAGGCGCTGATCTGGCTCGGCCATGAGTGTGTACGAGAGTGTGGTTGTGCTGCCGACCGTGCCAGCCGGGAACTGGATTGTGGTGGTACCGGGATCGGGCGTGAGTGTCCCGCCAGCAGCTGGCGTAATTGTGCCTGTGGCGCTGACCTCCGGTGTCGTGAGCGAGCGCAGGGATGAGAAGAGCCCCCAGCCGTCGTCGTTCGATGCGCCGATCATCCAGTACTGTGTCTGCTCAGGCTCAAAGGTCTCGTGCAGATGCGTTGTGTCGCTGTAATCAATCCGCCACCAGCGATTGGCCTGTGCATCGGCAAGGGATCGGTAGAGGCGAATCTGATAGCGATTCGCTGTCGGCACAGCGGTATAGGTGAAGGCAACGCGGATCGAGGCTGTTCTCACGCTGTCGGCCGGAGCAAGCAGGGAGGGCTGTCCCGGCAAGGCTCCCCCCTCTGGCCCGGTGCGCAGGCGCCGGGCCGCTGAATATGCGCCGCGCTGTCTCGTATCGGTGCAGACACTGGCGACTCGCCAGTAGTAGGTGGTGTTTGGGCGCAGGTTGTCAAATGGCACGGTTGAGATCACGCCCTCGGTCTGGGCGCTAAGGTAAGCGGAAATGAACTCGATAGGGCTGAACGTAGCGTTTGGCGAGAACTCGATCTGGTAACGGATCGTGTTCGGCATGACCTGCCAGGTGATCTCAGGCGTCAGCGTGGTCACCTGGGTGCCGTCTTCCGGCGCGACAAGCGGCGGTGCCGGCAGGGTGCAGGTTGCAGCGGTCGATAGGCGCTGGCCGGCAGCGTCTTCTTGAAAGGCGCGTACCCAGCTTCCACCGCCTACCCCCGAGGCTGGCAACGTGGAGGACTCGGGCGAGGTCGCCTGGGCGCCGGCCTGTGTGCTCATGGGCAATGCGGTAAAGGCGATCAGCAGCAAAATGATCGTAGCTACACGGCCATTGCGGTAGAAGCTTGTTCGCATAGACCTTCCCTTCGATGTGATGTGGCAGCAGCATACCCACGACCATGACTCTCCCGCTCGCTTTGCGTCGTGGCGCGCGTCGTCCGTCTGATGCGCTGGCCGCTACCGTATCTTTATCACCACTGTCCCGGCCAGCAGGTCGTGGACGCCGCGCCGCCGCCGGCTGAAGGGCATGCTCAGCGCCATCGCGTAGCTCAGGAAGAGCAGCGGGAGGTTGCGGCCGAGCGCACGCCAGAAACTGATGCGCCGCCCCTGGAGATCGGTGACGCGCAGGCCCAGCAGCAGCTTGCCGATGGTCGCCTGGCGGCGCGAGCTCTCCATCGCGGCGTAGTAGAGCAGCTGGGCCAGCAGCGAGAGTGGCATCGCGCCGTAGATCAGCGGGCCGAAGAACGGCATGAAGACGATATCCCAGAAGGCCCACTGGTTGGAGCGCACCGACTCGTCAGTGAACGAGCGAAAGAAAAACTCGGCCAGGCTCCACTCGGATGGCGCGGCGAAGAGCTGCCCGTAGGCGGCGAACGGCGCGAAGCAGATCATCGTGATGATCGCGATCGCGATGCTGTCCAGCCACCAGGCCAGCACGCGCCGCCAGAAGCCGGCGTAGGCGGGGATGGCTGCGGTCTGCGTGTTGATAAATGCGGTCTGCGTGGCCATACGTGCCCTCCTTGTCTTGGGTTACGCCGATGATCGCTACGGCGCTGGGGGGTACTCCCAGATCTGCGCCGCTTCCGTCTGCCAGCCAGCGATGATCAGCAGCCGTCCATCGGGCGTGAATTGCACCTCGATCCCGCCATACACCTCCGGCCCGAGCAGTAGATTGCCGACCACCTCGCCATCACTGGCTCGCCACAGCTTCACCTCGGCCTGCTCGAGCTCGGTCGTCGCCGTGGCGATCAGCGCCCTGTCCGGGGCAAAAGCTACGCTGAGAGCGGCCGGGTACTCCTGATCGAGCGTCTGGACGAGCGCTCCGTCGCTGACCTGATAGAGCCCAACTGTGCCGATACGCTCACACACCGCCAGCACCTGGCTGTCGGGCGAGAAGGCAATGCTCTGCCAGCCCTGTGTCCGGGTCAGGATGCGCTGGAGCAGCGCGCCGTCACTGACCCGCCAGATCAGGACGCCATCGTCGGGGGTGGCGACGGCCAGAGCCTGCCCGTCCGGCGCGAAGACCACCCGTGAGCCGTCAATAACGTCGCCCTCCAGGGTGCGCAGGGGGGTGCCGTCGCGCACCTGCCAGAGCCGTACCTTGTAATCGTCCTCGACGGTGGCAAGGGTCTGCCCGTCCGGCGCGAAGGCCAGGGCACCCCCGGCGCGCTCGATCCTGCCGACGCGTTCGCCGTCGGCGACGCGCCATAGCAGTACTGCGCCCTCCCCTGCATCGGTAGCAAGCAACTGCCCGTCAGGCGAGAAGGTCATTCGGTACACGGGGGTGGTATGGCCGACAAGGGTCTGGATGACCTCGCCGTCGCCGATGCGCCGCAGCTGCACGGTGCCGTCGCTCCCGGCGATAGCGAACGTCTCGCCATCAGGCGCCAGCGCCAGATCGGCGATCTCGCCACTCGCGCTGGCATATTGGCGGGGTTTCAGCTCCACCTGGCCGATCCGCTCAGCTGCAGGGAGGGAGGGAGGCGACGGAGCTGCGGGGATCACGGTTGGGGTTGCCGACAGCGCGACGATCGGCGTGGGATCGGCCGGCACCATCGCAGAGCTTCCTGGCAGACTATCAGCGCCCGGCTGCTCCGGGCAGGTCTTACGGTACGGTTCGTCGCCAAAGTACTGCTGCCACTCGTCAGGTGTCAAGTTGCGCCCGATCGTGCGGCACGCCGGCGCGATCAGGTCGCGCACATCGAGCGCCCAGACCTGTACCGTTCTGGAGTCCCCGCCGCCGCTCACCAGTCTGTGCCCGTCGGGGCTAAAGGCGAAGCTCCAGAGATTCTCGAAGGTGCGCAGGACGCGAACGGTCGTGTTGGGGTCGGGAACATCGATATCGACGAGGTTGAGCGATGGTGGCGAGTCGATGCCGTCTAAAATCGATATCACCATAAGGTGCCCATCAGGGCTTACGGCCTGCGCCCGCATCCCGATCTGATTCTGCACTGTGCGCACGGTGGCGCGAGGATCGGGTGCTGTGAGATCCCAGATCTGGAACGTGCCATCAAAGCCAGCCGTAATAAGGGTGCGGCTGTCGGGGCTGAAGGATAGCCCCTGAGCACCTGCACGAAGCACCTGCGCTGCTGCTGTAGGATTGGCGATGGTGAGATCCCAGATCCGCACATCACCAGACGGCTGTAATCCGACGATGGCCTCGCTCGTCGTGGCGTAATAGCGTCCATCAGGGCTAAGCACGGTCATGAGCGGCTCGTCAGTTTGATCTTTAACCACTCGCACAATGGTGTTCGGGTCGGCAGCCTGTAGATCCCAGATCCGCGATGTAGCGCCGGTTGCGCCCTGATCGACAGTACCGCTATTGGTGGTGATGAGCGTGCGGCCATCATCCAGAAGCACCCAGCCATCAACCATATTCTCAAAGCCGCTGAGTATGCGGACGGTTGCAGCGGGGTCACGTGCAGTCAGATCCCAGACACGTACCGTCGCATCCCAGCCTGTGCTGATAAGCGTCCGATTGTCGGGGCTTAGCAGGAGCATGGTCACATCACGCGTATGGCCTGCCAGGCTCTGCAGTGGGGTCTGAAACGATCGGCTGGCCAGATCCCAGATCCGAAGCACATGGTCGCTATCTTGTGTGATCAGCAGCCGCCCATCGGCGCTACGCACCAGTGGGCATTCGGCACCGAGTGGGGTTTGCATCGTGCCATTCGGATCGGGATCGTCCAGATCCCAGAAGCCGGTTGTACCGTCGGTGCAGGCGATCAGCGTGTGTCCATCGGGATCAAACAGAAATGGCCCTGTCGCCACACCTAGCCCCTGTCCTCGCAGGAGATGCTCCATCGCTGCCGTCTCAGGCTCAGCGAGATTCCAGAGCCGCACCGAGTCGTCATTGGTGCTCGTTGCCAGCGTTCTCCCATCGGGGCTGAAGGCAAACGGCGCTACGCCACGGAAGACCCGTGAGTGGATGGCGGGCCAGCTCAACATTGGAGCAGCGTACTGCGCAGGCCCCGGCAATTCCCAGAGCCGAACGGTTCCATCGTCGATGGTAGCGGTTCCACCATCCTCGCCCGCAGTCGCCAGATAGCGCCCATCAGGGCTGAAGGTCAGCCAGCGTACCGTATATGTGTGGCCGGCCAGGATCCTGGCCGTTGGGGACGGATCGGGTATGGTCAGGTCCCACAGCCGAGCAGTGGCATCGTTGCTTCCGGTGGCCAGGAGCCGACCATCGGGGCTGAATGCGAGGGCGCGCACGATGTCCGTGTGTCCCTGCAGGGTGCGCTGGGTCGCTGCTGGATCAGGTGCAGCCAGATCCCAGATAAGCACCGCACGCTCGCCGCTGGCTGCGGCGAGCGTGCGCCCATCAGGGCTGAGCGCAATCATGTCAGCCTGCATGGGCAGCCCTGTCACCTGCTCGATCGCGAAGGTTCGCACCGTGCTGTTTGGGTCACTGCTCGACAGATCCCAGGCGAGGATGAACCCGTCGCCAGTGGCGGTCACCAGTCGGCGGCCATCCTGACTCAGTGCGATGGGGGCGGCACCGAATCCGTAGTCGAGCGATTGCTCCGGCGGCTCCGGCAGCCCTGTCGCCTGGAGGGTGCGCACGGTCGCTGACGGTACGGGCGCAGCGAGATCCCAGAGGCGCACTGTCCGGCCATTGTGAGTTGAGATCAGTGTTCGCCCATCAGGGTGTAGCACGATCGCCGGTACGCCCACCTCATCGCCATCCTGAGCCGGCAGGATACGCAGGCTGAGATCTGGATTGGCTGCGGTCATATCCCAGACACGGATAGTGTTGTCACCACTTACGGTCACCAGTGCGTTCTGAGTAGGGACGAAGATCAGGCCATGCGTCTCAAGCGGATTGCCGCGATAGTCGTCCAGGTGGCTCTCCAGCACCTGCATCGTCTCCAACGTGGCGAGATCCCAGACACGTGCGGTTCCATCTGCTGCGCGGGTCGCCAGTGTGCGTCCATCAGGGCTAAATGCCAGCCCGACAATGAAGAAAGAATGACCATAGAGTGGCCGCCCGCCAAGCTCATGGAGCGCATCACGAAGCGCCTGTTCGCTCTCAACCGGAACCGTCTCATTGGCGCTGAGGGCGAGGTTGACCGCCTCAAGCGCAAGCAGTGCCGCCCGGGTGTACTGTGCGCTATTGCGGGCGGTGTTTGCTGCCGCAGCCAGACTCCGACCGCGGGCCACCCGCGCCTCGCGATCCTGCCCCGCCTCAGCTGCCGCTCGCTGCGTCGCCTCGGCCTCGGCGGTCTGCACCGCCTGCGCTTCGGTTGTTGCGCGCTGGTTGGCGATCTGCTCAGCAGTGGCCTGTTGGGCTGCGGCAGTCCGGGCCGCCTGCTGAGCGACGACCGACTGCTGATTGAAGAACTGGATCACCAGCCCGATCACCAGCAGCACAGCCAGTGTCGTCGCTCCACTGAAGATCAGGCTGCGCCGCCGCTGCTGCACGCTGTCTTGGTAGCAGGCCCTGATGCCGGGGTCGACCTGCTCCGGCAGGTCTTTCGTCTCGACATAGGCGCGGGCCTGGCGCAGCTGGTTGCCACGGTAGAGGTAGGCGCTGTCGCCGCGCCCGCCGCGCGCCCGGCTCTGCGCCCACTGCTCTGCGTTCGGCAGCAGGGCCTCGCGCTGCTGGAGCCGCGTTTTATACATGTCGATCAGCAGGCGCAGCCGCTCCCACTGGCGCAGCAGGATCTCGTGGGTCAGCTCCAGGTAGGCCACCTCGCCGATCTGCTGCTCGGAGATTAGCCGGCTGTTGGGGTTGGCGAGCTGCCGGACGACGCCGGCCAGGTCGTCGCGGCCCGCGCCCTGGCTGAGCAGCACGTCGCGGCGCACGCGGCGGCGGGTGTACTCGCCCGCGATGCCGGGCCGCACCAGGGCGAGCAGCACTGCGTTGACCTGGCGCTGCTCGCCCTCACCGAAGCGCTCGTAGATCGCGCTGGCGTGCCGATCCAGCGCCCGCTCCAGCCCGCCCAGCCGATTGTAGGCCGCGTTGCTCAGCTCGTGCTGCTCGGTCCAGAGCAGGCGCAGCAGGTATTGCACCAGCGGCAGGGTGCGCTCGGTCTTGCGGAAGTCGGCGAGCAGCAGATCGACGACGCCGGCCTCGAAGCGCAGCGCCAGCCCGTGCTGCGCCGCGAAGGTTTCCAGCGGGCGAGTGATCGCCGCGCGCAGCTGGCGGTCGCCAAGCCCGCCGAGGCGCACGTTCTCGGCCTGGACGATCTCGCGCAGCCGCTCGCGCGCCAGGTAGTCGGGGTGCTCGAAGAAGTTCTCACGGCTGGTGAGGATAACGCTGAGCCAGGACTCCGGTTGGCTCTCAAGCTGGAGCAGGTTGTCGAGCAGCCGCCGCCGGTCGCTGGCCCGGGCAGGGTTGTCGCCGACAAACAGCTCCTCGAACTGGTCGAGCACCAGCAGGACGTACCCGTCGGGTGCCGGGCGCTGGGTTGCCAGTATCTGGCGCAGAGCATCGTCGCGCTGGCTCAGACTCTGGAGCAGGGCCTGCGGGTCGGCGCCGCCTTGCTGTGCGCAGAAGGCAGCCAGATCGCTCAGCAGCTCGCCGCTCGTGCTGACCCGGTAGACCAGGGTGCGCAGCCCGGCACCGCCGCGCTGCCTGAGCTGCGGCAGCAGGCCGGCCTGGACAAACGAGGACTTGCCGACGCCGGAGGGGCCGGTGATGGCCGTGATCGGCCGCGGCGGACGGGCGAGAAAGGCGTTGATCTCCTCTTCGCGCCCATAGAACAGCCCGGCCTGCTGCTCGGCGAAAACCGCGAGCCCTGGGTAGGGGCAGTGCGCGTCATCCTGGAAGCGGGTGGGGATCACCCAGGCGACCCGCTCCAGGCCGGGCCGCACCGCCGCGAAGGCGTCGAGCAGCTGCTCGACCTGCTGACGCACCTCACTGATGTCGAGGGCGGAGTTCTTCACCAGCGCGATGATCTCGTTGTTCTGCGCGAGGAGAACCAGCAGATTGTCGCCCTGCGCGCTGACACGCACGAGGAGGCTATCGAGCCGCTCGCCGGTCTGCTGCTGGGCCTGCCCAACCGCCGCGACCAGGTCAGCCATGCCGCCGGCAAACTGGCCCAGGGCCTTTGCATCGGCCTGGCTGAGCAGGATATCGAGCCGCTGGCTAATCTCCTGCTGGCCGGTCGCCAGCGCCTGCTGGCCGGCGCTAACCCGAGCCAGCTCTGTGCGCAGCTGTTCGAGCAGCAGCCGATTGAAGGCACGCCAGGCCTCCGTGTGCTGCGGGCTCTTGAGCTGCTCGTTCAGCTGCACCAGCGTGCGCTCCAGCAGGTGTGCGCGCAGGTGGAATCGCAGCGCCTGGCCGGCGGCCAGCTCCTCCGCCTGGCGACGATCCTGCGGGTCGTTCGCCGCCACCATCAGCGGGGCGAACTGGTCGTCGAGCCAGGGGGCGATCGCGCCATCAAAGAAGCTCGCCGCAAGCTGGACGAGACTCTGTTGCTCGGCGGTTGCATCGCTCGAGAGCGTGGCCAGGGTGGTCTGCTCCACATAGGTGTAGACGCTGGCCTCGGCGAGGTCGTGCGGGGGCGCCAGGGGCAGCAGCCGCTCATCCTCGATCGCGCGGCGCAGCTGCACCAGGCAGTTGACCAGGATCGGCACTAGCTCCTGGTCATAGGGCGTGAGCGAGAAGACCACCGCGGCGGGCACATCGCGCCCGCCGCGCCAGGCCTCGGGAAACCCCTGTGGCCCGCCGATGTCGTGCAGCGCCTCGATGCTGGCCGCGCGAAAGGCGCGCTGAAGGTCGTGGTTGATGCGGCGCCGGTCGTCCGCCGGCAGGGTATCGCGGACGCGCTGCCCCAGGCTCTGCAGCGCCTCGGCGCCGCTGGCACCAAGGGCGTTGGAAATCACGCCAGACGAGCCGGGGATCAGGCTCTCCGCAGCCGCGCCGACCAGGCCACCCGCGATCCCGCCGACCAGCGAACCGACCGGGCCGGCGGTGAGGCCGCCGAGGATGCTACCCAGACTGCGGAGATGCATCGATGAGCTCCTGATAGGACTGCACCGTTGTACAGCGGCCCCGGAACGTGGTCATGCCGACGTTGAGCCAAGATCACATGCCTGGCCAGCGCAGCACGACCCACACCACAACGCCAATTGTGCCGAGCAGCGCCACCGTTAGCAGGGCGACGGTGCGTGGAGCGCTGCGATCCGCGCTGGCCTGGCGTGCATCCAGAAGGGCCGTCGCCCTCGAAAGGTCGGTCTGCTGACTCACGATCCGGTCGAGACGGGCAAACGTATCAGCCAGCGCCGGGGACTGCGGACGGGCCAGGTTGACCTGCGCGCCAAGTTCGGCCAGGGCGGTGTCGATTTGAGTCATCAAGCCGGTGAGGGTGTCGTTAACCCCGTTGCGCTGCGTCTGCAGCTCCGCACGCTGCTGCTCAAGCGGGTTCACTGCCTGATGCTGCTCTTGTCGAAGCTGCCCGATCTGCCCGTCGAAGGTGGCCAGTTCGGTGGTCAGCGGTGCATGCGCGGTCTGGAGCCGGTCGATCTCGGCCTGAGCGAGGGGTAATTTGGCCACTATCTCGGTGAGCGTCTGCTCAAGCGCCGCGATCCCACTGTGCAAGGTGGCCACCTGCGTATCGCGATCAGGCGCCTGTGAACTCTGGAGTAGGTCGAGTCGCTGGCGCAGTCCCTGGATCTCGGCGGTCGTCTTTTGCTGCCGGGCCTGTAACAGGCCCAGCTGCTTTTCAGCAGCCTGGATAGCCGTGTGTGACTGGTTTATGCGTGCAGTTGCGGCCTTCTTCTGATCCTGCACGCTGTTGATCCGCCCGCTATAGTCGGTTTTGACCTGGGTGGCGGTGATCGTCACTTGCTGGAGTTGTGTGTCGAGTGCTGTAAGGTCGGCGCGCAGCCTGGTGCGCTGCTGGACGAGCCCGCCGATCTGCTCAAAGAGCCCGCTGTAGGCAGGGTGGACAACCTGCTGCTCCCAGGCCTGTTTGCCGAGATCGCTCAGCGCCTGGGCAAGCTGCTTCTCGACATCGGCGCGATCACGGGTCAGCTTCATCTGCTGGACGCGCCCCTTGCCGGCTGAGAAGACAGTGGCGATAGCGGCGGTAACCTGCCGGTGCCGGGTGGTGACTTCGACGCCCCAGAGTAGCCCCAGTAGTCCCAGCAGCCCCCAATAGGCCCAGGGCAGGTAGGCCGTGAGGCCGGGCGAGGCCACGACTGTGCCACCACGCGCAGCGTCGGCGTCTGGCTGGGCCACTGCCTGGGTCGGTGCGAGATCTGGCGCGGTCGTCGCCTCCGCGCCAGCGCTCGCGGCTGGTGCGTCGGTTGGCGCAGTGGCCGGTGCCTGAGTCGGAGCCAGCACCGAGGCGGTCACGCTCGCGGCCGGTGCGTCGGTTGGCGCAGTGGCCGGTGCCTGAGTCGGAGCCAGCACCGAGGCGGTCGCGCTCGCGGCCATCTCCTGAGGTGGCACTGCATCCGCCGGGAGCGTGGGCGCATCTGGTGGCGGCGCGGAGAGGAACGGCGTGAAGAAGACCATCCCGCGGTCGCTCGCATCGATGCGGTGGACAACCCGCGCCTCGATCTCGGCCTCACTGGTGACGCCCCAGTAGTTCTGCGGCGCCTGGATATCCGCGCGCGTGTTGTCGCCCCAGTCCAGATCACGCGGCTGGCCGTCGAGCAGGTTGCCGAAGATCGCGTTGCCGGTGAGCATCGTCTGGTCGGCGCTCAGGTTCAGCCCGGCACCGACGTTGTTGGCGATCGTGTTGCGCGTGATCGTCACCGCCGCATCGCTGCGCTTCACCAGCAGCGCGGCCTGGCCGAGGTTGTTGTAGATCAGGTTACCTGTGATCTGCGTGTCGCCGCTTGCTGGGGAGATCTCGACCACGGCGTCGGCGTAGGGCGCGGCATTACCGTAGATTGTGTTACCGCTGAGCGTTGCGGATCGGATGTTTGTGGCATAGTTGGAGAACAAGAGCGCCTGTCCGGCGTTCTGGCGGATGGTCGTGTCTTCGATCTCGATCGTGTCAGGTCCTTGCCGCGTGCAGGTGATTGCGTTGCCGCGATTGCGCTCGAACAGCGAGGTCAAGATCCTGAGGTTGCCAGTGCCTGTGCAGAGCAGTCCGCCGCGGCTCTCGCGGATCGTCAGATGCTCAAGCAGCACCGCCGGCAGGTCTGCGTTGCGGTTGCGCATGAGGTAGAGCGACACCGGCTGTGGCGGCAGCGGGCCGGGCAGGCCGCCCTCGGTGTTTTCGCCGCCGGCGAACTCGATGACGGTATAGCGGAGCTCGAACGGATCGGCATACAGCTCCGCACTGTTGGCGCGCTGCGGGCTGAGGCCGAAGGCGATGCCCTGCCAGTCGCCGGGTGCCGGGGCTGGCGCGCTTGACGTGAACGTCACCGGGCGCTCGGCGGTGCCGCGCGCGATCAGCCCACCGTCGTCGAGCGCGAGGAGCGCGTTCGGCCCGAATTTGATCGTTGTGCCGGCGTCGATCGTCAGCACGGCACCGCCCATCACGACCATGCCATTTGGCGCGAGGTATGGGTTGCACTGCGCGGCGCTGAGCGTCGTCGACGTCTGTATGAGGGCCGGGGCGTCGCATGGCGCGGTTGCGGGGGCCGCTACAGGGGGCACCGCTGGCAGTTCGATAAGTGTCCCGGCGCTGCCATCCTGCGGAAGCAGTGGCGCGTTGGCGTCCAGGATAAGCGCCGCTGACGCGACGACGAGCCCGCCGGCGCTGGCCGTGATCGTAGAGCTACCCTCGTTGGCACCGGCGGTGGCGAGCGTGAAGCGGATCATGCCGCTCGCGTCCGCGCGCAGCTCGCCAAGCGACTGGTCGTCCCGTGTAAGTGCGACCATCTGATCCGGAGGAAACCCTCCCCCGTCATAGCTGACGAAGCTGCCCGGCTGAACCGTCACCGCGATGCTGACCAGAGCAGGGGCAGGCACTGGCTCGACGAAGGCGGGCGACGCGCTGAGGAATGGCTCAAACTGGACCGGGCCAAGCTCCCGCGCATCGCTGAAATCCTGGATCGACTCGGCGATTGCGCGCGTGTCGGTGGTGCCCCAGTAGTTGTCGCGCGCGTCAACGTTGGCCCCTGCACCATTATTCATGATGCTTCCGGGCTTGCCGTCCTGGCCCTGGGTGAAGGGCCCATCGCGGAGGGTATTGTTGCGGATGATACTCTGCGAGATTCGCAGCGAGGCACGGCCATCGACGAACACCGCGCCGCCCTCGGGCGAGGCATTGCGCTCGATCAGGTTGCCGCTAGCGACGAACGATGACTCGGGGTCGCCGCTAAGCTGCACGCCTCCGCCTGCCGAGCCGTTGGTGTTTTCGGCAATCTGGTTGCCATCGATCGTCGCCGTGCTGCGGGTGAGGAACAGCAGCGACACACCGCTGCCGTTGATGTGCCTACGCACCATGTTGCGCGCGACAGTGATCGTCGCGTCGTCGCTCCCGCGCAGGTAGATACCGCCATGCTCGTCGCCGGAGCGCTCCCGCCCATTCGCTTCGATCAGATTGCCCGTCAGCACCACCAGGCCCCTCGCATCGGCCACTTCGATTCCGTGGCGTGCGTTCTGGCTGATGGTGCTGTTTGTGACCACCAGCCCCCCGCTTCTGGCCTTGATGCCGGCGGTGCTGCTCCCACGCACCGTCACATGGTCGAAGTACGCGGCGCCCAGGTCGCGGCGGAGCGTGACGCCAAACACGTCGATCGCGGCTTCGTTAAAGTCGCCACCACCGGCGTATTCGACCACACTGTATTGCAGGATGCTGCCACCGACGTACACGCCGGCCGAGTCAAACTGAGCGATGCCGGCGTCCTGCGCATACTCGATGCCGCGCCAGTCACCGGGGGCAGGCGCGGCCTGATTCGACGTGAAGCTGATCGGCCGTCCTGGCGTGCCGCGCGCCATGAGCGTGCCGAACACGCTCAGCCCGATGTCGCGCTCGAAGCGTAGGGTGGTGCCAGGGCGGATCGAGAGGGTCACGCCCTGGTTCACCATCACATTACCGGTAACTACGTAGGGATCACAACTTGCAGGGCCCCACGTTGTATCGGTCGTGATAACGCCTGAGACAGTGCATGCAGCTGCAGCCGGCAGCGCAGCGACAGGCACAGGCAGTAGAGAGATGGTGAACGCCAGGGCAAGAATAGCTGGCAGTTGCCTCATAGGATCGCTCCATTGACGAGATCCGATGCTCGACTATGCCGCATGAGTTGACAAGCAAGAGCGGAGCCTGGAAGCTCCGCTGATAAGATGAGGTACAGCACCGTCCACCGTGAGGGTTGTGGATTTTCAGGCCGTAATCATGCTCGATGGCACATGCAAATATCACTTGACAGCCATTTGCCCAAACCAAACCCGAAGGCTCGGCTACAAGTATATCAAGCCGGAAATTACAGCCCGTAGCGATTCATTGACATCGAGTAGAGACTTGTTCTCGCATCGTTAATCAGAAATTAAAACAGCCAGCATCAGGCAGTTATTGCGCTTTCCATGTCTGAACTGGACTTTTGCAAAGTCCAGCTAGACAAGCGCGAGATGCGCCTTGATTTTGGGCAGACTCCAGCCCTCCTCGGTTCGCTCGACAACCCAGGCGATGGTTTTCCCCAAGACCTCGCGTGACATCGTTCGACAGGCCTGGCCGACGGTCGTCAGCACTTCTTGCGCCCACTCCTGCGGCCGGACCTGCCGCAACTCAGCCATAATCGCGCTGTACGCCAGGAACACGAGGTACATGTGCCGGGTCTGGCCTTCGCCGTTCCTGAGCTGACACTCGCCCATGCCGAGATGCTGCTTTCCGTCCCGATGGAAGGTTTCGGTTCCTGTCCAGCGATGTCGATAGGCTTTGAGGATGCGGATAAGCTCCCACCGTGTCCGATTGGTCACCAACACCTTGTGCGGCTCGTGCTGCTTCTCGTCCCGCCACAGCAGCACGAGCCGAACCGGGTGTTTGACCTTGGGGAGGCGAACGGTCTTGGAAAACCAATACTGGGTTTTGCCGTTGATGATCATGCGCTGGCGAGCTTCTTTCGGCAGGCTTGCACCCCAAGCCGTCACCACCCATTCCTTGCCATCAACCACAATCTTGCGGTTCAGCTTCAAGTCACCCACATACACGCGCTCTTTGTCGTGAATGTGCGTGAGCACCTCGGCGTTGGTGAAGTAGCTATCGAAGGTAAACGTTCCGGGGATGTCGTGCGCAACGACCCAGTCGACCAACTCGCAGGCCAGTTCACTGTGGTTGGCAAATGGGGTGCTTTCAGCTTCACAGGTTTCCCGCTTGCGGAAGCGGCGGAACTCCAATGGGTAGTGCTTGCCCGAGGAGCAGACGTAGTTGATGATCAGGTAATCGTGGGCGATGAGGTGGCGCTTGTCAGCGTGGTCCCAGAACCAGCCGACGTCCTCAATCAGTTTGCCGTCGTGGTCGATCAGGGTGTTGTCGAGTGGAATGCTGCCCCAGGGCGTCCAGCGTGTGCTGCTGTCTCGCTGGAGCACCTCCAGCCGGCGCTCGTTGAGTTTGCTGACGTCCCACTCCACCTGTGTCAGCCAACGATTGAGGCACGACTGGTCAGTGGTAACCGCAAACTCGCGGTTGATCCCGCTGACATTCTTGCGCTCGGCGACGTACAGCCCGGTCAAGTACTCGGCAAAATGGCGTCGTTCTGGCTCATTGGCAAACAGGTCTCCATACTCCGCGACCTGCTGATGCACCAGTTCGGGAAAGTCGACGATGGCTGGCATTTCGCCCTCCTCACCTCGCCTCAGCCGCGTCCTGATGCCTCCATCCTACCACCCCCCGCAACCCCCGCCTCATTTTGCAAAAGTCCAGTTAGAAGGATGCTCGGCGCCTCAGGGTAGTGATGCTGTATTTCGATGGAAGATTGTAAACAACGCCGAAGTTCCAGTTGTACTCTCAGAGACACGCCTACAGATGGCTATCGATGGAATCGATCGACCAGACCATGTTGTCTTTCCAGCGGAGCCGAGTTTCAGTATGCGCCTACTCAAGCCACATGAGTCTGTGGAGGTCTATGCGAGAACTACTCTTTCAGAAGCGGGTTTCTACTGCGTGTCTGGGAGCGCTCTCACGTCGCTTTCTCATGAATGGCAGATACTCTTGATCGAGCATGGGACGATGTTCGCTTTTCACTTTCAGGTTGTGTCTACATTTATCTAATGTCAGGCGCAGGACCCTATGGACCACCGATGGTTGTGTCGATCGGCCCCAGCGCACCTGAATCCGATCACGGAACGCACCCGCGAAAGTGGTGCGATAGAACAACAGGCTATTCTCCTCTCTTCAGGCGCATGCCTGATCTTCCTCCGGTGGGTGCCAGCCAGAGCGCACCCAACGCCTTCGCGCGGCGACGAGCATGAGGCGATTCAGCTGCAACGCAGCAATCGTCGCCCGCCCAATAGGTGTGCGCCCTTCGATCAAGGAGCCGTCGACGCTCCAGCCAAAATGCTCACGCCAGGGCTGTGTGCGCGGGTTGTAGAGCGGCATCAACTCGCCAGTCTCAGGGTCTGCCGCAGCGATCTACCCGCCCTTCTGCTCGTTGCAGGGCCGACATGAACGCCACAAGTTCTCACGCGCCGTCGGGCCGTCGACGACCCACAGGATGATGTGCTCGATGCTCAGCGGAATGCCGCTCAGCCGCTCGTCGGAATGGCAGTAGCCGCAGAGATGGCCAGCATCGGCAAAGACCTGCTCCTGGAGCTCAACCGGGATGTACGGACTATACTGCTCCCCTGGACAGTCAGACCACTCCTATGACAAACTGACCAGGCGTCAGTTGTGAGGAGGTTGCTGATGAGCACCGATGGTTCCCCCGGTGATGAGACCCTCAAGCGATGGACCGCCTATACTGAACCCCTGGACAGTCAGACCACCCCTATGACATACTGACCCTGGTCAGCCAAGGAGGTGGAAGCATGAGTAGCGAACCGAACGCCAACGACGAGGTGCTGAAACGCTGGACGGCCAAGCGCCGGGTGGCCCTGGTGCTGGAGATCGTGCGCGGAGATACAACCGCGGCAGAGGCCGCCCGCAAGCACGCCCTGACGGTGGCCGATATCGAGCAGTGGAAAGAGCGCTTCCTGAGCGGTGCCGAGAATGCCCTGCGCAGCCGGCCGCTGGACGATACAGCGCTCAAAGACCAGGAGATCACCCGCCTGCAGCGCAAAGTCGGCGAGTTGGTGATGGATATCGACATTCTCAAGGAGGCATCGAAGGCACACCCTTCGACGCGGCAGATGCGCGACGAGTAAAGGAGGCGCTGCCTCAGGCATCCCTCCGCCGCATCTGCCGCGTGCTCGACGTTCCACGCTCGTCTCTCTACGACCCGTCTCCGGCCACTGGTGCCGATGACGAGGAGACGCCGGTGCCCACAAGCGAGGCGGCTCCGCCACAGGCCGAGCCCCTGCTTGCCTAGATCAAGGCGATCATCACCGCCTTCCCGACCTATGGCTACCGCCGAGTATGGGCCATCCTGCGCCATCGGGACAAGCTCGTCGTCAATCGCAAGAAGGTCTACCGGCTGATGCGCGCTCAACGCTGGATGATCACGCAGCGCGAGCGTGGACCAAAGCCGCGGGTCCAGCAGCAGCAGAGCCGAACGGAGCGCAGTAACCAGCGATGGGCGATGGAAATAGTCTGAACGCAAATGACAAAAGCGGGTGTGCTCGCCGTTCGGGCTGGTTGGGATGACGTAACGAATCTCGGCTCTCCAGGAATTGCCGTGGAAAACAGGCGTTCGTTAGTCTCACTTTACCGCATCACCAAGCCTTGCTCAGAATTGTCTTGCCAGTAAGCGGCGCCGGAAAGAACAGGAACTATTACAGGTCTTCCTGACGCCGAATAACGCACTTGTCAGCTCCGGCAATTCCTGGAGAACCCGAATCTCCACGTCGCCATTCGCCACGATCACCCGGTCGATGAGCAACTCGACCAGTTCGCGCTTCTGCTCGAACGTGGCCTGCTCGAGCCCCGCCTGCACCCGCTGGCAAAACGCCTCCATCGACAGCTTCAGCGCCGCGAGCTCTGCTTGCCGGTCGACTTGGGCCGTCAATTGCACCTCCTGTGCGGCAAACGCGGCCAGCTTCTGCTCCAGATCCTGCCGCCGCCGCTGATACTCGGGTAAGGGAATCACCGCGCCCAGGTAGGCCTCGGTCAGCCGCTCAATCTGCTGCCGCAGCCGCTGCTGCGCCTGGCGCAACTGCTCGCGCCGCGCCTGGAGCTCCTGCGGCAGCCAGTTCCCCCCGTGTGCCCGCTCCAGCGCGTAGCCAATGCTTTCGGGATGGGTCAGCACCTCGCAGAGGTCACGCCAGACCAGGTCATCTAACTGCTGCGCTGGACTGAAGCGCGAGGGACACTTTTCAGCCTTGCGGGTGTGGATCGGGTTGCCCTTCGCCGTGCAGACATAGTACTGATACCGGCCTTGGAGCTGCCGCGCCAGACATGACGACTGACACAGCCCGCAGCTCACCAGCGCCCGGAGGAGATACTGTCCGGTCGTGTTGTTCCGACGGGCAAAGCGCTGATTCTGCGCCAACTTTATCTGCACCCGGTCAAACAGCTCCTGGCTGATCAGCGCTGGGATGGTGCAGATCGGGATCCAGGTCTCCTTTGGCTTTTCGACCAGGCTCTCGTGCGGACGCCCAAGGGGGTGAGTCGCCGAGCGTCGGATGCGCGGCGGCCGGGCTGCGAAGCGTTCGGCATAAATCTGGCCCGTGTAGGCCGGCTGACGCAAGATGTTGCGCAGCGTGCAGAGGCTCCAGACCCGCTGCCCGCTGGGCGTCGGTGCCCCTTGCGCCTGGAGCTGACGGGCCAGCTGTTCCATGCTGGTGTGCTCCTCCGCATAGCAGGTGAAGATCTGGCGGATCACCGCCGCTTCGGCCGGGTCGATGGTGAGACCGGTTGGGTCACGCGGTCGGTCCGGATTGAGCCGATAGCCGTAGGGTGCCCGCGTCCAGGGCAACAGCGTACCGGCACGGTATTTCGCTTGCCGGCCGCGCCGCATGCGGTCGCCGATGAGCGTGCGCTCGTACTCAGCGACCGCGCCCCGGATTTGCAGCAACAGCCGCTCCTGCGGATCGTCGCTCAGCGGCCGATCCAGGAACTCGACTGAACACCCGTTGTGCTCCAGCTCATCCATGATGATCATCTGGTGCACGTAGTTGCGGGCGAGGCGATCGGGCTCGGTGACCAGCACCCGGTCGATAGCGCCAGAGCGCACGCTGTCGCGAAGCTGGTCTAATCCCGGACGGTTCAGGCTCGCCCCACTTCGACCGTCATCACGAAAGATGTGGTCATCGGCCACGGCCCAGCCGTGCTCGGCCGCGTAGACCTGCAGGCGCGTGAGTTGTTGCTCGATAGTTTGGGCCTGGGCCTGATGGAGGGTCGAGACACGGGCGTAGATGGCTATGCGCAGACTCATGATACACCTCCTGTCCAGCAGGTATCGTCGGCGCTTGCACTTCCATCAGCGGCTGTGACCCCCGAAGCAGGAGTTGATAGGCCCGGTCCCAGCGGAAGTTGCCGTCGGGGCGTGTGGTGGTCTGCCGCCGCAGACGCCACTGGCGCGGTTTCATGGCTACCTCCCAGATGATTCCCCTCATCCGGATGATAGTCCTGGGTGGCAAGGCGGGCCTGGCGCTGGCGGTACAGCTCGACGCCTGAATAGGGGCTCAGCTGGAGGTGGGCGGTGCGGACGAAGCAGAACTTGTCATTTGTGATCAGGCCATTGACATCACGCATATCGCCTGTGGTGCCGACGGCTGGGGGCATCTCACGGCGGTGATTGACTGCCACGACCGAGAAGTGCTCGGGTACGAGTTCGCGCTTCGCGGCCGCGCACACGAGGCAGAACGGGCGCTTGAGATGGCTTGCCTGGCCCGCTTTGGCACCATCCGACCGACCGGCGCCACACCGGTGCTGCGGAGCGATAACGGGTTGGTGTTCCAGAGTCGGCACTTCCGGAGCGCCTGCCAGTTCTATCGCCTCGAGTAGGAGTACATCACACCGTACACACCCCAGCAGAATGGGCTGATTGAGCGTTTCTTCCGCAGTCTGAAGGAGGAATGTGTCTGGCAGCAGACCTTCTCGAGCTTCGCGGAGGCACGGCGCGCGATCCAGAGCTGGATCGCGTGGTACAACTCGCAGCGGCCACATCAGGCACTTGGGTATCGTAGCCCACAGGTGTATCGGAGTACCCAGCAGGCTGCGGCTCCACCAGAACCCAGCGTGCGTGCGGCGTGATGCGTGAGCGTCACGCGGCGCGCGCGCCCGCGGCGAAGCCGCGCCCGACGGGCGTAGAGGAACTGGTCTGAGTGGCTTGACTTTTGGGGAGCACTACAGGACGGCTCACGGGGTGGGAACCGGCAGCTCGGCGAGCGTAGGCAGCTGATGTCCACGGCTCTTGAGCAACGCGTAGGCGTGCGCCTTACGCAAGGCTAGCGCATCGGCGTCCAGAGTGAGGCGGGCGAGCCACTGCTGGCCCTCGGGAGTCAGCGATCCTTCCTCCTTGCGATCCCGGAGCACGTCGTAGAGCGCCAGCGAGTCGCTGTTCATCGTGCTGCGCGCGATCGCCCAGAGCGCCTCGTCCGAGAGGTGCTCCATGGCCGCCAGCTCGTCCTGGACGGCCTGGGGAAGATCCGGCTCTGGTGCCGGGGGCAGGCTGCTGGCGAGCGTCCGAATGACGACCGCATCAACCGACTGGGCAGCCGCGTGGGCGCGCTGCTCCAGCTGGGTATACAGCTCCTCGGGCACTTCGATCGTTCGTGTCGTCATCAGCTCTCTCTTTCTACGCCGGCTGCTCGACCTCAGCCAGCTCGCGCCGAAGGCCAAGTGCTGCATATACGCGCTCCAGCCGCACCTGCTTCCGACCGCGTACGCCGCGCGACTCAGCAATGCGTGTCGGCGACCAGCGACGCTGGAGATGTAAGTATTTTATCTGATCATCGGTCAGTTCGTCACCTCGTGCCAGCACCTCGTCAACCGCAGTACCCTCAGTATCACGGGTATCAACAGATACCCGGTTGTGATGGGAAGTACCCTCAATACTGCTGTGTGACGGCAGTGCCTGGAGGGTTTCTGAGGCGTCGCTGGCGCCCCCTGATGTGCGAAAGGGTATCACGGTATGCAGTATTGCAACGGGCTCGTGGCTATTGGAAAGACTTGACGCTTTTGCAACATCTACCGCTCTAGATAGCCGCGCGATCGCCGCCTTCCGCTCCTCAACATTGAGGTAGGGGATGCTGACCGACACGACATCGCGGTAGAAGCGCGCAGTGAAGAAGCCGCGCTCGGCGAGCTCTGACGGCGGAACACCGCCACGGTCCTTGATCTCCGCGGTCGACATCCCCAGGTTGGGCTTGTCGGCGTCGCGGCTCACCTGGCCACCGGCGACAGCCAGGCCGATCTGCCGGCGCCAGCCAGTCTCCCAGTTTGAGGCGTCCTGCATCAGGATACAGTAGCGGATGCCGCCCGCCAGAGCCGATGAGAGCTCGCGTGTCAACCAGCTTTCCAGCTCGCGGCCGAGCACTTTTTCCAGCAGCGACAGCTCGTTGATCACGACCCAGACCAGCGGCGGGCGACTCTGTGGCGGCAGTTCTTCCCACTTCGTCACACCGTGCTGCTCGAGCAGGCGCATCCGCTCGCCGCGCAGCGGTGTAAACTACAGTCTAGAACTCGGCACTTTTACAGTCTAAAAATCGGCACCTGCGCGTCGCCCCTCCACGGTTCGGCGACTGTCCGCTACGATCACCAGCAGACAGTCGCGACGACCCAGAAGGGC
>JBLWKA010000099.1:0-20846 GCA_048381555.1 Oscillochloridaceae bacterium umkhey_bin13
AGATCATCCCATGAGCCAGGAGGGAGGGCTCATGCGAACCTACCCAGCCAGGGCTGTTGCCAAGTCCCCCTCCGGCGGTGGGGATGGGGGTGCCTACCCCACCCCAAACCGGTATTGTATGCGGTGTGGCGGCTTCGCCGCCACACCGCATACAAACCATGGGCTTGCCCGATGATGTTGCAACAGCCCTGCGTAACCAACTAGAACGCTGTTGAGCAACGGCCAAACTGGTAAAGCTAGGTTTGAGCCATCCCTGATTGGTTTACTTGCCTGGCTGTAGTTTAAGGCCCAGGGTTGTCAGCGAAGAACCGAACGTGGGGGCGGGGGCGGGCGCATGACGGCCCGCTGCCACAGCCTCGCTGACAATTGGCACCAGTTCGCGCAGATCGATCGGCTTGGCAACATAAGCAACCACACCAAGCTCACGCATCTTCAGGCGCAGACCGGGCGTATCATAGGCGGTGAGCACCAGCACTGGGATGGTCGGGCGGAAGGCATGGACGGCGCGCAGCAACGAGAGCACCGCATTGCTGTGGGGGTTAGGATCAACCATAAGGAGATCAACCGTCCCAGTCGCACAAGCTAGCCAGGCAGCGTTGGGGTTAGGTGCGACAACCACACTGAAGCGCTCGCCAAGCATGGTCTGAAGACCACGCTGCGTAATCAGCGCTGCTGCGGGATCGTCATCAACAATGTAGATCTGCCGGAGTGGCATTGGCGTGTCTCCTCTGCCGATACAGGCAGAGCCAAGGGCACCATGCGGGTTATTCTGCATGTATCCTAGCAGTCAAGCCCGTGACTGTGACGGGGCGACAGCACAACTCGCAGTAGCGAAGCAACAACTTGTGATAACTGGCACAACGAATGCTTTCAAGGCAACAGAATGCCATATAATGCAAAAAGACGGTTTATGCCGGGCTGTGCAAGATCAGAAAGGCGTTCAGTCTTTGCACATCTAGTGTATGTTAAATCACTTGAGATCGCAATAGTTTTGGGTTGAAAAAATGAAATCTTTACTATCTCATTCGCTGCGGCGGGGCCGGTATTGGATCGCTTCGGCCAAATGGGCCGGGCCGATCTGTTCAACCCCGGCTAGATCGGCAATCGTGCGGGCCAATTTGAGTACCCGGTGGTACCCCCGGGCCGAAAGGTTCAATTGGCGCACGGCAGCTTTCATCAAGCTATGCCCGGCTGTATCAAGCTGACAATCGCGCCGCAACTCGGCTGGCCCTAACTCGGCATTGCTATAGAGCCTGCCACTCGCGGTACCGCGACTGCATTGGCGTTCACGGGCTGCGGTCACGCGGGTACGCACCGCCAACGACGGCTCCCCAAGCCGATTGGTACTCAGCTTTTCGTAGTTCACCCGCGGCACCTCGACGTGGATGTCAATCCGATCAAGCAACGGCCCCGAAATCCGTTTCTGGTAACGGGACACCAGGGCCGGACTGCAACTGCACTCGCGCTCGGGATCGCCGTGCCAGCCACACGGACAGGGGTTCTGGGCAGCCACGAGCATAAAGGCGGCCGGATAGGTCACGTTCACGCCCACCCGACTGATCGTCACGACGCGGTCTTCGAGCGGTTGGCGCAAGACTTCGAGTTTTTGGCCAAACTCAGGCAGTTCGTCCAGAAACAAGATCCCACGGTGGGCCATACTGACCAGGCCAGGGCGTGCCCGCATCGCCCCGCCGCCCACTAAGCCCGCCATCGAGGTAGTATGGTGCGGTGCACAGAAGGGCCGCTGGCGCACCAATGGCGTATCGCGCCGCAGTTGGCCGCACACACTGTAGATCTTGGTCACCTCCAGGGCCTCGTCCAGGTTCATTGGTGGCAAGATCGAGAGCAACGCCCGGGCCAGCATGGTCTTGCCCGCACCGGGAGTGCCATTCATTAGGACATTATGGCCACCTGCTGCCGCAACTTCCAAGGCCCGCTTGACATGCTCTTGGCCGCGCACATCCTGGAAATCGATCGGAAAAGCGGGTTCGGTGCCCGAAGCCTTGGCGTGGGCCGCATACGGAGCCAGGGGTTGCTCGTTCAGCAAATGGGCGGCCAGGGTCGCAAGCGAAGGCACTGGAATGACCTGTAGACCCTCGACTAGGGCAGCTTCGGGGGCATCTTCGGCAGGCACATAGACGGTATGGATGCCATGGGCACGGGCGACCGCCGCCATCGGGAGCACGCCCTCGGTATGGCGCAGTTCGCCATCAAGGCCCAGTTCGCCAATAAAGACCGCGCCCTCGGTCGAACCGACGACCTGCCCCGAGGCGATCAGCAAGCCCACCGCAATCGGCAGATCGTAGGCCGGGCCAACCTTGCGCAGATCGGCAGGGGCCAGATTGACTGTCAAACGTTTGAAGGGAAAGCTCAGGCCGGCATTGCGAATAGCAGCCCGCACCCGTTCGCGGCTCTCTTGGACTGCCGCATCGCCCAACCCAACCACGGTAAACGAAGGCAAGCCCTGGGCAATATCGGTTTCGACTTCCACCAGGGTTCCGTCAAGGCCAATCACCGCACAACTGTAAATCTTGGTCATCATGGTCTGCACCCTTTTATCTGGTTCGCTACCAGATGTACCGTAGAAAGGGTGCAAAAGATACGCTCGGAGGCACAAGCGCAAGCGCTTGTGCCTCCGAGCGGGGATTCAGGGAGAACCATGTGCTGAAAGAACCAAGTGCTCCCTGGCCTTCAGGGCGCACGCACCTATGCCGGGCACCGCACCGTGTCCGTGCGGCATGCGGGTAGCCCTGCTACCTGCATATCTACATCCCCATTGAGACGTACTTCAACTCCAGGTACTCCTCAATTCCGGTGGGGCCGCCTTCGCGGCCCAGGCCACTTTGTTTGACGCCCCCAAACGGAGCTTGGGCGGTCGAGGGGATGGGATCGTTGATGCCGATAATGCCGTATTCGAGCCCTTCGGCCATACGCCAGACCCGACCTACGTCGCGGGTGAAGCAGTAGGCCGCGAGCCCAAACGGGGTATCGTTGGCATAACGCAGCACTTCGGCCTCATCATCGAAGACGATCAGCGGGGCAACTGGACCGAAGGTTTCTTCGCGGGCAATCAGCATATCGGCGGTCGCGTGGGCCAGCACCGTTGGCGTCCAGAAGTTGCCAGGGCCGGCCGCACCATGGGCGCTCCCACCCGTCAAGAGGGCGGCCCCACCTTGGAGGGCATCGCTGACGTGGCGTTCGACCTTGGCCCGGGCCTGGTCATCAATCAAGGGGCCAATCGTGGTCGCCGGATCAAGGCCATTGCCAACCTGCAGCGCCGCAACCTGGGCCGCAAACAGTTCGGCGAAGCGGTCGTAGATCCCACGCTGCACAAAGATGCGATTGGCACAGACACAGGTCTGGCCCGCATTGCGGAACTTCGAGGCCATCGCCCCCCGCACCGCCGCATCAAGATCAGCATCGTCGAAGACAATGAAGGGCGCATTGCCGCCGAGTTCGAGCGAGAGCCGCTTGACGGTGGCGGCGGACTGGCGGATCAGTAGCTTGCCGACCTCGGTCGAGCCAGTAAAACTGACTTTGCGCACGCGCTCATCGGCAAAGATGGTAGCGGAGAAGGGCACGGGATCCTGGCAGGTAATGATATTGCAGAGCCCATCAGGCAGGCCAGCTTCGGCCAGAAGACAGCCCAATTCGAGTGCCGACAGGGGGGTCTGCTCGGCGGGCTTGATCACGGCAGCACAGCCCGCCGCCAGAGCTGGGCCGAGTTTACGGGTGATCATAGCACTCGGGAAGTTCCAGGGCGTAATCATCGCCGTCACACCCACGGGTTGCCGCAGCGCCAACAGCCGTTTGCCGGGTTGGGTCGCCGGAATGGTCATCCCATAGATGCGCTCGGCCTCGCCGGCAAACCAGCTCAGAAAACTAGCCGCATAGGCGATTTCGCCACGCGCCTCGGCCAGCGGCTTGCCCTGTTCGAGGGTCATAATCGTGGCTAGGCGCTCCTGGCGTTCAAGCATCAGATTGGCGGCGCGGCGCAAAATGGCAGCGCGGGCCGGGGCAGGCGTGGCGGCCCAGGCGGGCTGCGCAGCAACAGCAGCTTCGATCGCGGCTACCGTTTCGCTGGCCCCGGCATCAGGCACAGTCGCCAGCACCGCCCCGGTAGCGGGATTGGTCACTGCAAAGGTTGCGCCACTCGTAGCGGGTAGCCACTGGCCCCCAATCAGCAAGCCATACTGGGCCGAAGCCAGCACATCAGTTGCAACTGCGTGCGGATCAACCGTCATCGTCATAACACTTCTCCTCGCAATAAGCTCGATCAGGTTCGGACAGGGATACTTCCATGGTACCAGAAAGTCCCTACTTGCGATTTCTCCGCAGCGAGTATTGTCGCAGCGGGTGATGAACTCCTGCCGGTCGGCGCACCACCGGCTCCCGGCAAGATCTACGACAGCGATAGCCCACTACTAGCGGCACTCGTGCGGCGTGATGGCGGGCAACCGCTGATGATTGGAATCGCCCACGACAACCTCAGTTCGTTGCGGCTGCGGATCGCCTCGGCGCTGGCCGCAGGAGCAGAACTGATTCTGACCGTCGCTGGAACCGATCATGGCCAACACGACCTGGTACGCGAACTGGTCGACAAACGCATAACCTTACCGAAACTTTACGCTCTGGTTAACGCATCTTTACACTTAACCCCCACAATAGAATGCATCTGGTTGGTAGGCAAGCAGTGATAGGCTCCCATGCGACCACGTGGTCGGCAAGACTGGCACAGCCCGGCCCCCTTATGAGGAAAGGGGCCGCGCCAGGGGTGGCATTTGTACAGCAAAGGAGCACAGTTGTTATGGCGAAGTCCAAACCACAGCGGAGTGAGCAACCAGGCAAGATGGCGCCAGAACTCGCAATGGCGTACTGGAAAGAGAATGTGCGGATCATCCTCAGTCTGCTCGGGGTCTGGGCGTTTGTATCATTTGGAGCGGGCTACCTACTTGCCGGGGCTTTCAACACCATCCCGTTCTTCAATGTACCGCTGAGTTTCTGGATTGTGCAGCAGGGCGCAATCATTGTTTTTGTGATCCTGATCTTCGTCTACGCAGTGCTGATGGATCGGCTGGACTCGAAGTACGGCGTCAGAGAATAAGACCAGGAGAAGCGTCATGAGTGAAGTTGGCATCTGGACCGGGGTCATGGTGGCGATCACCTTCGGCGTCTATATTTACATCGGCTATTGGGCACGTGTCCGTGATACCAAGGGCTTCTATGTAGCCGGGCAGGGCGTTCCGCCGGTTGCCAACGGAGCCGCAACCGCCGCCGACTGGATGAGTGCCGCCTCGTTCATCAGTATGGCCGGTCTGATTTCAGTGCTTGGCTTTGACGGTTCGGTCTATCTGTTGGGCTGGACCGGTGGCTACGTGCTGCTGGCGCTGCTCTTGGCCCCTTACCTGCGCAAGTTTGGCAAGTATACCGTGCCTGACTTCGTCGGTGACCGCTATTACTCGAAGGTTGCCCGTGGCGTCGCTGCCGTCGCGGCGGTCTTTATCTCGATGGTCTATGTGGCTGGCCAGATGCGGGGCGTCGGCGTGGTCTTCAGCCGCTTCCTTGGCCTCGAGATCGTCTGGGGTGTGATCCTCGGCACGGCGATTGTGGGCTTCTTTGCCGTCATCGGTGGGATGAAGGGCATCACCTGGACCCAGGTCGCCCAGTTTGGCGTGTTGATCACCGCCTTCATCGTCCCCGCGGTTGCGATCTCGATGCAACTCACGGGCAACCCGATTCCGCAACTCGGCATGATTTTCAGCGACATCGTGCCCAAGCTGAATGCCATCCAGGTTGACCTGGGCTTCAAAGAGTACACCGAGCCCTTCCGTTCGCGCAGTATGCTTGATGTGATGGCGATCACCTTTGCGCTGATGGCGGGTACCGCCGGGCTACCCCACGTGATTGTGCGCTTCTACACCGTGCCGAACGTGCGCGGCGCGCGCTACTCGGCGGGCTGGGCCCTGCTCTTCATCTCGATGCTCTACTTGACTGCGCCGGCCGTGGCGGTGTTCGCCCGCTACAACCTGATTGACAGCCTGCACAACAAGTCGCTCGAAGAGGTTCGGTCGCTGAGTTGGGTGCAAAGCTGGGAAGCGACCGGCCTGCTCAAGTTTGACGACAAAGATGGCGATGGCCTGGTGCAGTTGCGCCCCACCGCCACCGAGTCCGAAATCACGATTGACAACGACATTATCGTGCTGGCCACCCCCGAAGTTGCCAATCTTGCCCCCTTCGTGATTGGTTTTGTGGCTGCCGGGGCTTTGGCCGCCGCACTCTCTACCGCTTCGGGCCTGTTGTTAGTTGTTTCAAGTTCAGTCGCCCACGACATCTACTATCGCTTGATCAACCCGAAAGCGACCGAGAGCCAACAATTGCTGGTTGGGCGTGGCGTGATCTTCTTCGCGGTGATCGCGGCGGCCTACTTCGGGATCAATCCGCCCGGCTTTGTGGCCGAAGTGGTGGCCTTTGCCTTCGGTCTAGCCGCAGCCGTCTTCTTCCCGATCATTCTGTTGGGCATTTTTGACAAGCGTACCAACAGCGAGGGCGCGATCGCCGGCATGTTGGTTGGCTTCATCTTCACCGCCTCCATGATCGTGATGATGCGCTCGGTGCCGCTGCTGGGCACGGCCACCCCAATTGTCACCGACTTCTTCGGAATTTCGGCTCAGGGCATCGGCGTGGTTGGGCTCCTCCTCAACCTGATCGTCACCCTGGTGGTCTCGCGGGTCACCCCCCCGCCGCCCCCCGAGATCCAGGAAGGGGTCGGGGGTGTGGGTGTGCCGAGTGGTGTTGGTGCGGCAACCCAGGGGTATTGGGGTTTTTTTGTGGTGCTGCCAGCAACAAGCGTCCGCTTGTTCCTGGCAGCACGGTTTCAGGGAGAACCGTGTTCTCCCTGGCCCACGTCGCACACTGTGCTAAACGAGAGGTTTGGTTTTGTACAGCCCAGCGTGGCAATCCAAAACTCAAATGTGACACGGCATGGGGTTGGCTCATGCCGTGTCACATTTGGTAACATGTTGCTAACAGGCTAGCCCTGGATCAACGCACCACGATGCGCTATAACCATAAGGTATGGTGCAATAAGGAGGTTTGTGATGCGTTGGTTGAAATTGATGGTTGTGGCGCTTTTGAGCGCCCTGGTCTTAGCTGCTTGTGGTCCGGCGTTGCCAAGCGCCGAAGAGGTGGTCAGCCGCATGGAGGCGGCCCGCGCCACCACCGACGATATCCATGCGACGGTAGCCCTCGATTTTACGAGCCCTGAACAGGCTGGACGGGTGGTGGTCGAAGGGTGGGCCCAGCAGACGGATACACTTGGCCCCAATGGCGAGCCGATTATGCGGGTACGGGCCGAAGTGCGCGAGGCGAGCGAGCCCGAGCTTGTCGGCATGGTTGCAGTCAGTGATGGGGCTACCTTCTGGCTCTACAGCCCAAGCCAGGCCACTGCGATCACCGGGGCGATCAGCGAGTTCAAGCAGGCCGCGCATGCCACCCCGGCGGGCAGTGCGGTTATGCTGACTGATCTGCTGGCTCAGGGCTTCGATGCCGTGGATATGCAGGTCGTTGGGATCGAGACGGTCGCTGGCAAATCAACCTGGAAGCTGGAAGTCACCCCGAAGGCCGAAACCAATGCCCAGTTGCGGCTCGATCAGGTCATTCGCGGCACCCTCTGGGTAGACGAAGCGTTGGCCCTGCCGCTCAAACTGGCGGTGGATGCGAGCGATTTTGGCCAGGGCACGGTCGAGGTGCAGTCAATTGAGGTGAATAGCGGGCTGGCGGCTGACCTGTTCAGCTTCACGCCCCCGGCTGGCACCACGATTGTGCAGGCTGCCGATCTGGCTGCCCAGTTCGAGCGCCCCGAAGCCGCCACGACGGTTGATGAAGCTCGTTCGGCGGTGAGTTTTGCGGTACGCGAACCGGGCTACCTGCCTGCCAATACCGTGCTGGTCGAAGTGCGGGTGGTCGGTACTGGCACCCTGATTATGAACTACAGCGGCCCGTCAGGGAGCTTCAGCCTGGTGCAGAGCAACGAAGAGGTTGGACGCGACCGCGAACCACCAGCGGGCAGTCTGGTGCAGCCGGTGAGTGTGGCCGGGGTTGCGGGCACCCTGATTAGCGGAGCCGATGGTCAGGGCAGTTTCGTGCGCTGGGAAGTTGACGGCCTACGCTATGTGGTCGCGGGTACCCTGCCGGCGGATGAGGCCTTGAAAGTGGCCGAAGGACTGCAGTAAAAATAAAGCATTGCCCCAGACGGCTTCGCCGTCTGGGGCAATGCTTTTTGCGAGTATAGTTACACAATGGAATCTCTTATTCACGCCCAAGCCCTGGCCCGCAGCTATCAACTTGGCAAAACGAGTGTGGCGGCGTTGCGTGGGATTGATCTGACGGTCGCCTCGGGCGAATTTGTGGCCCTGGTAGGCCCGAGTGGCAGTGGCAAATCAACGCTACTGCACCTGATTGGCGGGTTGGTACGTCCCACCGGCGGCACGATTGTGGTCAATGGGCTTGATCTGGGCCAGAGTAACGACCAGCAGTTGGTAACGTATCGCCGTGATACGCTCGGTTTTGTCTTCCAGAGCTTTAATCTGCTGCCGATCAAGACCGCCTGGGAAAACGTGGCTGTGCCGTTGATGTTGGCGGGAGCGCCGCCGCCCCAACGCAAAGAACGAGCCATGGCCCTGCTCAGCCAATTGGGGCTCGGCCAACGCGGCGATCATCGCCCGAGCGAATTGAGTGGCGGCGAACAGCAGCGGGTCGCGATTGCGCGTGCCCTGGCCAATCGCCCCCGCCTGATCCTGGCCGACGAACCAACTGGCAACCTCGATAGTCGTACCGGAGCCGAAATTATGGCGCTCTTGCGTGGCCTGGTACACAACGAAGGCTTGACCCTGTTGCTGGTGACCCACGACCTGGGTGTGGCGGGCCACGCTGATCGGATCGTCCATTTACGAGATGGACAGGTTGAGCGTGAAGAGATCCTGCACCGGACGCAACCAAACGAGCGCGATCCTATCACCATGCGATGACTTTGAGGCTCACACCTACCTGTTATGCTAAACGCACTCGCATTAGCGGGCTTGCTTCAAGCATAGGTAAGGGCCATGGCTGAAACTGATCATCCGCTCAAACGCTTTGTGGCCCTCGCCGCACCTGATGTGGCAACGTGGCTGCTTGGTCGCACCATTCGCGCCGTCACCACACGTCAAGGCGAGCTAAGCGCCGCACCCGAAACGCTGGATAGCGACCAGGTCTTGTTTGTCACCCTGGATGACGGTCAGGAAGTCATCCTGCACCTGGAATTCCAAGGACCGGGTAGCAAAAAGCCGATGCGGCTGCGCATGCTCGATTATCAGGCCCGCTTGGCCCTGATGTACCGTGATTTGCCAATTGTCAGTGTGGTATGGTATGTAGGCAGGACTGGCGCTCGTGATCGAGGCTATCACGAACACCTTGATCCCAGTGGAGAGGTGTATCTTGCCTGGCGCTATCAGGTGATCCGGCTCTGGCAATTAAACGCCGAAGATCTATTGGCACTCAAACGTCCGGCACTACTGGCCTTGATTGGACAGACCCGCATCCGCGATCCTGAACCGATCTTGACCGAAGCGGTGCGCCAATTAGTGCAAGGCACGCAAGGGGAAGTCCAGGAACGTTTATTGGCTGAGTTACTATTGTTATGTAGTGACGAGGAGCTTGCCATCATGGCTGAACAGATCATCACCCGCGACTATGGTTTGCCCGAAACCCCGATGATGCGCAAGCTGCGTGCCGAGGGCCGCGAAGAAGGCCGCGAAGAAGGCCGCGAAGAAGGCCACTTAGCCGTTGTCTTACGCCAACTCACCCGTCGCTTTGGGCCACTAAGCGCCGATCTAACGACCCAGGTGCACCAACTGCATGGAACGCAACTACTCGACCTGGCCGAGGCCTTGCTTGATTTTGCCAGCGCCGAGGATCTGGCCCGGTGGTTAAGCCATCCGCAGCGGTAATGCCCAGGGTCCTAGGCCAAGGTAAATTTACGGCAACGGCCCTGGCTGCGGCGGCCAACCCCGGGCCAGGTAGTCGCCCATGATGATGATGAACATAAAGAGCAAGCCAACCACCGAGGCAACTGCGTACAACTGGCTCATGCGGCTACTGACCTTCAGGTGCATAAAATAGACCACGATCAGCACGGTTTTGGTCATGGCAATTGCCAGCGCAATCGTGACGCCAAGCAGGCGCGGGATCGCAAACATGCCTTCGAGCCAGTAGGCTCCGACGGTGAGCCCCATGAGCACCATCAGGGCTGCGAAGACCTTGTAGTAGGTTGACTCGCTGATGTGGCCGTGGGCATGCCCGTCGTGGACTTTGCCATGATCATGGGCGTGGGTCTCTGCCATATTGGTATGCTCCGTTAATGCACCAGGTAGAACAGCGGGAAGAGAAAGACCCAGACCACGTCAATCAAGTGCCAATAAAGGCCACCAATCTCGATGGGGGTGTAGTAGGCGGTGGTAATCACGCCGCGCCAGGTGATAAAGGCCAACCAACTCACGATCGAGAGGCCAATCAGCATATGAACCGCATGGAGGCCGGTCGCGGTAAAGTAGAGCAGGTAGAAGAGTTGGTGCGGACTCGGTTGACCAGCAGCGGGAATCGGGGCATTTTTGTCTTCGGTTGGGAAGATGAAGGCCCGTCCAGGCACCAGACACTCTTTGACCTCGTGCTGATTTTGGCCCGTAACCCACTCAAGCGGGGTCGAGTACCCATAGCAGTGGGCGAACTTCTCGCTGTACTCGTAGCCCTTAAACACCAGGAAGCCCACACCGAGCACGAGGGTCACGCCGAGCAGCATCAAGACACGGCGATGGTTGCCCGCTTCGGCGGCGCTGACCGATAGCGCCACAGCAAGCGAACTGACCAGCAGCACAACGGTATTGACCGTCCCGAGTGGGGTATTCAGGTGGTGCGCAGCTTCGGCCCAGACATCGGGGAAGGCCCAACGGTAGACCGCATAGGCCATAAAGATCCCGCCGAAGAGCATCACTTCGGTAACAAGGAAGGCCCACATCCCAAGCGTGGCGGCCTCTTTTTGTTGCGCGGCGGTCTCGAAATGGTGCAGCAACTCGCGCCCATGACCGTGGTCGGCGTGCGCGTCGTGAGCGTGGGCACCGGCGGCGCCAGAGGGTTTTGTCGTCGTCGCCAACGCGTCTCTCCTTCAAACTGATGGAAACAGCCGATAGCCGATAACCGATAAGGTCTTGCCCCTGGTTTACAGCGGGCTACCGGGACGCCAGTTGGCGGCATCACGCTCGGCCGCCTCGGCGGGGTAGGCATAGGCTTCCTGGGTCACAATCGGAATCCGTTCGAAGTTGTGGGTCGGCGGCGGCGATGAGATCTGCCATTCGAGGCCGGTGGCATCCCAGGGGTTATTGCCGGCGGGTTTGCCATTCCAGAGCGAGAGCATCAGATAGATGATCGGAATGATAAAGCCAACCGCCAACACCGTCGCGCCGGACGACGAGAGCACATGTAGCACCTGGAACTCTTCGGGATAGACGTGATAGCGGCGGGGCATCCCCAGGTAGCCAAGCACAAACTGGGGGAAGAAGGTCATATTAAAGCCAACGAAGATGATCAGGGCCGAGATGCCGCCCCAGACCTCGTTGTACATGCGTCCGGTCATCTTGGGCCACCAGAAGTGGATCCCGCCCAGGTAGGCCATAATCGTGCCGCCGACCATCACATAATGGAAGTGGGCGACCACAAAATAGGTATCGGTGACGTGAATGTCAATCGCCACCACTCCGAGGAAGATCCCGGTCAGACCACCGATCACAAACAGACCAATGAAGCCGAGCGCATAGAGCATTGGGGTACGGTAGCTGATCGAGCCCTTGTAGAGCGTCGCGGTCCAGTTGAAGATCTTGATTGCCGAAGGAATGGCGACCAGCATCGTAATGAAACTGAAGACCAGCCCGGCATAGACCGACTGACCACTCACGAACATATGGTGGCCCCAGACCAAAAAGCCAAGCAGGGCAATCGCCATACTGGAGAAGGCGATGAACTCGTAGCCGAAAATGCGTTTGCGCGAGAAGGTCGAGATCAGTTCGGAGATCACACCGAAGCCGGGCAAGATCATAATGTAGACGGCTGGGTGCGAATAGAACCAGAAGAGGTGCTGGAAGAGCAGCGGGTCGCCACCGAGGGCCGGATCAAAAATGCCCACGCCCCAGATGCGCTCGATCGCGACCAGCAGCAGCGTGATGCCCAACACCGGGGTCGCCAGCACGATGATCAGGCTGGTAGCGTAACTCGACCAGATGAACAGAGGCAGCCGGAACCAGGTCATGCCGGGTGCCCGCATCGTATGCGTCGTGACAATGAAATTGACGCCGGTGGCGATGGACGAGAAGCCCATAATAAAGGCCCCGGCGATCGTCAAAATGACATTTGAGTTGGAATAGGTCGAGCTAAACGGGGTGTAGAAAGTCCAGCCGGTATCCACCCCGCCAAAGACGGCGGCGCTCAGGGCGAAGATGCCACCGATCATGTAGAGGTACCAACTAAACAGATTGAGGCGCGGGAAGGCCATATCACGCGCCCCGATCATCAGGGGTACCAGAAAATTGCCGAGCACCGCTGGAATACCCGGGATCAAGAAGAAGAAGACCATAATGATCCCGTGCAGCGTGAAGGTCCGGTTGTACAGATCGGAGGAGAGCAGATCGCCCTGCGGGGTAATCAACTCAATCCGGACGACCGTCGCAGCCAGACCACCCAACAGAAAAAAGAAATTGATCGCCAGCAGATACAGAATCGCAATCCGCTTGTGGTCAACCGTCAACAGCCAAGCCTTGACCCACGACCAGACTGTCGGGGTATCATCCTCAAGGTAGCCGCGCCCAGGAATTGCTGTCGTAGCCATAGGTCTTCCTCTCAAGGTCGGAGTGTTTTGGCGCAAAGGCGCAACATGCGCGGTCGTTTACACGGGAACGAAGCAGCGAACCAAGCCCCACTGACGTGCAGCAAGCGGGGCTTGTCGGCAAGGAAGCCTACGAGTCGCCATCAGGCGAGGGGTTGTTCGAAAGTGATTTGAGATAGGCGATCAACTGGTTGATCTGGTCTTCGCTGAGTTGGCCCGCATACGAGGGCATCACGTTGGCGTAGCCGGCCACAATTTTGGCCCCCGGGTTCAGGATCGACTCGCGCAGATAGTTCTCGTCAGCGACGATCGAACTCCCGTCAGTGATGAGTTGTTGGGCACTATAGAGATTGTTCAGGCTTGGGCCAACCCCGGCCCCATCACTGCGATGACAGCCGGCACAGCCCAGGTTGGTAAAGAGTTGCCCGCCCACCAGGGCCATCGGATCGCCGTCAGCTGGCACCGGCACCGAAGGCAAAGCACCGGCACTCCCATCAGGCAGAATAACCTCACCCGGAGTTGTCAACCAGCGTTCGTAATCGGCCACACTGAGGGCGACCACGCGCCCGCCCATGCGGGCATGTTCGGTGCCACAATACTCGGCACAGAACAGATGGTATTCACCGGGTTTGGTCGCCTCGAACCACATGGTGGTATAGCGTCCCGGCAAAACATCCTGCTTCACCCGGAACGCCGGGATATAAAAGCTATGGATGACATCCTGCGAGGTCATAATCAGTCTGACGGGGCGACCAATTGGCACATGCAGTTCATTATTTTCGCGTTTACCATTCGGATGTTGGGCGTGCCACATCCACTGCTTGCCAATCACATAGACTTCGAGCGAGCGTTCGGGCGGCGTGCGCATATCAATATAGAGCAGCGCCCCCCAGAAGAAAACGACTAGCACGAGCACGAGCGGGATCACGGTCCAGGTAATTTCGAGTACCAGGCTCCCGTGGGGTTGATTGCTACGATCCGCCTTCTGGCTCCGATGGTAACGCACCATCAGGTAGAGAATGATGAAGGGCAGCACGCCACCAAAGAGCAGGCTCAGGCCGATGAGGAGGAAGTAGAGCATATCAATCGGCCCAGCAAACGTCGAGGCCTGTTCGGGAAATAAGGGGAAGTCGTTCATGCTGCTTCCTCATCTAGCCGGCGACGGGAGCCGGGCCACTGGGTGGTCCAGGGCGTAACGAACTGCGGTGTAGCCAGAAGATCGCCAGGGCCATGGTCAGGACGGTGATTGCCCCAGCAACGCGGGTCAGGGTCATAACCAGGCCAGTGTAGCGCCCGGTCGAGGGATCAAAGTGGTAACAGAGCAGCAAGAGTTGGTCTACGGCGCTGCCAATCCGGTTGCCCGAGGCCTCGACCAAACTGAGGCGCAGGTCGCTCGGGTTGTACTCGATCCCGTAGAAGTAACGAGCCAGTTTGCCTTCGGGGGTCAGGATGAGGATCCCGGCAGCGTGGGCATACTGTCCAATCGTTTCGTCGTAGAAGTAGCGAAAGCCGACCGCCTCGGCCAGTTGAGCGATACTATCTTGCGGGCCGGTCAAGAAGTGCCAACCGGCTTCGCTGCCTGGGCGGTTATAGCGCGACACCATCGCCGCCTTGGCATTGGCGGCCTGCATCGGCGTCTCGCTCGGGTCAATGCTGACGTTCACGACCACAAATTCCTGGCCGACCGTCAGGCGCACATCTTCCAGACCACGCACCATGCCGTCGCGCACCAGCGAGCAGAGCATCGGACAGGTGTAATAGTTGAGCGACAGCAGCACCGGCTTGTCGCCGAAATAACTCCCGAGCGTCACGGTCGCCCCGGTCTCGTCCACAAACGTCAGATCAAGCGGGATTTGATGACCGAGATGCTGTTCGAACGAAACTTTGGACAGGGGATCGTGCCCACCCTGCGCCAGGGCCAGCGAGGGACTCGCCAGCACCACAAGCAACAGAACCAGGATGAACCAGGAACACCGATAACGCTCACGCCATACCATGGGTTACTCCCCGAGCGACTTGATATATTCAACCAGTTGGCGCACCTGCTCGTCGCTCAGTTGGCCCTGGTAACTCGGCATAATTGGCTGATAGCCCTGGGCCATCCGCGCCCCAGGTTGAAGGATCGACTCGATCAAGTAGGCTTCATCGGCGACCACACTTTCGCCCCCTTCGAGCGGACGGGGCCGATTGTAGAGACCATTGAGGCCCGGGCCGAGGCCAACCCCATCATCACGGTGGCAACCCACACAACCCAGGTTGGCAAAGAGTTGCTGGCCCTGCGCGGCGAGGGTCGCATCAAAGATGATTGGGGCCACTGGTTCAACCGGAGCCGCTGGCTCAGCCGGGGCCGCCCCAATCGGCCCGGTTTCGCGCCCGGTAAAGGGATCAACCCCCTGCACCAGCAACAGTTCCATCGCCCGCTCGATCGGAATATGGGCCACCCCAGCGCGCTGATCCTCCCAACCATAACTACTCAGCCGGGTGGTCGCTTCGGTCACCAGGCGATCGCCATCCACATTCGGATTCTGTTCTAGGCGTGGTTCGGGCGGCACCTGGGATTGGGCCGAGTCGGTTGGCGCAAGGGTATGGCTGGCATCACCAACACTGCCACCGGTCGCAAAGACCATCACCAAGATGACCACGTAGGCCAGGGCCATAATCGCAAAGGTCGAAAGGGTCAGGACCAGCACCGGCTTCCAGCGCCAGTCACTCAATTCATAGCCACTAGCAACACTCTCGGGTGAGGCACCCTCGGTGCCGTGGCCGTGTTCGGAATGGCTCATCGCGGACGCTCCCCTAGGTTCACCACCGATTTTCCGATGTTATACCAATGACCTGTGAACACCCTGCATTCTCACCCTGAATATCCTATTGCCTGTCGGTCAGTGGTGTGGAAGGACACCGTGCAGACTCGTAGCCATCTTTGTCACCCCGAACGAAGTGAGGGGTCTTCAACGCGGATCAGTGCAGATTCCTCACTGCGTCTACGGCTCCGTTCGGAATGACAGCGGAGGCGTTGTACTCCGACCATCTTTTCAAATCAGCGATGGCAGGCGTAACAGTTGGTCAGGCGGCCATCCGTCGCAATCTGGTACTCTTCGACCAGGTTCAGGCGCACATCGAGTGGCTGAGAGCGCGGATCAAAGGCCATATTAAACACTTCGGCCTGCGGGCGCACATTGTCTTCGGGGTTGCGATGGCAATCGAGACACCAGCCCATCCAGAGTGGTTGGGCCTTGGCAGCGAGGTGCTGCTGATCGATCCGCCCGTGGCACGAGGCACAGCCAATCCCCTTGGCGACGTGAATACTATGGTTGAAGTAGACGAAATCAGGCACGTCGTAGATCTTATTCCAAAGGATCGGATCGCCGGTCTGGTAACTGTCGCGCACCGGCTGAAGCAGAGGACTGTTGGTCCAGATCTGCGAGTGACACGACATACAGGTATCGGTCGAGGGGAACCCGGCATGGGCGGCGCGTTCCACCGTGGCATGGCAGTAACGACAATCAATCTTCAACTCGTCGACGTGGTGCTTGTGGCTAAACGGGACGGGTTGCTCTTTGGCATCGCCCACCTCGGTATACCACGGCGAGAGGTAGATCCCGATCAGGGCCGAGACGATCCCACCGACCAAGAGGACCAGGGCGACCAGGCTCAGAATAAAGATTGAATTGGCATTCCGCGGGAAGATCTGTGCAGACATCGCGGGTCTCGCTAGCTAGGCTCAGGGTTCAGACCTGAGGACTGAAGGCTGACAACCGGGTGATCTAGCGGCCCCCGAGTTGGGCCTGTTCGGCGGGGGTGAGGTCGCTGGCGGCAGCACTCTGGCTGAGTTGCAGCGCCCGCACATAGGCCACAATGGCCCAGCGGTCCTCGGGTGGAATACGATGGGCGTAGCTATACATGCGATTGACCCCGTTGGTGATCACATCGAAGTAATAGCCAACCGCAACCGTGCGCAGGCGGTCACTGTGCAGGGTTGGCACCTGCATCGGGCCACGATAGGCGATCACGCCGTTCCCATCGCCAGCGATGCCGTGGCAGGGCGCACAGAAGGCATCGTAACGGGTGCGGCCGTGGGCCAGCAGTTCGGCGGTCAGTTCCATGGGTAGTTCGGTCGCCAGGGCACCATCGAGCCGCCCGGTAAACATGGCCGAGTTCGGATCAAAGCTCCCCATTGCGACCGTATCGGCGGGCGCAGGGCGCATTGAACGTCCATCGGCAAAGAAGGCACTCGGCTGGTTGGCGCTGTAACGCGGCTGGTCGTACATATCAATATGGCAGGCAGTCAGGAGCAGACAGAATGGCATCCAGGCCAGCCACGTCAGACGGGTGCGCGTACGCCGGGGCGCTCGGTTCATGGCTCGCTCGTTTCTAGCACTAAGACCCGTGGACTTCATCATCGGCGTTGCGCACCCGGGCCAGGTAACTCACCCGGGGCTTGACATTGAGCAGACCGAGCACCGTATAGTTATGCGGCTCGGCGCGGGCTTTGGTCACCTGCGAGTTGGGATCGTTGATGTCACCAAAGGTGATCGCCTGGGTTGGGCAGACCTGGGCACAGGCACTGATCACTTCGCCATCGCGGATGGGGCGGTTGCCCTCGACCCGAGCCTTGATCCGGGTATCAGCAATTCGTTGAATGCAGAAGCTACACTTCTCCATCACGCCCCGATTACGCACCGAAACTTCGGGGTTGCGCATCAACTTCAGGCTTGGCTCATTGACATCCACATACTGGAAGAAGTTGAAGCGGCGCACCTTGTAGGGGCAGTTATTGGAACAATATTTGGTCCCAACGCAGCGGTTGTAGATCATATTGTTCAGGCCCTCGGCGTCGTGAACGGTGGCGGCCACCGGGCAGACCAGTTCACAGGGGGCCTGTTCGCAGTGCTGGCAGAGCATCGGCTGCATATAGGCTTCGGGATTATCGAAATTATCGCCCGCGAAGTAGCGATCAATCCGAATCCAGTGCATTTCGCGCCCGACGGCAACCTCGGATTTGCCCACAATCGGGATATTGTTCTCGGCCTGGCAGGCGACCACACAGGCATTGCAGCCCATACAGGCGCTCAGGTCAATCACCATGCCCCACTGATTGCCGACGCTATAGTCAAAGCCGGGCAAGACCTGACCGCGACCCTGGGGCAGAATGCTCTCGTAGCCATCAGTGCCAGGGCCGGGCGTATCCTTGCCGTACTCCTCTTGATAAACCTCACGCGAGATTGACTTCGGATCGGCCTTGAACTGGGCGAAACTGCCGGTGCGCACAATATCGCGCCCTTCGATCGTCCAGTGGTTCTGGGTACTGACGAGTTGGTAACTCCCGCCAGGAACGCGGATTTCGAGCCCACTATCAAACCAGGGGTTGGCACTGGTACGCAGCGTATAGGTATTAAAGCCGGTACCATCAGCGATCCGGCCGGCCGCACGACCGCGCCCATAGCCCAGGCTCACGGTGATCGTATCCTCGGCATGGCCGGGCACGATCCAGATCGGCATGGTCAGGGTTTGGCCAGCGTAACGCAGTTCGATCAGGCGACCATTGGCAGCCGTCAGCAGTTCAAGGTTGCGCTGCGCCACCAGATTATCGCTGGTCGCAAGCTGATTCGGGCTGAAGGGCAGATCGAGCAACCGCATGGCCGTGTTGGGCGAGAGCAGCGCCGCATTGTCCCAGGTCAGTTTGGTAAGCGGGCGCGGCAACTCCTGGAGCCAGCCATTATTGGCGTAGCGCCCATCATAGAGCGCCGGGTCAGGCCGGAAGTTCAGTTCAAGCCCAGCGGCGACCGGGGCAGGTGGATTGAAGCGCAGGCCCGCCGCGAGGCTCACCGGGCGAGCGGGGAGCGCCGTATTCGGCACCAGGCCACTGTTCAGACTCCCCTTCAAGAAGGTATCAAGCTCATCGCCGCTCAACTCGTTGGTACTACCCCAATAGTCACGCACAATCTGATAATCGCTACGTCCGCTCTGACCGAGCATAAAGGCGAGCAGATCGTGGGCGGTGCGGCCCCCATAGAGCGGCTCGATCAGCGGTTGGATGAGCGTCGCGGTACCATCGAAGGCCCGCACATCGCCCCAACTCTCGAGCGGATGGGCCATGGGGATGAACCAATCCATCAACTCGGCGGTCTCGTCCTCGTAGGGATTAAGCGCAACCTTGAACGGCGCACGGGTGATGGCCTCGGCAAAATTCAGGTCGGCTGGCGCATTAAATGCCGGATTGCTATCAATCAGCACCAGCACCTCGACCTGACCGGCGCGCAACTCGTTAGCGAGATCGCGCAGATCGGCGGTCTGGTCAGTCGGATTAGCCGCCACGGGATCACTGAACTCAAGCGTCGTACCAATTGCACCCAGGGCCTGATTGATCGCATAAGCCAGGGCGTGAACCTCGGGCGGCTGGGCTTCACCAGCGACGACCAGGGCATTGGCCCCGGCGGCGCGCAGGTCGGCGGCAGCGGCAGCCACAAAATCAGCGGCTTCCTGGTTTAGTTGGGCAGCGCCACTGACGCCGGGCACGCCGAGGGTCGCAGCGATGCCGTGGGCCACGTGGGCGACGGTCGCCGCTTTCGCTGCCAGGCGCACATCAGCAAGCACGCCCGTATTGGAATAGACCGGCTCGGCCACATAGAGCCGATTGACTTCCTGGGTATCTTTGCGCACCCGATGGCCAGCGCTCCAATCACGGGCATAACGCACCCGTCCGGGGCCTTCGCTCAGGAAATCGGCATCGAGGGCCACAATCACGCTGGCCTGATCAAGCTTCAGGCGTGGTTCGAGTGGCTCACCGAAGGCCAGGCGCGTACCGGCATAGCTATTCGAGCGCCCGATCGGATCGTATTGCACCCAACGGGCGGCGGGCAGAGCCGCAAGCAGTTCATTGATCTGAGCCGTCAGGGTCGGCGAGGTGACAGTTGGGGTCAGAATGCGCAAACCCTGGCCTTGCAACGCCCGCTGGAACTGGAGCACCTCGTTAAAGGCCACCAGGAACTGATCCCAGGTGTTGATTGAGCCACGGCGCAGCACCGTTTCGGGGCGGTCGGGATCATAGATTTGCAGGATCTCGGCCTGGACATACAGATCAGTTGCGCCGAGGCTGGCGGGATGGGCGGGGTTGCCCTCGATCTTGATCGGACGCCCGTCATAACTCTTGACGGCGACACCCATGCCAAAGCCATCAAGCGGAAGGGCGGTCGCAAAATAGCGTGGAATGCCCGGGCTCTGATCATACGGTGCCCGCGCAAAAGGTGCGACCTTTTCTTGGGGCTGACGGATCGCCACGGTACAGCCAGACAGGCCAGCGAGGGCCAACGACGCCCCCATGAGCTTCAAGAAACTCCGGCGCGTCACCGGATCGCTCACCTCGGCAGCGCCGGCGGGGAACTCACGGCTGAGCAGGGCGTGGAAGGCGGGGCTGTCAGCGAGTTCATCGAGCGAGCGCCAGAACTGCTTTCCACGTGAGGCTTGAAGGCGGGAACGGACGGCGTCGAGCTCACGCTCGGTTGAGTGGAGAGTAATGTCACTCATCAGCAGTAGCCAGACTAGGCAAGCGGGAGGGGAGACCCGGCGCGTACTTTGTGAAAACCGCCACGAGTTTCGCGAGACAATTATAGCAGACCGAAGGGAGTTTCCATGCAGGGGAAAGAATACCCGTTAAGCCTGAATAGTGATCCCGAGAGGAATAGGAATCGTAGCTGACAAACGTGGGGAAGGAAGACCAGGGATATTACGGGAAGAACCGCAGGAAATAACAAGGAAAAGCTACCTATGATGTTCCCATAGTAGCATAAATACAAGATCTCATGCAAGAGGCATGGAGGAGGAGGAACGACTCTACATTCGCGGATAGAATCCCGTCATAGCTTGCGCTGTCGCACGAAGCGCTTACCTTTTCACCCCGCGTAGCCTATGGCCCGCAGGCCAGTGGTGGGGAGAGAAA
>JBLWKA010000100.1:0-20381 GCA_048381555.1 Oscillochloridaceae bacterium umkhey_bin13
TCGCCTGCCATGCGTCTTCACTCAGTTCAGGGGGGCGTTGCGGCTCGTCCATAACGGTAGTATGCCGAATCTTGCTGATTTTCGCAAATCAAACCGAGGGCAGTCGCCCCTCCCTGAACGGATACATTTGTCCAGCTTCCGCACACCCTCACGCACATCAGACATCCTGTCCTATGACCTGCATTTGCCCGGTGCATGTACACTATATGTCAATACTGCCCAGCAAACGTGTGATGCCGTACACATTATTTGAGGCATTATCTTGCGAAAAAGCATGGTCTGCTTCGCGAGCGCTATAGCGTGATTAGTTGACACAAAAGCAAAGCACGCTATAATAGAGAAAGCATCCTCTCTGCACAGGGTTTCCCCTAGTTAGGGTTAGAGGCATGGGCCAGATCTTCCCCCGCAATGCCAACCTGCTCGTTAAGCTGAGCATCTTTGCCGGACTCCTCCTCGCCACCCAGCTCATCCTGATTATCGGGGTGTACTTCCGCTCGAATGCCTATCGCGAGATTAACATTGCGATCGAGCAGCCGGTTCCCTTCAGCCACCAACTCCATAGCAGCGTCTTGGGCGTTGATTGCCGTTACTGCCACGTATCGGTTGATCAATCCTACTTCGCCAACATCCCCGCGACCGAAACCTGTATGACCTGCCACTCCCAGATCAAAACCAATAGCCCCAATCTCGCTATCGTGCGCGATAGTTATGCCACTGGGGATCCTGTTCTCTGGGAAAAGGTCAATCGCGTCCCCGATTTCGTCTACTTCAACCACTCGATCCACGTCAACAAAGGTATGGGCTGTAACGAGTGCCACGGCCAGGTCAATCAGATGGCAGTGGTCTGGCAGCCTCAAGCCTTCTTTATGGGCTGGTGCCTCAACTGCCACCGCAACCCCGAGCAGTATATTCGCCCCCGCGACGAGGTCTACAACATGGACTATGTCCACCCGGCCAATCAGCTTGAACTTGGCCGCCAGCTAGTCGCTGAGTACGGCATCATGCCCGAAGAACAACTCACCAACTGCTGGACGTGCCACCGCTAACGCCGCCGATCCCCGTCGCTCTTCTTCGTTGAGGGCCACGCCCTCCTGACTGAGCCACTCGCAGGCTACCTGTCCTGGTTTCGCACTGCCTGTGGCTCCTCACTGAGGCGATATGACAAGCACCACCCCTGATCCCGAGCTCGAGGCCGTTCGTGAGCGTTTGAACCGTACCCGTGGCAAGCAGTTCTGGCGCTCGCTTGATGAACTCGCCGACACCCCTGCTTTCCGTGAATTGGTCGAACGTGAGTTTCCCCGTGGGGCCTCCGAGATGGTTGATCCCGTCTCGCGCCGTACCTTCCTCAAACTGATGGGGGCTTCGCTGGCCCTCGCTGGTGTCGCTGGCTGTACCTACATGCCCCGCGAGCAGATCGCCCCCTTCGATCGCCAGCCCCTTAACCGTGTTCCTGGTATTCCGAACTTCTTCGCCTCGGCTGTTACCCTCAATGGGTATGCTACTGGCGTGCTGGTGCGCTCGAATGATGGTCGCCCCACCAAGATCGAAGGCAATCCGCTTCATCCTGCCAGCCTCGGCGCTACCGATCTATTTGCCCAGGGTGATATCCTCAATATGTACGACCCGGATCGCTCGCAGACCGTCCTCAACAACGGTGCCGCAAGCTCCTGGGCCGATTTCACCGCCACTCTGGCCAATAGTCTGACCGCCCAGAATGTTGCTCAGGGTGCCGGTATGCGCATCCTTACGACGACGGTTACCTCCCCGACGTTGGCAAGTCAACTGGCTGAACTCCAGACCCGCTTCCCCCAGGCCCGTTGGTATCAGTACGAGCCGATCAACCGTGACAATGTCTATGAGGGTGCTCGCCTGGCCTTTGGCGAGGATGTTGCTACCCGCTACGATTTTAGTCGGGCTAATGTCGTGCTCTCCCTTGATGCCGATTTCCTGGCTCCAAGCCCCGGCTTTACGGCCTATGCTCGCGCTTTCGCCGATGGTCGCCGGGTAACCAAAAAGAGCACCGCGATGAACCGGCTCTATGTGGTTGAACCAAGCCCTTCGACCACTGGTGCTACCGCCGATCATCGCCTGCCCCTCCGGGCCGGTGCGGTTGGTGCCTTCGCTGCGGCGCTGGCTTCCCGTCTCGGCATCAATACCACAACCGATACGAGCACCCTCTCGCCCGAAGCCAACGAGTTCCTGGCCGCAGTTTTGGCTGACCTGCAAGCCAACCAGGGCCAGAGCATTGTGATGGCTGGGGATCAGCAACCGCCTGCGGTTCACGCCCTGGCTCACGCCATCAATGCGGCCCTTGGTAATGTCGGTCAGAGTGTGATCTATACCGAACCAGTCGAGGCCCGCCCAACCAATCAAGTCAGCGAAATTGCGAATCTCGTCAACGAGATCAATGCTGGCACGGTCGAGTTGCTGGTCATCCTCAACGGGAACCCGGCCTACAATGCCCCCGGTGACTTGCGCTTCGCTGATGCCGTGTTGCGCGTGCCGTTGGTGGTGCATTATGGCCTGTATGTTGATGAGACTGCCCGCCTCGCCTCTTGGCATGTCCCGGCTACCCATAGTCTGGAACACTGGAGTGACGCCCGGGCCTTTGATGGTACCGTCAGTCTGGTTCAACCATTGATCGAACCGCTCTATGCGGGCAAGAGCGAGCACGAACTGCTCGCAGCCCTGCTTGGTACCCCTGATGCCCAGGGCTACGATCTGGTGCGGGCCTATTGGGAAGCCAATGGTGCGGTCAATGGCGATGGCTTCGAAGCCTTCTGGCAGACCAGTCTTGCCAATGGGCTGATTGCCGGAAGCGCTGCTCCCCTCATTAGCCCGAGCCTTGATAGTGGCGCAATTAGTGGACTGAATGTGCCGGTACTGCTCAGTGGCTCCGAAGTGGTCTTCCGGCCCGATCCCTCGGCCTGGGATGGCTTCTATACCAACAATGGTTGGCTGATGGAATTGCCCCGCCCGCTTAACAAGCTGGTCTGGGACAATGCCGCCCTGATGAGCCCCAAGATGGCCGCACGGCTCCTCGGTCTGCCCAACATTGATTTGCTCCAGAACGAAGATACCTTCACCCGCGAGCTGGCGCTCGAAAAGCTCACTGCTGCCAATGGTACGGTGATCAAGATTAACTATCGTGGCGGCACCATGGAACTGCCGCTCTGGTTGACTCCCGGTCACGTTGATGACTCGGTCACGGTAACCCTTGGCTATGGCCGTACCGCTGCTGGACGTGTTGGTGATGGCGTTGGGGTCAATGTTTACCCCTTGCGCACCAGCGATGCGCAGTGGTTTGGCGATGGTGCCCAGATCCTTAATGGCAATCGCCGCTACCAACTCGTCTCAACCCAGAACCACTGGACCCTCGAGGGCCGTGACATCTATCGGGTCGGTGTTTTCCAACGCTTCAAAGAGGATCCTAAGTACATCGCGAAACGGGTCTACCGCGAAGAGTATGGCAAAGATACTCCCGGTCCCGGCACCGATGGCTACCTCTCGATCTTGCCCGGCAAGAGCTACGAAGGTCGTAATGCCTGGGGCATGACTATCAACCTTAATGCCTGTATCGGTTGCAATGCCTGTGTGGCTGCCTGCCAGGCCGAGAACAACATTCCGATTGTGGGCAAAGATCAGGTCGCCGTCGGGCGCGAAATGCACTGGCTGCGCATTGACCGCTATTTCGCCGGTAATAATCTGGACAATCCCAGCACTTTCTTGCAGCCACTTGGCTGTGTCCAATGCGAACAAGCACCATGTGAATTAGTCTGCCCGGTCGCGGCAACCGTCCACGACTACGAAGGACTTAACAACATGGTCTATAATAGGTGCGTCGGAACGAAGTATTGTTCCAACAACTGCCCCTATAAGGTTCGCCGTTTCAACTTTTTCCAGTATACTGATATCGAAACCGCCAGCCTCCAACTTCAGCGTAACCCCGAAGTCACCGTTCGCAATCGTGGTGTGATGGAAAAATGCAGCTACTGCGTCCAACGCATTAGCGATGCTCGTATCAGTGCCAAGAAGGCGGCGGTTCAGGCTGGTCAGTCGGCCTATACCATTGCTGATGGTGCCATCGTCACCGCCTGCGAAGCAGTCTGTCCTACCCAGGCCATCGTCTTTGGCGACATTAACGACGAGAGTAGCCGCGTCGCCAAATGGAAAGCAGAGTCCCACAACTACGGCTTTATCGGTCTACTCAATACCATCCCCCGGACGACCTATCTTGCCCGTGTACGTAATCCCAACGAGGAGCTGGAGGATCTCGATCACGAGGCCGAAGGCTAAGTTCGTGGCCAGAGAGGCGCACCTCAAGGGCTGCGCCTCGTTTCCACTCCTCAGCAGATCGTCGCGTATGGGACGCGACGAGCCAGCAGATCTAGAAGGATAGCCGATGGCACAGGCGCAACCAATCCGCCCCGGGCCCCAGCCCGACACTGGGGACTCCTACCTGCTCCCCGGTGAGACCTACACGACGATCACAGAGAAGATCGGCGATGTCCCCCTGGTGCCACCGCTAAAGACGCCAAGGGGCTGGTTGATCGGGTTCTCAGTTGGCTTTGTCCTCTTGATGATCTATCTGGCCTCAATTGGCTGGTTGTTCCTCAGAGGCGTTGGGATTTGGGGTATCAATATCCCGGTTGGCTGGGGTATGGATATCATCAACTTTGTCTGGTGGATCGGTATCGGCCACGCTGGTACCCTGATTTCGGCCATCCTGCTCTTGTTGAACCAGGGTTGGCGCAACTCGATCAACCGGTTTGCCGAAGCCATGACCCTCTTTGCGGTTGCCTGTGCCGGTATGTACCCCATCCTTCACCTGGGGCGACCCTGGCTCTTCTACTGGTTGATCCCGTATCCAAATACCCTGGGCATGTGGCCGAACTTCCGCAGCGCCCTGACCTGGGACGTGTTTGCGATCTCGACCTATGCCAGTGTCTCGCTGGTCTTCTGGTTGGTTGGTCTGATCCCCGACTTTGCCACCCTGCGTGACCGGGCCAGTAATATCTGGGCCAAACGCATCTATGGGGTTGCGGCTCTCGGCTGGCGTGGCTCGGCTCGCCACTGGCATCGCTACGAAATGGCCTCGCTGCTGCTGGCTGGCCTTTCGACTCCGCTGGTGGTCTCGGTCCACTCGATCATTTCACTCGACTTTGCGATTTCGCAAGTCCCCGGTTGGCAAGTAACGGTCTTCCCGCCCTACTTCGTTGCCGGTGCCGTCTTCGCAGGCTTTGCGATGGTGCTGCTGCTGATGATCCCAGTGCGCACGATCTACGGCTTCGAGAACTACATCACGATTCGTCACCTTGATGTGATGGCAAAAGTGATGCTCGCCACCGGTATGATTGTGGTCTATGGCTACTTTATGGAAGTCTGGGCCGCACTCTATGGTGGCAACCGCTTCGAAGAGTACCTGCTCTTTAATCGGCTCAATGGCCCGAGCGCCTGGGCCTACTGGGGTCTGCTCTTCTGTAATGCGGTAGCAATCCAGCCCCTCTGGTTTAAGCGGGTACGCCAGAATATTCCAGCCCTACTGATCATCTCAACCTTGATCAGTATCGGGATGTGGCTGGAACGCTACGTGATTATCGTGATCTCGCTCGAACGCGAGTTCCTACCCTCGTCGTGGGCCCAGTACTACCCAACCTTCTGGGACTGGTCGCTCTACCTCGGAACGTTTGGCCTGTTCTTTACGCTGCTCTTCCTCTTCATCCGGGTTATGCCGATGATTAACATCTTCGAGATGCGGCTCTTCCAGTATCAGGAAGATGAACTAAAGCACCGGCGTGAAGCGAAGAAGCACGGGCATGGTCATGACGATCATAGCCACGGTGAGCCTGGAACCGCAACGGCAGATTAGGCCTTAGTTGTAGGTGCCTTCAAGGGTTGTGGCCACCCTCAACCCCTGAACTCCCTAGCAAGAGTCACGTATGCAAAATCGTAGCGAAATCTATGGTGTGATGGCCGAGTTCAAAACGCCGCAGGCGCTGATCTCGGCCACCCACGCTGCCAAACACGCCGGCTATAGCAAAATGGATGCCTTTTCGCCCTTTCCGATCGAAGAGGTGATTGAAGAGATCGCCCCCGGCGATACGGGCGTGCCGCGCCTGGTTCTGATTGCCGGTGTGATCGGGGCCTCGGCCGGGTTTATCCTCCAGTATATTGGTAATATTGTTGATTACCCGCTGAATATCGGTGGGCGACCGCTTGATATTACCAACTGGCCTTCGATGATCCCGATTACCTTCGAGCTCGGCATTCTGCTTGCTGCCTTTACCGCCGCGATTTCGATGGTAGTGCTGAATGGCTTGCCCATGCCCTACCACCCGGTTTTTAATGCCCCCCGCTTTGAGCGGGCCTCACAGGATAGCTTCTTCCTGTGTATCGAGGCCGCCGATCCGCTCTTTGACCGCGCTCAGACGTCGCAGTTCCTGCGTACCCTTGGGCCACAGCAGGTAACTGAGATTTCCGACTAGGGGATTGACGATGCAGACCTTACGCATGCGCCGCATACACTCATTCACGCGCACCCTCCGTTATGCATGGGTGGCTCTGCTCGCCCTGCTGCTGGCCGGTTGTCACTTCGATATGTACAACCAGCCCAAGGTGCAGACCTATGACCCGAGCAGCTTTTTCGCTGATGGGCGTGGCTCGCGCCCGAATGTGGTTGGTGCGGTCGGGGTTGGTCAAGCCCAGACTGATACCTACCTCTATACTGGTTTGATTGATGGCGTCGAAGGTGAGGTAATGCCCTTCGAGGTCACCCGTGAACTGCTTGAGCGTGGTCAGGAGCAGTACGATATCTGGTGTGCTGTCTGTCACGGCGAAGCTGGTTATGGCAGGAGTGTCATTGCGCAACGTGGTGGCATTGTTCCCGCCAATTTTCATCAGCAACGCTTGCGTGATGCACCCATCGGACACTTCTTTAACATTATTACGGTAGGCGTCTATCGTGGCGATCCCGCGAATGATGGCTACCAGTCAATGTACTCTTACGCCTCCCGCATCAGTGCCGAGGATCGCTGGGCCATCGCAGCCTATATTCGGGCTCTGCAACTGAGCCAGAATGCAACAGTTGACGATGTACCGCCCAATGAGCGCGGGCGCTTGGGGAACTAGCTGGGCTGTGGATCCACTATCCTAGATAAGGTTGAGCATGGCGACGACGACGATCCCCCAGACACGCGCCCCGCAATTGAACCGCTTCCAGCTGTTCGGCGTTGGCGCAGCCGTGGTTGGCTTGGCCCTGCTGGGTCTCGGCTTCGTGCTTGATATTCAGCAGTTTGCCGAGTCGTACATCTTCGGTTTCTACTTCGCAATGGCCCTTCCGCTCGGCTGTCTCGGCTTCTTGATGCTTCAGCACCTGATCCCGAGTACCTGGGGCGTTACCACCCGCCGGATGCTCGAGGCCGGTGCCGCTGCTATACCGATCTTCTTCCTGCTGAGCTTGCCAGTAGTGTTGATTGCCTATAATGCCCTCAACCTTGAGCATTTCATCTATGAGTGGGCTGACCCTTCGGTGGTAACGCCAGGGGCTGAGAACTTTGATCCGATTATTGCTCATAAAGTGCCCTGGATGAGCCCGGTCTGGTTTGCCGGACGCATGGTGATCTACTTTGCGGTCTGGAGCCTGCTGGCGATCTTGCTCCGCTCCTGGTCCCGGCAACAAGATAAGGGCGGCGATCCGGTTGCGATCGCAGGCAGGATGCGTTCGCTGAGCGGCGTTGGGGTTGCTCTCTTTGTGCTGACGGTTACCTTCTTCGCGCTTGATGTCGGTATGTCGCTCGATCCGCACTGGTACTCGACGATTTACGGCGTCCACTACATGGTCAATGCTGGGCTTACTACGATCGCCTTCTTGATCATTGCGATTGCCCAGGTGCGGCGGACTGATGTATTCGAGGAGTACGTCCCCGTCAAGCCGATCCGTGATGTGGGCAAGCTGCTCTTCGGCTTTACGATCATCTGGACCTACATTTCGTTTGGCCAGTTTGTGATCATCTGGGCCGGTGATGTTGCTGAGTTTGTGCCCTGGTATATCAAACGGATGGAAGGCGGCTGGCTCTGGGTCGTGCTCATCCTGATGTTCGGTGCCTTCTTTGGACCCTTCTTTGCCCTGCTGGGTCGCAAACCAAAAGGTAATCTGAACTATCTGGTGGGTGTTGCTTCGTGGGTCCTGCTGCTGCGCTTCGTTGATATGGTGTGGGTCATTTTGCCCGAGTTCCACAGCAGTGTCGGCCAGATCAGTTGGATCAACCTCGCCGCCCCGCTTGGCTTCGTTGGCCTCTGGTTGGCGATCTGGGCCTGGAATATGCAGCAGGCCCCGCTCCTGCCGTTTAACGACCCGAATATGGAAGCCCTTGATGCGGGTGGGCATCATTAAGTCTATCTGAGCCACCGATAGGAGTGCTGCACCCTATGAGCTACCGATTTCAGGGTACCTACCCAAGCGAGCGCCGCCAGCCTGCGGCCCCAGCAATTATGAGCGCAATGCTGCTCACCTTCTTAGTGGTGAGCCTGGTGATCCTGTTTGCGGGCCGTCTGCCCAATCCACCGACCCCAACCCCGCTCGCTGGACCAACCTACCGCGATTATGTCGTGCCTGACCGCCAACTGCTTAGCTCCTATGGCTTCACGCTCGAAGGCAATGTCCACCTCCCGATTGACCGGGCGATTGACTTGACCGTCGAACGTGGTCTGCCAACTCGTTAGGGTCAGAAGTTTACAACAACCATAAGCCCTTGAGCGAACAAGCTTCGCTCAAGGGCTTATGGTTGTTAGGGGGTTGGTGCGGCGCAGAGGTGGAGCGATGCAGATGGTACAGGATGGGGGGGATTTTACGTTACAGACTACGAGTTATCCGGCAAGGTAGTGGATCGCTTGCGATTCTTCCCGCTGTAACGCCCCCTGCAAGACCAGATAATCCAGGTGAGCAATGGTTTCGGCTACGGCAAACCGTTGCTCGTGGGCGGTAAAACGCTCAAAGGGAAAGACCCGCGCCGCCACCGCATAGGCCGTTGCGACCGAGCCAATTGCGGCCTGCATTGTAGCCAGTCGGATTTCGTGATGAGCCTGGAGTTCGGCCAACCGTTCGCGCCAACGTGTGATCGGAGCTTTGTGTCCAGGCAGGGCTAGGCGCACCTCAAGCGCATCCAGTTCACGCAACGAGGCCAGGTACCGGCCCAGCGGGTCAGGTTCACTGTTCGGCCAACGGCCAATGTGCGGTGTGATCGGACTCAAGACATGATCGCCACACAAGACTAGTTGATCGTCAGGGTCGTAGAAGATCAGTTGGGCATCACTATGGCCCGGCGCATGGATCGCGGTGAAGGTACGCCCGCCCATCATCAGGGTTGAGCCAGCAGCAAAGGGTGTCAGGGTGGGGTGTGGTTGGGTTGCGGCTCGCAACTGGATCACGGTCTGTTCGATGGCATCCACAATCGGGGCTGGGCCACCATGGGCCAGGTAGAGCCCAACCAGTGGATCGCGCTCGCCTGGGGGCGGTTCCCACATCGCTGCCGCCTGCTCGATCTCCCGCGGGGCCATCAAAACCGGGGCACCAGTCAATGCCTGTAACCAGCCCGCCATGCCAAAATGGTCAGGATGGAAATGGGTCAGGACAATCTGACGGATAGCGGTCGGCTCGATCTGCAATGCGGCAAACGCGGCATGCCAGGCAGCCTCGCCCGCTGTGGTGTGCAAACCCGTATCGAGGATTGTCCAACCCTCAGGATCACGCAGCAAGTAACAATTGACACTGCTCAGCGCAAAAGGGAGCGGCAACGGAACCAGAAAGATGTCATGGGATACTGCTTGGATGGGCATGATTTTATCATCTGTAAGTGGCTGCCGGGATTGTACCACAAGTGTCTGGCCTATCAAACCTGACGTGACCCCCCGTTGCATAACCCGACAACGCATAGGCGCAACCGGCCTATGCTATACTGCCATGGGGTGTTGGTACAGTCAGTTCTAGACCCACAGCCTACGACCCGCGGCAGGTTGGCCGCACGTTCTTACACGCTGGCGGGATAAGTTTGCCCGCAGAGGATGATACTATGCGCGACCACGGCCCAGACGAGCACGGGATCAATGACGATCACCTGCGCGATGATAAGCCCGCCCATGAGTGCGGCGTCTTCGGGATTGTGGCTCCCGATGCTGATGTAGCCCGCCTGACGTTTTTTGGATTGTATGCACTGCAACATCGCGGCCAGGAGAGTGCCGGGATTGCGGTTTCAAACGGGCGGGCTATCCGCCATCATAAGGCGATGGGCCTGGTCGCCCAGGTCTTTAACGAAGACAACCTGCGCCCACTCAATGGTTGGCTCGCGATTGGCCATACCCGCTATTCAACAACTGGTTCCTCGAAGCTCGAAAATGCCCAGCCGTTTGTGGTCGAAAGTGCGCTGGGGCCACTGGCCGTGGGCCATAATGGCAATCTGACCAATGCCGGAACCTTGCGTCGCGAACTACTTACCCGTGGGGTAGGCTTGACGGGTACAAGTGATTCCGAAGTGATCACCCAGATGCTCGCTGGGGGCGAGGGCCGCAGTTGGGAAGAAAAGCTGAAGGTGTTTATGGTGCGGGCCCAGGGAGCCTACTGCCTGACAGTGCTGACCCGCGATGCGCTCTTTGCGGTGCGTGACCCCTTGGGGCTGCATCCGCTCTGTTTGGGTCGCCTGCCTGAGGGCGGTTGGATTGTGGCTTCCGAGAGTTGTGCCTTCGGGCCGATCGGGGCCGAGTTTGTGCGCGAAATCGAACCCGGCGAAATTATCTCCCTTTCGGAAACTGGCCCCCAGACCCTGGCCCATTTGCCCGCCCCTAAACCGGCGGCCTGTCTGTTCGAGTATATCTATTTTGCCCGCCCGGATAGTACGCTTGATGGGGCGGCGCTGCACGCGGTGCGGGTGGCCCAGGGCCGCGAGTTGGCCCGCGAATCGCCCGCCGAAGCCGATATTGTTATTCCGGTACCCGATAGTGCGACGCCTGCCGCGATTGGCTATGCCCAGGAGTCGGGTATTCCCTATTCGGAGGGCTTAATTAAAAATCGCTATATCGGGCGTACTTTCATCCAGCCCGATGATCGCATGCGCAAAGTGGGCATTTCACTCAAGTTTAATGCGCTCGTTGATAATCTGGATGGCAAACGGGTTGTATTAATTGATGATAGCATTGTGCGTGGCAATACTTCGGGGCCGATTGTGCGCCTGTTACGCGACGCCGGGGCACGCGAAGTGCATGTACGGGTCTCGTCACCTCCGATTAAGCACCCCTGCTTTTTAGGGGTTGATATGGCAACCTATCCCGAATTGATTGCCCATCGGCTCAGCATCCCTGAAATCTGCGCCCATTTAGGAGCCGATAGCCTAGCCTATCTGAGCCTCGATGGGTTGATTCGGGCCAGCCGCCGCGATCCTAATAGCTTTTGCCGCGGCTGCTTTACCGGGAAGTATCCGGTAGATATTGAACTGGTGGACAAAGAGGTGTTCGAGGTGCGGTAGGGGTGTCTGAAGAGTTTGATCGTTTGACAGCCGCAAAGCCGTAAAGGGCTCATTGGACGCTGCTGAACGCTAAGCGTGCATAGTGATGGCTGTGGTACATGTAAGCAGAGCAAAGGCAAAGATCGGTGAGTGATACGTTGGATTTGACGATTGATGGGATCGCACAGGGTGGCGAGGGGGTGGGGCGTTGCGATGGGCAGGTGGTGTTTGCTCGCGGCGGTCTGCCCGGCGAACAGGTACGCTTGCGCATCACCGAGCGGAAAACGAGTTATCTGCGCGGTGAGGTGATCATGCTGCTCGAAGCCTCGCCCGATCGGGTCGAACCACGGCTCTTGGCGGGCGATCATGCGCCTTGGCAGCATATTGCCTATCCGGCCCAATTGCGTTTTAAGGAAACGATTCTGCGCGACCAACTCGCGAAGTTGGCCGGGTTGCACGAACTGAACATCGCCCCGATCATTGCCGCACCCCAGCCCTGGGGCTATCGCAATACGGCCCATCTGCACGTCGCCGGAACAGACCTCGGCTACTATGCGGCTGGCACCCGCGCGATCGAGCCACTTACGGCTGATCCGTTGTTGCTTACGGTGCTTAATCAAGCGATCACGGCCCTGGCCCCGCTGTTGCCACCTGATCTGATCAGCGGGGTGACGCTGCGGGCTAGCCATACGTTTGGGTATGCGATTGCGATGTTGCACGTCGCACCCGGGGCTGAACCCGACGACCTGGATCTGCTGGCAGCGGCGTGGCGGGCCCATGCCCCAGGCTTGGCCGGGGTGGGCGCGGCGTGGCGCGGGCGACCAGTGATCGAGCCCGATGGGGCTGCGACCCTCCACGAGGTGCTGGCCGGGATTACCTACGAACTTGGCCCCGAGAGCTTCTTTCAGGCGAATGTGCCCCAGGCCGAAACGCTGGTTGAACTGGCCTTAGCCGCGCTTGAACCTGCCCCCGGTAAGTATCTGCTTGATCTGTATAGTGGCGTGGGGGCGTTTGCGCTGCCCATGGCGGCCGCCGGGGCTTCGGTGGTCGCTGTCGAAGAGCATCCCGGCGCGGTGGAGGATGGTCGCCAGAGTGCCAATCTGAATGGCGTAACTGGGGTGAGGTTTGTGCGCGGAGCCGTGGAACGGGCGCTGCCTCCATTAGAGGGTAGCTTTGATGGGGTCTTGCTTGATCCGCCCCGGCGCGGCTGCCATCCTGCGGTGCTCGAAGCGCTGGCCGAACAACGCCCCCCCCGGCTGGTCTATGTTTCGTGCCATCCTGGCATTCTGGGCCGCGATCTGCCACCCTTATTGCGGGCTGGTTACCAGATTACGCAGATCCAGCCGGTTGACCTCTTGCCGCAGACCCCGCATATCGAGACAGTGGTGACGTTGGATCTCGGTTGAGGGCGAGGTGGGCAGCACCTCGCCCTCAAAAAAAGTGGGAGTAGCAGGTACTGTGGTGCCCCCGAAAACTAGGCAGAACGGTCGTGCGAAGTGGACGCAGCTGCCAGAGCCACGCGACCATGCGGTGGAGACGGACGTCGTGCAGGAAGGCTTCGCGCAGGCGCGGGTCGCGGAACAGGGCCGCCTGACGCTGGAGTTCCAAGTGGGCTGCGCGCAGATCGTCCGGCGCGTCGCGCACCAGAAAGCGGGTGAAGAAGCGCACGACCTTGTAGTAGCCGATGTCGCTTTCGGCAAAGCCAGCCTCGGCCAGGCCCAGGCTACGCTCCGCCGCAGCCTGGTCGCCCAGCAGATAGGCGCCTGTCGCGTGAAGCAGTATCGGGATCAGCATGCCGGAGGGGGCCTGCGCCCAGAGCCGCACGGCCCGCTCCAGGTAGGTCACCGCCTCGCGAGTGCGATTCTGATAGAGCCGCAACGTGCCGATGGCAGTGAGCAGATAGATGGACGCCTGGACGTCCGCCGGCCGGTCGAGGAGGGGCAGGGCCACGGCGGCGAGCCGTTCGGCCGTCGGCAGGTCGCCAGCGGAGACCGCAGCATCGATCGCGCAGGTGTGCACATAGAACATCCAGTGGGAGTCCGGTGCCACCTCGCCGGCACGCACCAGGGTCTGGAGCTTCGCCACCAGGGCGGCTGCCTCGGCGTGCTGGCCCATGGCGTGGCTGATGCATCCCGCCATAAAATAGGCGATCGCCAGCGGCCAGCGATCCTGCATCTCCTCGAGCAGTCGGATCGCGTTGGCGATGGTCGCACGGGCCAGTTCCCACTCGCCCCGGTTAAGCGCCACCTCGGCGAGCACACGCAGCGCCTCGGCGCGGGCCGGGTAGAGCTCAGGACGGATCTCGGCGCGGGCTAGGGCGCGGGAGGCGCTGGCGTGGGCGGCGTCGCTGCGTCCAAGCAGCCGCTGGGCGATGCCAAGGACATCGTCCAGGATAAGTAGCTGCGGTCGGTTCGCCGCAAGCGTGCGAACACACTCCCGGAGTGCGCCAGTCAGGTCGGGTGGAGCGCCAAGCTTCAAGGGTGTAGCGGGGCGCAGCCGGGGAACCAGCGCCGTCAGTGCGGTGGCCGCCAGGGGCGAGAGTCGGGCGCTGATCTGTTCAAGACGTGACCCCACGAGGAGTACCTGCAGCGCGTCGTCGAGCGGGGCATAGGGTGTACCGGCTTCGAACTCACGCGCCCGCCCCCACGTTACCTCGAACCCGCGCCAGGCCGCGCCCTCAGCCAGGCTCTCGAGCAGGTGGCTCTTGCCGATCCCCGGCGACCCCTCCAGCAAGACCAGGCCGGCTTTGCCGCGCAGGGTCTGATCGAGCGCCTGGCGTCACCGCAGGATCGCCCGTTCAGCACCATCCCATCACCCACCCAGGATGCCCGCGGGATCGCTCGCCGCTTGGACCCCAGCCCATGGACTCCCTCCTCTCCCCCTGAGGGAGATGAGGGCTGGGGGGGTGAGGGCCTGCGCGGCCATGCAAGAACATACGTCACTGATCTGACTGGGTATGGCTCCGTGTGCAGATCATCCAGCGTAGCTCAGCAAACCTCAGCCGCTCTGCGGTAGAATATCAGAAACAGATTACACGAACCGCAACGTGAGGCTAACCATGAGTGATTTTCCAACCGAAGGTCGGCCCCCGTTTATCAATCGGCGCTTGACGGTGGCCGAGTGGCGCACGTATGTGGCGAACTATAATTTTGGACGACTGACACCGAGTCGGTTGGTCTTGCACCATACCTATCGCCCAACCGAGGCCCAATGGGCCGGTTTGAATACGATGCGGGCGATGCAACGCTATTTTGCCAGCAAGGGTTGGACGGCCGGCCCGCATATCTTTGTGGCCCCCGACGGGATCTGGTTGGCAACCCCGATGTCGCAGGTGGGCATCCACGCCGGGATTGGCAATGGTTCAATCGCCCAGGGCTGGTATTCGATTGGGCTCGAAATGGTTGGGGCCTTCGATACGGTGCGCCCGCAAGGGGCGGTCTGGAATTATGCCCTGGCCGTGATGGGCGAACTGTCGCGCCGTCTGCAACTTGCCCCCAACCGCCTGATCTCGTTCCACCGTGACTATACCAATACCAAGAGTTGCCCCGGTTGGGCGGTGAGCAAAGAATGGGTCTGGAACAGTGTTGACGCCTATCTGCGTAATACGGCGCAGCCGCCCGCCCCGCCGCCTGATCCGGGTCCGATCAGTCCCGCTGATGAGTTGCTGCTCGAACGGTTGCTCGAAGAGAGTTTTCGTCAGCGGGCTGGGACTCAGGGCTACAATCCAGCCTGGGCCTTTCACCAGTATGCGGTCGAACAGGGCCTGGGTGCGCCACTCGCCCCAAGCACGACGATCACCGAGGGCGGGCGGTGCTACGATTTTCAGCCCTTCGCCCGCGAAACCCTGTACACCGAGGTACCAAACTGGGGTGAGGTGCGTACGCTTTCGCAACTGTTGGGGGGGAGCATTCCGCCCGCGGGCCTGGGCCGACGGCTGCTTGATGAGACCTATCGGGCGGGGGGGCAGAGTTTCCGACCCGATTGGGCCTTCCACCAGTTCGCGGTGCTGAACCGCCTGGGGCCGGCGCTTGGCCCAAATACGACCCTGACCGTAGATGGGCGCAGTTATGCGTATCAAGCGTTTGCGGCTGATACGCTTTACAGTCCGGTGCCCCAATGGACCGATGTGCGTCAATTGAGTCGCCTGAGTGGGGCGAGTGCGCCTGCCGATCTGCGCCTGCGCGACGCACTGCTCGCGGCGACATTTACGGCAACAGGCCAGACCTATCGCCCTGATTGGGCGTTCCACCAGCGGGCGGCCCGTACCTCGTTGGGGGCACCCCTGGGTGGCTCGTACCAGATCACGGTGGAGGGCGTCAGCTATGCGTTGCAGGTGTTTGCGCTTGATACGCTTTACAATCGGGTGCCGCAATGGGCCAATGTGCGCCAGATGAGTGCGCTGCTGGTGAACCAGGGACGGCCCAAACCGAGTGCGCCGGGTGTGTTGGGCGGAGCGGCCAGCCCCGATGCGGAGCAGCCAACCATTCTGGGGAGTGCGCCTGAAGCCTTGCCCGAAGAGGTTGTGTTAGGTGCGGCAGGCGGGGACTTGCCCGATCCAACCGAAGGCCCGCTGGTGCAGCGCCCACCCGAGATCGCCCTGCAACTGGTACGGCATACGCCTCAGGCCCAGGCCGCCAGTGAGCGAGACGGTGCCCCGATTGAACTGATCATTTTGCATGGGGTAGCCGGAGCGGCAGCAACGGCACTTGAGCGAATGGTTGCCCCAGGTGCCTATTTTGCTACTCACTATTATGTGGATCGCGCCGGGGTTGTCCACCAACTCGTTGATGAGGAGCGGGCGGCCTGGCATGCCGGGATCGCCACCGCCGACGGGATCTGGTTAAACCTGAATCGTACCAGTATTGGGATTGGCTTGGAGCGCCCCGCGGGCTGGCCGGAGCAAGGGCCGGGCGAAACGGCGGCCCAAGTGACGGGCCTGCGCTGGCTCTTGCAACAGCTAAGCAGGCGTTATCAGATCGCCCCTAATGCGCTGCTGCTCTGGAGTAGCCTGGCAGGCAGTGAGCCCGAGGCAAGCGAGGGGTTGCCACTAGCGGCCTTGCGTGAGGCGATGGTTAGGTAGGGGATTTTCGATGTTGGATGAGATGATGGTGATAATGGCCCAATGATATGCTTTCTGCAAGATCGCAGCTTGACCAGGAGCACCTCATGCGCACAAATTACGTTCTCGTTGATCATGAAAACGTTCAGCCCACTGACATGCAATTGCTCAACCAGGAGCATTTCAGGGTGTTAGTATTTGTTGGCGCAAATCAAACAAAAATCTCGCTCGACATCGTATTGGCCTTGCAAGAAATGGGTGAGCGTACGAAATATATTAAAATCTCAGGAAATGGCTCGAATGCGCTTGATTTTCATGCAGGTGTTCGAGTTCTACTACTTTACCTGTGGCCCGTACCAGGAGGGGGTCGCAACTCTGCAAGCGGCTGAGCGGCGGCTTGCGACCGAGGTGCCAGGGCGTGAGGCGCAGTATGTGCAGGCGCATGTCTTGACCGGGCTAGGCCATTTTGCGGTGCGGCGGGGTGATTTGCAGGCTGGGCGTCACTATTTTACGACCAGCGCGGCGATTATGGCGGAACAGGGGCGCGGGCCAGAGCCGGGTGATGCGAGTGATCCCTTGATCGGCCTGGGCGTGATTGCGTTGGTCGAGGGCGATTATGCGGCAGCGGAACGGTATGGGATCGCGGTGCGCGAACGCAATACCAGCCGCGAACTGGCGGCCAACCTGGCCTATGGCTGGTACTTGCAAGCCGAGGCGGCCCAGGCCCAGGGTTTGCTGCGGGCGGCCGAAGAAGCGGCGGTGCAGGCGTTGGCGGCAGCACAACGGGCAGGGGCCGAATGGCTCGGTGCCTACATCCACAATCAATTGGGCCAGTTGGCCTTGAGCCGGGCCAGTTATGGGACGGCCGCCCGCCATTTTGGGCGCAGCTATGCGATTCGGGCCGCCTTTGGTGATGATCAAGGGATGGCGTTGGCCCTGCTTTCGCAGGGCGCACTCGCGGCCCAGCAAGGGCAGCCCGCCGTGGCGGCAGACTATTACGCCCGCAGCCTGACCCATTACCAGCAGATCGGCGACCGGGGCGGTGTGGCCCAGGCCCAACTTGGGCTTGGAGCAGCGAGTTTAGTTCAGGGCGATCCGCAGGGCGCACGCCAACAGATCGAGCGCGCATTGCGACTGGCCCACGAATTGGCCTTCCACCATGTTGCCTTGGCCGGACTGAGTTATCTGGCCGAGTTGTTGTTGGTGGAAGGCGAAACTGAAGTGGCCGTGGTGCTGCTTGGGCATGTGCTGACCAATCCGGCCAGCCGCCCCGAAACCAGTGCGCGGGCGGGGGCCTTGCTGGCGCACTGCAACGAACAGCTTGAACCAGGCTTGTATGCGGCGGCGGTGGCGCGGGGCCGTGGTATCAAGCTAGAGACGTTGCTGCTGCCGTATTTGTGATGTGATGGCACACCAATGGGCGTGGGCCAACGATCTTGGCCCACGCCCAAGCCTAACGCGTCGGGCGACCCTCAGGCAACGCGGGGGGCACCAGCCAGGGCTGAGGGCTGGAGCGCACCGGTGATTGGGCGACGACGCGGGCGAAGCGCAGCGATGGCTGGATCGAGTTCACTGAACAGGTCGGCTTTGGAGATGAAGCCGTCAGCGCCAGCCGCCAGGGCCGCATTGCGGTAAAGCGGGGCGTCATACAGGCTCATCACCACCACATGGGGGGCGCTGGGAATGCGCTTGATGGTGCGGATCATGCTGAAGGCCATTTGATCGGACTGCACCAGATCAAGCAAGACCAGATCGGGGCGCAAGCGCACCAGCGCTCCCCGCGCCTGTTCCAGACTATCAGCGGCACCAACAAACTCGATCTGTTCATTATCGGCAAGGAGGGCGCAGGTTGCTTCGATGAGCGCCCGATTGGCTTCGATGAGAAAAAGACGAATGCGTGCCATTGCGGGCCTCCTCTCTGGGTGGATGCGTACGATCCACCTACATACCAGGGTAGCCGATGCACACCCCGATGTCTATCAGGTACTTACCTGAGTTTTGGCTCAGGTGAATACGACTTTAGCGCATACGAATGGGTCAAAGTCGTATTACAGTATGTCGTAATAATGATATGATTCACCGCAGAACGGGTGGGTCGGAGCGAATCCCTTGCCTGAAAGGGTTGATGGTATAATGCGGCCCATTGTCAACGCTGGATTATGTTCCTGAGGAGCCGCCTGTTATGGTTGCGATTTCTGGCCCGGTGCGGGTGCGTTTTGCCCCCAGCCCCACTGGCTATTTGCATATTGGTGGGGTGCGTACCGCCCTGTTCAACTGGCTCTTTGCGCGCCACTATGGCGGCCAGTTTATTGTGCGGCTCGAAGATACTGACGAAAAGCGGTTTGTGGCCGGGGCGGCTGACGATATTCTTGAGTCGTTGCGCTGGCTGGGGATCGATTGGGACGAAGGCCCGGATCGGGGTGGGCCGCATGCGCCCTATGTGCAGTCGCAGCGCAACGATTTGGGGATCTACAAAACCCAGAGTGACCAGTTGCTCGAAGCCGGGCTGGCCTATATGTCGTTCACGACCGAGGCCGAGTTGGCGGCGATGCGGGCGGCGGCCGAAGCACAGGGGATCAAGTCGTTTCGCTTCCGGGGGCCAGAACGCGATTGGGCGCTCGAACGCCAACGTGAGTATGCGGCCGCCGGCCATCCCTATACCATCCGGTTAAAAACCCCATTGGAGGGCGAAACCCGTTTTAGCGATCTGGTGCGCGGCGGCGAGGCGATTGTGGTGCAGCATGATCAGTTGCAGGATATTGTGCTGATCAAACAGAGTGGCATGCCGGTCTATCATTTTGCCCATCTGGTAGATGATCACCTGATGGAGATTACCCATGTGCTGCGCGCCGAAGAGTGGGTGCCCTCGACGCCGTACCATGTGTTGCTCTACCAAGCTTTTGGGTGGAACGCGCCGGTCTTTGCCCACTTGCCGGTCATTTTGCGCCAAGACGGACGTGGCAAACTCTCGAAGCGCAAAGACGATGTTGCTGCCAATCGTTTCTGGGAACGGGGCTACCTGCCCGAGGCGATGTTCAACTATTTGGCCTTGCAGGGCTGGAGTTTCGATGATAAGACCGAGATCATGAGCCGTGACGAGATTGTCGAGCGCTTTTCGATCGAGCGGGTGCAGCCGAGTGGGGCGCGCTGGAATCCCGATAAGCTGCGCGACATGAATGGGATCTATCTTCGTAAACTGAGCACCGCCGAGGTGAGCGAGCGGATTATGCCCTTTTTGACGGCGGCGGGTTTGGTTGGCGATCCGGCCAGTCCTGATGAACAGGCCTATGTGGAAAGCCTGACCCCGCTGATCCACGAACGGCTCGAAGAGTTGAGTCAGGCCCCCGAGTTGCTTGAGTTCTTCTTTAAGGCGGTGCGGCCCGGCCCCGAGGGCTATGACCCCAATTTGTTGATCCCCAAAAAGCATGACGCGGCCCAGGCGGCATCGTTCTTGCGTGCGACCCACTCCGCCCTGAGTACCGTGGCAACCTGGGATGCGGCGAGCCTCGAAGCGGCGTTGCGGGCGCTGGGCGAACAGATCGGAGCCAAGCCGGGGCCACTCTTTGGCACGGTGCGGGTCGCAGTCAGTGGGCGCACCGTTGCACCGCCGCTCTTCGACATGCTGACGGCCCTGGGCCGTGAGCGTAGTCTGGAGCGGATTGCCGCTGCTGCCGAAGCGCTGGAGGGGTAATCCGCTATGGTTTGTGTGCGGTGTGGCGGGCGAAGCCCGCCACGAAACGATGGGTGCGGGTGCGTTTTGGGGGGGGGGGCGGGGCAACGGCACCGCCAACCTGCGGGGTTTGTGTTTGGCGGTTGTTGAAATGGGGGTG
>JBLWKA010000101.1:0-20210 GCA_048381555.1 Oscillochloridaceae bacterium umkhey_bin13
GCCGCGCGGGGGGGGTGGGGGGGGGGGCCCCCCCCCCCCCCAACCCACCCCCACCACCCCCGGTGGGGCGCCGGAGCTCCCCCACATCCACCGCCGGAGGCACATGCTGCAGACGCGGATGCAGCACGTTGCGTCCCTACTCAATGGGCAGAAACCCATAATTTACCAGAATGGCCTGCCCCTCGTTGGAACGCACAAAGGCTATAAACGCCTCGGCCAGGGTAGGGTTAGCACTATCATTGATTGGCGCAATCGGGTAGACGGCAATGGTATTCAGTTCGGCGGGGATCGTGATCTGTTGCAGGTTGGCAGCTTCGAGCGCGGCATCGGTGGTGTAGACAATCCCGGCATCACCTTCGCCCAGCATAATCTTGGTTAGCACCGAGCGCACATTCTCCTCGAAGCTCACGACATTCGCCAGCACAGCGGCGGCAAAGGCTGCGCCAAACGCGGGCTGAGCACTGGCTTTGGTCAAGAAATTGCGGCTGTGCTGGCCCACCGGCACGGCTTCGTCGGCGAGAATGAGGCGCAGGCCAGGACGAGCCAGATCCTGCAAGGTAGTGATCGCCCCAGGATTGTCAGCCGGTGTGATCAAGACTAACTGATTGCGAACAAAGGGTTGCTCGCTCCCAGCGGAGATCCGCCCCGCCTCGATCACGGTGCGTAACTGGCGCACGTCAGCTGAGGCAAACACATCGGCGGGTGCACCAGCATTGATCTGGGCGGCCAGTTGCTGCGAACCGGCAAAGTTGAAGCTGATCCGGGTGCCGGGATTGGCTGCGGTAAAGGCGACCGCGATGGCCTCGAACACATCGCCCAATGAGGCAGCGGCAAAGACGATAATCTCCCCCCTGAGGCCTGTTGCGGCCGGAGCAGGGTTTGGTGGTACTGGTTGCGCAGAGCGACCACAGGCCGTGATCAGCAACCCAAAACTTATGAGGAGCAGCAGCGGTCGAAATGAGCGCACAAGGAACCTTGTTGATAGGTTCGTAGGGATGCAGCGTGTTGCGTCCCTACGAACGTCACGGGGATGGAACGGGTTCAACTATACCGTTAATTCCGGGGCACCAGAGCGGCCGGAGCATTCAGGTGACGGCGCACCGAACCTGGGCGGGTAGTCGCCGAGACGACCAGGCGTTTCACGGCAACAACGGGAAGCAGTTGGGGGTAGCTGGCACGCAGCAGGGCCACGGTTCCTGCGGCAATGGGGGTCGCCATCGAGGTACCGCTCCAACTGGCATATCCACCACCAGGAATCGTGCTGATGATCTGGTCACCGGGGGCGGCCAGGCTCACCCATGGCCCAAAGGTCGAGAAGTCAGCGATCTGGCCTTCGGCATTACTGGCAGCGACCGTCAACAGGCCGGGTACGCGACTCGAGCCGGGGTACTGGGGGGTTTTGTCGCCACTATTGCCTGCCGCCGCGACAATCACGGCTCCGGGCTTATCTGAATCGGTACAACTTGGTAGCAAGACCGAGCGACAGGCTGCCAGGCCAAGCAGATCGTCAATCAGGCGCGATGATTGGGGCATGCTCCAACTCAGGTTGATCACATCGGCCCCGGCATGAGCCGCATACCAGATGGCCTGGGCCTGGCCCCAAATCGTACCCACGCCATTGGCATCAAGGGTGCGCAACGGCATGATGGTAGCCTCGGGGGCCGCCAGCGCGATCAGGCCCGCTACATGGGTGCCGTGACCATAGGAACGTCCCTCAGGATCGGTAGTGAGTTCGGAAGGATCGGCATCGTTATCAATAAAATCGTATCCGGCCATCAGACGTCCCGCCAGAACCGGATGGGTTGGATCGACCCCTGTATCGAGGATCGCAACGATCACGCCGACGCCCTGGCTGCGGGCATGTGCGGCAGGCAGTTCGGTAGCTGCCAACGCCCACTGGCTGGCATAGGCCAACTCCGGGTCGCCATGCTCGTCACCAACCGCCCATGATGAGCGCTGCGCAGCCTGTGGATCGGCTGAAGTGGCTTCGTCTGGTGCTGATTCCTCTGCTTCAGCAGGCGCATCGGCCTCACCTACGGCCCATGATGAGCGCTGACTGGCTTCGGGGGCGGCAACGAAATAGTCGGGTTCCGCATAGATCACCCGCGGATCGCTCATCAGTTCAAGGGCCTTATCAGCAGGATTGACATGATCGATCAGGCGAAACCGATAGATCGGCAGGTCATCAACCAGCCTAAATTGCTCGGGATCGAGGTGTAGGCGATGCTTGACGGCCAACTGGCGGGTCAAGACCCCGGGCCGCAACCGCACAATCAACGCGGCATCGGCATACGGCTGAGTGCCGTGCTGGCGGGGTGCTGCTGTGGCAGCGGCGATAGGGAGCAGTGAGGCCAGAATGAAGAGGACGATCAGGTTAGAAAGCTGACGTAGAAGTAACGACTGCATAGTCGGCCTCGTAAGGATAAGGTTAGCCGGGGATGATTATAGTTGCATCCTAGTATACACCAGGCTTTTACGGGTATACGTGACAGTCCCTTTATCTCCGGCCAATCAAGGTAAATGGTGCCCAATAAAACGGATGGGAATGCTGTTGCAAGCTGGCAAGTTGGGCTTGGCGCAGGGCTGTAGCGGGACGTTGCCCCTGGAGCAGGGCCTGGTAAAAGTGGCGCATCAGATCAGTGGTCGAGCTATCATCAACGGTCCAGAGACTCACCACCAGGGTCGAGACGCCGGCGGCAAAGAAGCCCCGCACCAACCCAAAGATCTCATCACCGGGTTCAATTGCGTGCATCCCTGTTTCGCAGGCACTCAGCACTGCCAATTCGCTACCCAGGGCCAGTTGATAAATCGCCTGCACCGTGAGCGGTCCATCAGCAAGATGCAAGGCGGAGAGCAGCGGACTATCGGGGCGAAACTCGCCGTGGCAGGCCAGATGGATTAGGTCGGCATTGGCCCCGTGCAGGCGCAACGCTGCACTTGTCGCGGCTGACCCGGTAAGGCACAGGGCCTGGGGCAACAACGCCGCGAGTGCTGTAATTTCGGCTTCAAGGCGCGGCGTACGCTGGTCGGGCACCCCGAGCAACAGCGTGCGGTGGAAGGGGCGGACAGGACGAGCCGCTACCGATTGAAAGACCTGGGCACTGGGGACATACGTCACCTCGCGGCGCTCGATCACATACTGTTCACCGTCGTGGAGGGCATGAAACGGCACGTAGTATAGATCACGGTGGGGTACCACCACCATCGCCCGTTCACCGATGTGGCGTTCGAGGGGCGCAAGCAGTTGCCGATACAGTGCACGCAGATGGTGTTGGGTGCGCAGGGTCAACTGGGTATACGCCGCCGCTCCAAGGCGGGCACCGTAACGCAGGGTGCCCAACTGAAAACGGAGTTGGTGCAAACTCATTTGGACCTGGCTTACATTGGCCAGGCCACGCTCAACCGTAATCCCCTTGGCATCAACAATAAAAGCCAGCACCTCATCATCAAGATAGACATACTCAATCAGGACACTCTCGTGATCGAGTTCCTGCTGGAGTTGGCCCAGATCGAGTTGGAAGTACGGCTTGCCACTCCCGGCTTGTTGGCTCAGGCGCTGATCGAGTTCCCGCAGTTGGGATTCGCGGCGCTGGCGTTCGTAGCGCAAGGTCGTAACCTGGCTTGCGGCAGGATTGGTTTCGCCATAGCTCAGGCGAGCGAGTTGGCTATCGAACCAGCGGGCTTCACGCCGCAGGGTGGCAAATTCCGTCCGCAGGGCATCCTGTTCAGGGATGGGTGGCGTGATCATGATCCACTCTTGACGGAGCAGATCAAGCAGGGTACGAGCGCGGGCGCGTTCGACATGGTTCAAGGCTTCGGCATTGCGATCATACCGGGTATCACTCAAGCAGATCCGGGCCAGTTCCAGGAACGGCGTGAGCTTATCGGCGACAAACGCGACTCGGAGATCCTCGGCGTTTAAGTTAGCCCGCAGCCCTTCGATCAGATCGCAGGCCTGGTTCAAATGCTGCTCAGCCATCGTACGATCACCACTGCTCAGGGCGAGCATGCCCAACGAGGTGTGGCAACGTTGGGCAATCTGGGGCGCATCAGGGCTGGCGTCAGCCAGGGTCTGATGCAGTAACTGGCGGGCTTCGTTCGTCTGCCCAAGCAAGCGCCGGGCCTCGCCATGGAGCCAACGTGAAAGTAACAGATAGCCCACTGCGCCAACCTTGGCGAAGACCGTCTCGACCGTAGCGGCTAATTCAGCGGCATTGGCATAGGCATGGTCAAGATAGGCGATCTGGGCCAGGGTCATTGTGGCCAGGCCCGCCCCAACCGCATTGCCTTCGGCGGTATAGAGATCACGGGCCAGTTCACTAAAGCTTTGAGCTTCGGGCAACTGGCCTTGCAAAAGACTGGCCCGGCCCCATCCGGCATAGGCACGTGCAAGTTCGGCCCGCAATCCCTGGGCCTGAAATTGATCAACAATCCGCCCATAACTGGTGGCGGCGGCACTTGCCATATTCAACTCAAGATAGGCATCGGCCAATTCAAGCTCAGAATGGAGCGCCTCGTGCTCCATGCCAAGTTCATTGTACTGCCGCCGCGACGTCTCAAGGTAGTTCAAGGCTTCGTTATAGTGTCCGGTCGCAAGGGCGAGCACCCCCAGATTACAGGCGATCTCGGCCTGGGTCACCAGCGCACCTGCGGCGCGGGCGTGGCTCATTGCCTGTTCATAGAGCCTGAGCGCCTCGTTGGGGCGGTGCTGCAGGGTCAGGACATTCGCCAGCCCATTTTCGGCAAACGCGAGCATGCGTTGATCTTCAACGGCGGCAAAATGGGCCTGGGCCGCGCGGTAATGGGTTTCGGCATCCTGGTACTGACCACGGCGGTGGTAGATATTGCCAAGGTTCTGTTCGATCTTCCCGGCCCCGAGTTTATCTCGGGCGGCAATCAAGATATGCCGGGCCTGCATCCCACAGGTAATCGCTTCGTCATAGCGACCGAGCATAGCTAAAGCAAAGATCTTGCTGCTCTGGGTGGCAGCAGCCTGTTCTGGTTGCCCCAAGGCGCTAAAACTGGCCGCTGCGGCATCAATCAGCAGGATCGCGTGTTCAGGCCGACCTTCCATCTGGAGCGCGGCCATGCCAGCGACCCAATCGGCATAAGCCTGGATCGCAGGTGTCGCCTGGCTGGTTGCCAGTTCGGTCAGGGCCGCTGCTGCGTTCAGGGCGAGGAGGGGGTCGCCACTGATCGCTTCGATGTAGACCAGGGCTAGGGCCTGAGCGAGCTCGGCGTTGGCAAGACGTGGCCCATTTGCCAAAAACTGGCGGCGTTGCTCTGGCGTACTGCGGGCCAGCAGCATGGCGAGATCGTGGCGCTCCACGTTTAGGCTTTCACCACTATTTGCGGGAAGAGCAAGACTTCATGCGCAATGACCAAGAATAAGCTGTGTTGCCCAGGTTCTACTGCCGCAAATCGAAACTCACCCTGATCATTGATTGGCTGCTCAATCGGATGATCAGGCAAGCCTAAGACTGCAGTGCCCCCGGTCAACGAGCCAATAATCTGACCTGTGATGGGGAACGGGCTGTATGCCGGTGCAAGGCGCAGGTCAATCAGATATGGCTCACAGGTAAACAGTTGTTGCCGCTCGATATGCTTGCCAGAGCGCAAACCGATGGGACTGGGTGTTGTATAACTATCGAAGATCGTATCGGTAACAGTGCGTTGCGTCCGGGTCGCAAGTCGTGCGGTACGGTAGATCGCATGCATCCAAGCGTTGCTGTGGGGTGGGTAGGTCTGGCCAAGGGTTTGCATCTGAATGAACAAATGCTCGATGCGCAGCCGCTCCATCCGACAGCTATTGCAGGCTTGCAGATGCTGATAAGCAGCTGTACTCTGATCTTCCGGTAATAATTCAGCAAGCAGATCGATCAACACATCAATTGGTAGATGCTCATTCATACAAACTCCATCGGTTTGTTGGCTGTTAGCTTGATATGTCAGTAGCCTGATCCAACACTGAGTACCCATTCAGGTGCATATCAACCAAGGTAGTTAAGATTGTGCGTAAACTTAGCATACGGGAACGACTCGCATTTGTCCATAGGATGAGCGTGATGAGCCAGGGCTTGGACAATGACGTTGCATCAGCCCTGCCAAAATACACCAGAACAAGACCTCGGCGCGATCAGCGTAATACAGTATTTTATAAGCCATAACGTTGCATCAATGGAATTATTACCTGTTCGGAGAGGGCCGCGAGCAAGCGCCACGGGGCCTGATGTGCGGCAGGCAGGTGCTTGGCGTAGATCAAACTGTATTCAGCATACCCTTCGGCCCCACGCAGCCGCTTAAAGCTCGCTGCGCCCGAACTAAAGTGGAGGATCTGCTGGTTGGCGGTGGCTTGCTCGATCAGGGCCAGCATCAACAAACGATAGAGACCCGTCCGTTCGTCGTGCTGGCGTTCGTACCCAACTACTGGCGCGGTGATCACGCCATGCTGGCTGATGGTGCCAAGCACACCGTCAAGTTGGCCGTCCTGTTCAAGGACACTGACGTTGAGCCAGCCACTCTGCATAGCGCGGGCAATCGCGTAGGCTGTTAGTTGCGGATTGTAGGGCGAGTATTTTTCAAGATAGAGCTGATCATACAGCGTGCGCATCCGCACTGCGGCTTGAGGCGGCAAACTCGCACCGTCGCGCCAGCGGTAGCCACTACGCCGGGCGAGGCGGCGGTCATGGCCGTAGTTGTTGCGCCGCCGAAACGCGCCGTCGCGGGGATCGAGCAGATAGACCTGGCGACTAAAGACGGGGAGGCAGCCTGCGGCAACGAGTTGGTTGATCAACGGGCCGTTGAGGGCATGATTGAGCGAGCGAAAGACGATCAGATGCGTAGGATAGGCCGCTACCAGGCCCCGCACCAGTGTCGCTGGGGCCGTGGCGCTCAGGGGCGGATAGAGATTGGTCGAAAGAAGCCAGTTATTAACATAGACCGCCCGTTCGGCCTGGGCCAACCGCAAGAGGGGGCGCAGCAGTTCGAGCAAGGGCGGAAGCAGGTGGCGCAATGCTGGCTGATCGGCCAATTCGAGCGCCACCTCGCGTTGGGCGTAATCTACATAATGGGTGGTAGGTGAGCAGACATAGGCATTCGGTTGGGTTGGTGGGGCGTCTACTTGTACCAGCGGCATCACGGCCCCGTCAATGGCCAGGGCCAGCATTCGGGCACGCACATTGCGGATGAAAGGGGCCGGCCCTTCGCGCACCAGCGCTTCGAGCATGGGGCGACCGGCGTCATTGGGCGGCCAGGGGGCCATAGCCAGGGTGGAGGGATCAATAATCTGCATGGCCATTCCATTCGATGTCGTAGGTTGTGGCGGCTAGCAAGCCAATCCGCTGCTGCGCGGCTAGCCGGGCAAAGTGGGCAACCTGCGCAACCTGCGCCAGACTCGGGCCGGGGTCGTCGGGGCGGAACAGCACATCGGGGGTGGCAAGGCCGGTGGCAAGATTGTGCCAGCGGTCGCTGTGCCAGGGCCGTTGCAGCAGTTGCAGGGCCAACGTGGGCAGGGTGACCGCACTCAGTTGGCGGCGCTGCCCGGCAGGGGCGATCCAGGTTGGCTGGTGCGGATCGAGCAAGCCACCGACCAACGCAGCGGGCTCAAGCAGATGGACACCACTCGTCGCCCGCGGGTTACACTCAAGCAGCACCAGCCGTCCCTGGGGCGTCAGCATAAAATCGAGCGCCACCTGACCACTGATGCTGGGATCAACCAGTGCTTGCACCACAGCAAGACTAGCCTGGCCGTCTACACTCACGAAGGCCGTGCCCGCCCCTGCGCCCGCCGTCGTCGGGGTAACATAGGCACAATGGGCCGTGACATGGCCACGATGGACGAGGCTATAGCTACAGAGCGTCGTACCCGTGACGAAGCTCTGCGCAAGCCATGGCCTAGCAGAACTAGGTTGGCAAGCAGTGAGGGGACGCAGGCCCGCTTGGGGGCCACGGTTGGTGATGAGCCGCGTCGCAAAGCGAGAATAGGCTGGCTTCAACAGGTAGCTTGGCAAGGCGCGCAAGGCAGCCCGCAGCGCGGCCGGGTGCTCGACCAGGATGGTTGGTGGAGTAAGCAAGCCCCGTGCAGCGGCAAGGGCCTGGAACTGTCCCTTGTGGTGCCAGCGGGCGAGGCTTGGCAGGGCAGGGCAGAAGATCTGGATCGGCGGTGGCAAACTGACCTGCGCCAAGTAGAAGACCTCTTCGCAGGTGGGGATGATCAGCGTGATGCCAAGGCGGGCGACAGCGTGGTGAAGCGCCTGGGCAAAGGCGGCGAACCGCTGCCGGGGCGGGGGCAACTGGAGGTAGCCCGCACAGGCCCGTGAACTCCCGGCTAGGGTTGGGCCAGGCAGACTATCGGCTGCAAAAACGGTATGCCCGGCAGCCGCCAGGGCACGTACCAGTTCTACCGCAACCGGTGCGCGTGCTCCGGTAATCAAAATATGCAGAGACATGGGCTTGGTCTGTGGACGCAGCACGCTGCGTCCCTACAGGGCACTACAGGGCACGGGGGTAATACAATCAGGGCAAGGTTGGCGCAAGCCAGGTTTGCCCGCCCACCGGGGGCGGCGTAAATGGGACAAACCGCCGATCCTGCCAACGAAACCAGATCAACTGCGGGGCTTCGAGGGGTTGCTTGAAATGAAAGGCCACCCCTGCCGGACGCCCATCGGCAGTCAGCGCCACGACCGTGATCGTAACATAGCTCAGGTGGAATGGCTCGTGCAGGGCTGGGGCGTGCCAGGGTGCGCTGGGGATCCCCATCAAGAAAGGTGAACAAGCTCTTGGTGGCAGGGCCAAGACCAGCCCAACCGGGGTTGGCTAGCAGTTGATCCCGCTGTTGGTAGTCATCAAACTGCCAACCCGTAGCCAGGGCTGGCAACATCAAGCATAGCGCGATCGCTACTAGCAGACCCGGCGAGATTGCTTTGGCAAACTTGTTTACCACTGAACACGGATCTCGTGTAGAGCAGCCAGACACCAGAGCCCGCCCGCCAGATAGAGCAACAGCGGACTGTAGGCTCCTTGCCAGAAAGTATGGAGCACAAAACCGGCCTGGCTGAGGCCGGCGAGTTTAGCGCTTGGCAGATGCAAGCCCGTGACCCGACCCTGGCGGATCAGCCCGGTCAGCCACGAGCCAAGCCCCAGCAGCAGCACTGCCAGGGCCAGCAAGGGATGGTGGAAGAGGATCGCCGGATGGAGCAGCAGGAGCCAGGCCAGAACCGAGAGAGCCAGCACTTTATCGGCGAGCGAATCGAAGCGACTAAAGGCCTCGTCCCCGACCCCAAGGTGGCGAGCGGCCAGCCCATCAAGCCAATCGGTGAGCAAGGCCACCAGGATGCCGAGGGCCAGCAGACGTTGTAGGCCCAGTAAGGCCGGAAGCCAAAGTACCACGGCGAGGATGAGGCGAGCCAGGCTCAGGGCTTTTGGCACATGGCGCATGTGATGGCCCGTTAGACAGTGGTTTCGCGAGCAACGTATCTACTGTCACCTTGAGGATCTTATGGCCCGCAGGCCAGTGGTGCGGAAAGAAACCAATGCGATTGCCCTGCCCCATTGTCACCCCGAGGATCCTATGGCCCGTCGGCCAGTGGTAGGGAGAGCAACAGGGGTTGTCACCCTGAGGATTTTATGGCCCGCGGGCCAGTGGTTGGGAAAGAAACCTGTGCGCCTGCGCTGTGCCCTCATTGTCACCCCGAACGAAGTGAGGGGTCTTCACTGCACATCAGTGCAGATTCCTCACTCCGCCTACGGCTCCGCTCGGAATGACAGCAGCAGCGCCGTGCGTAGTATGGCATGTTCATGTGGTTTGTTGTTTAAGAGCGCAAGCGAGTTGCGCTCCTTCTGGTGCTAACATTACGCCCGCAGTTCGCGCTTCAAGATCTTGCCGGTGGCAGTTTTGGGCAGGCTCTCGCGAATCTCGATGCTGCGCGGATACTTATAGGCGGCCAACCGCTCCTTGCAGTAGGCGATCAGTTCCTGCTCGCTGGCGGTCTGGCCGGGCTTGAAGGCCACTACCGCCTTCACTTCTTCGCCGAGGGCCGGATCGGGGATGCCAATCACTGCGGCTTCGGCGATAGCCGGATGGGCATAGAGCACCTCTTCGACTTCGCGGGGGTAGACATTGTAGCCACCGCGGTTGACCATATCTTTGACCCGATCCACAATCGCGAAGTAGCCTTCGCCGTCTTGGCGGCCAAGATCGCCGGAGTGGAACCAGCTATTGCGAATCGCCTCGGCGGTGGCTTCGGGGCGCTTGTAGTAGCCCTTCATCAGGTTATGCCCCCGGATGGCGATCTCGCCCAGTTCACCAGGGGGCAAGCGGCGCCCCTCGGGATCAACAATCGCCATCTCGACGCCCCAAATTGGCGTCCCGATGCTCCCGGGTTTAGTGGGGCGATCGGGATGGTTAAATGACGCGACGGGCGAGGTCTCTGAAAGGCCATAGCCTTCGAGGATGTTCACCTTGAACTTCTGATTAAAGGCGTGCATCACTTCGACCGGCATAGACGAACCGCCCGAGACACACTTTTGAAGCGATGAGAGGTCATACTTGGCAGCTTCGGGATGGTTGAGCAGGTAGAAATACATCGTGGGCACACCAGCGAAATAGCTAACCTTATCGCGCTGGATCACCTCCATCGCCTTGATCGGCTCAAAGCGCGGGATCATGGTGATGGTGCCACCGACATAGATCAGCGCATTCATCACACAAGTCTGACCAAACGAGTGAAAGAGTGGCAAGACTGCCAGGCCCACATCATCAGCCTGAATATGCAAGAGTTTGTCAACGCAGATCATCGCATTAAAGATCATATTAGCATGCGAGAGTTCTGCGCCTTTGGGGCGACCGGTCGTGCCTGAGGTGTAGAGGATCACGGCTGTATCATCGGGGCGGGTCTGGACTGTATCAAAGGTCGGCTCGTGAGTTGCGAGTAATTGATTAAGGCCGTTTGCCCCATTAGGAAGTTCGGCGCTACTGCCGGGGGCCTGCACCACAATCAGATGGTGGCACTGCTCGGCCTTGCGGAAGCCTGGTTCGGCTTCGCTCAAAAAGCCTTCCCAGACAATCAGCGCGACCGCATCGCTATCTTCAAGGTGGTACTGCACCTCGTTCTGCTTAAAGAGCACATTGAGCGGCACGACGGTCGCGCCAGCCTTCAGGATCGCATAATAACTGAGCGGAAAATGGGGCGTATTAGGCAGCATCATTGCCACCTTATCACCGGGGCGCACACCAAGCCCAACCAGGGCATTGGCAAGCTTATTGGCGGCCCCGTTCAACTCGGCATAGCGCATGCGATAATCATCGAAGATCAAAGCCGTCTTGGCCGGATCACGGCGCGACCGTTGCTCGAGCAGCAGCGCGAGGTTCAGCATCGAACACTCCTTTCAGGATTTTGGGTTGCTTCAAAACTATACCACAAGTGCCAACCACAGATGGGATCGCGAACCACTTGTTGGGCTCAGCGACCGTGCTGCATCGTCATCACCAGGGTACAAAACCGGCAGCAGCGCGAGCTAGGCTAATGACTGTCCGGTGCGCACCAACCTATTAATCGCCTCGACATTGAGGGCCTGAGAAAAGAACCAACCCTGTCCATACTCACAGTTCAGACGGCGCAATTCCTCCACCTGACTGTTCGTCTCGGTGCCCTCAGCTACGGCCTGGAGCTTCAGAGCATTGGCCAACGCGATGATTGCCTGCACGATCTCGCTCTGCTCGCCCGGTCGTCCAAGCATCTGGACGAATGAGCGGTCGATCTTCAGCACATTGATCGGGAAGCGCTGGAGGTAGTTCAGTGATGAGTAGCCGGTACCAAAATCATCGATGCAGAGCTGGATACCTAGCTTACGGATCTCGTGCAGTTTATGAATCGTCACCTCATGATGGGCCAACAGCGTATGCTCGGTAATCTCTAGCTTCAGGAGTTCGCCTGGCATGCCGGTTTCCGCAAGGATTGCCTGGATCTGCGCGACGGCATCCGGCTCGATCAACTGTTTCTCTGAAAGGTTGATGTTGAGTGAGAGCAGGTTCATCCCCGAGCTCTCGGCATGCCAGCGGCGCATCTGAAGACACGCCTCGCGGAGTACCCACCAGCCAATCTGAACGATCATGCCGGTCTCTTCGGCAATCGGAAGAAACTCGTTGGGCGTGAGCATGCCGCGTTGGGGATGTTGCCAGCGGAGCAGCGCCTCCATGCCGATCATCAAACCGGTATCAAGGCGAACAATCGGCTGATAGTAGAGGCACAGTTCATTCCGCTCTATCGCCCGCCTCAGATCTGACTCAAGCTGGAGCAAGCTCAGCGCCGCTTCGTGCATCGAAGGATCAAAAACAGCTGCACGGGCCTTACCGCCCAACTTGGCATGGTACATAGCGGTATCGGCATCTCGAATCATGTCGTTGGCTGAGCGATACTCGGCACTGCTGAGCACAATTCCGATACTCGCCGTGGTGAAGGCCTCTTGATTGTCCAGCTTGATCGGGTTGGCCATGAGTTGCTGGATGCGTTCGGCCACCTTGAGGGGGTTATCTTCAGCAGTGATTTCGTCAAGAAGGATGGTAAACTCATCACCACCCAGACGCGCCACAGTGTCGCCAGGGCGCAAACTCAGCTGCAGAATGCTCGCAATCTTGATCAACAACTGGTCGCCGGCACTATGGCCCAGGCTATCGTTAATCACCTTGAAGCGGTCAAGATCAAGAAACAGCACGGCAAAGTGATGTTCGGGGTTACGTTGGCTCCGGCTGATGGCGTGTTCGAGGCGATCGATGAAGAGGGCCCGATTTGGCAGGCCAGTCAGCCCATCGTGGAGCGCATCGTGCATCAGTTGCTGCTCGACCAGTTTACGGTCGGTAATCTCGGTCTGCGAACCGGCCATGCGCAGCGCCTCGCCCGCTGCATTCCAGACGGCGATCCCGCGGCAGAGCATCCAGCGATAGGTTCCATCGCGGTGGCAGATCCGATACTCGTGTTCGAAATGGCTGATCAGCCGCCGAAAGTGGGCCGTGAGGCGAACCTCAAGCCGATCCCGGTCGTCGGGGTGAACCCGCGTAATCCATTCAGTAAAACTATTCCCGATCTCATCTTCACTATAGCCCAGCAGCGCTTTCCAGCGCGGCGAGAAGTAGACCGTATTGGTGCGCAGATCCCAGTCCCACAGACCATCATTGGCCCCGCGTGAGGCGAGCGCGTAGCGCTCCTCACTCTCACGCAGGGCGATCTCGGCGTGTTTGGCGGCGCTAATATCACGGATAACGGCTACCGCTCCGCTAATCGCTGCGGAACCTTCGCGTAGTGGGCGCGCCGTGATACTCAGCCACTGTAGCGGCTTGCCAGGCATAGGTGCGACCATCAGTTCGAAATCATCCACCGCCTGTCCAGCCAGGGCCGGAACCAGCGGCAACTCAGCGATCGCAACAGCAGTCCGTTGATCTTGATGATAGAAACTTGTCTGGGTTTCGCCATCGCCAGGGAGCAGGGCTTGGAAATGGGGACCGAGGATGTGCATCGCCGCCGGATTATGGTGAATCAGTTGGCCCTGGCTGTCCACCACAACCACTCCGTCCCCCATGTTGATCAGAATCGACTGTAGGATGTTCGACTGTTGCCGAAGATCTGCTTCTGATCGCATCAAGGCGGCGGCGCGCTGCTCGGCGAGCGCTGTTCGTTCCGCAACCTGCGCCTCAAGGGTCAGCCGATAGGCCTGCTCTTGCGCTCGCAGGCGGTGGCGTTCCAGGCAGGCCGCGACGCGAGCGTCAAGCACCACCGCATTGAAGGGTTTAATGATATAGTCTTCGGCCCCGAGACTCAGGCAGTTGGCGATCCGTTCGACATCTGAGTCGGCCGAGATGACAATCACCGGAATGTTGGCGGTGGCCGGGTTACTCTTGAGCTGTTGTAAGACTTCAACCCCGCTCATACCCGGCATCATCATATCGAGGAAGATCATGTCAACCGGATTGACCCGTAACAGCGCGATGGCCTTGGCCCCGCTCGCTGCGGTCAGTACCCGGTGTCCGTTCGTACGGAGGAGCCGTTCGAGCAGTTCGCGGATGATCTCTTGATCATCAACAACGAGGATGGTACCTGGACTGAAATGCATAGCCACTCTATCGGCTTGCTCAAGCGTTGCTACACTGTAAAAGGGCCAGTCCATCAGCACAACAGCATCAACTGGTTATCGCGCTGGTGCAAGGCTTGCCATGTGACGAGCAGCATCGTCGTAATGACAACAACCATCCTAACAATGCCGATCAGTAAATCCAGGATAGAGTCTTAAAAGGTCAAGGGAACATACCAGAAATGTTAGCTTGAATGATAGAGGTATTTACCCAAAATTTACAATTCAGAGTGCATTTCGCCCATGTTTTCAGGTTTATGATAAATACGATAGGGCAAACATTCTATAGATCTTCTGTATCGGCTAGAATCATGTTGTGTGCAATACCTATAGTAGGCGCGACGAACTGGTGCATGCGGCCTGCTACATCTTTTAGCTTGCAATCCAAAATCGCTTACAGCCAGAGTCGCACCGTGCGCTCGAAGGGTGTGATTGGTGCTTCGGCAGGATCTGCGATGCGGCGCAGCAACCGGGCGACATGGGGGCGCATCAGATCGAGTTCGGTCGAACTAAAGCGTTCGTCGCCAAAGCGGCGCAGATTGGTAAGTTGCAGGTGCAGGATCTGGTAATCCTGGCGGGCGACCAGTTTCAGGATGGCAGCCAGTGGCGGCGTAACGAGCCAACTCGGCAACGGGGCCGCATCGCCGGTGGCAAGTGCAAAGACCTGTAGTTCGTATTGGGTTGTGGGCGTAAAATAGAGCCGGATCAGCAGACGGGTGCGTTCGCCCGCTCGGTATTCTAACTCGACCGTCGCCGGGGCGATAAAGCGCCCGATGGAACGGTCAACCCCGCCGCCAAAGACGCGACTGACCAAACCTGATTGTTGGCCTTCCCCCAGATATTCGGCCTCGACCCGGTCGGCTCCGCCACGAAGCTGGGCTGTTACCAGGCGACGCGGACGAGCACTGCGCACCATCCCGGCATGGACAAAATGGGTATGGGTCGGGTCAAGAAAGTTTTCGAGTGCATCAATCAGTTGGGCTTCGAGCGTAAAATTGCCATAGGCTACCGCGTGACCGGGCGCAATCACGGGCGGCGCAGGTGGCGGCCCATTTGGTTCCAGCGCTGCCCAAACGAGGCCCGCCTGTTCGACGACCGCATAGGGCATGGCAACGCGACTTGTATGACTCGCTTTGCCTTCGCGGCCAGGGATCGCCACGCAGGTTCCGTCGTGCGCAAAGCGCCAGCCATGGTAGGGACAGACCAGTTCGCCTTGCGTAATCCAACCAGCCGAGAGCGGGGCATTGCGGTGGGGGCAGCGATCGCTCAGGGCTGCGGCTTGACCGGCTCGGTCACGAAACAAGACGATTGGCGTGCCAAGCAAGGTACGCCCGAGAGGGGCACGACCTAACTCTTGGCTCCGGCACAGCGGGAACCAGAACCGACGCAAAACGTTTAGATCAAGCATAGTGGTCTGTAAAGTAGAAAGAGTAGGGGCGTGGGCGAACCTGCTTCCCCGCAGAGGGTAAAAGAGGTTGGGGCAACTTGGTTGCCCCAACCTCTTTATACTCCAATTGCTAACTCTGCTTCATGCGGTAGGCGCTCATCAAGCCAGACCCGCATACTCGGGTAGCGCAGCCGGATCGGCAGATCATGTTTGAGCCGCCGATTATCAAGCCGTACTGACGCGCTGAGCATGCCTACAATACTTGGGTCAAGCCCAGCCGCGAGCGCGGCAGCGGGCGAGTGGCTGCGTGGCGGCACCATGCCCAGGCGTTGGCGCACGGCACCAACCAGTTCCCGCTGGCGTACCGGTTCATCATCGGCCACATTATAGATCGCTCCGGGCTGACCATAGGTGGGCATCGCCAGCAAGACCGCGATCAGATCATCAATATGGATGTGCGAAACAAAATTGCGCCCATCCCCATAGAGCATGGTCAGCCCGTAGCTTACCGCCTCGACCGGGTCGCGTTCTGGCCCATAAATCGAACCACAACGCAAAACCGTCGCCGGGAAACGGTGTTCACGAGCTACCCGCATAATCGTCTGCTCAGCCGCCAACAGGGTTGCTGCCAAAGGGTGAGTTGGCTGCACCGGGTGATCTTCACTGACCAGATCCTCGCCCGCATTGCCATACGGGGCAACACTACTGGTGAACAGATAGCCACGCACACTGCGCGCCCGCGAACAAGCCGCGAGCAAGTGCTGGTTGCCATAGACATAGGTCTGGTGGGCGGCCTCGCCCGCAATCGCTAGGCACGAGGTAAGATTGTAGACATAACTGACCCCTTCGGCAATGCCGATCAGACTCTCAGGTTGGGTCAGGTTGCCGATCCATACGGTCAGGCCAAGGGCGGCGAGCCGTTCGACGGTCGGAGTGTCGGGATTGCGCACCAGGCCGCGCACCCGTTGGCCGTTGGCGAGCAACTGGGTCGCAAGTCGAGAGCCGACGTAGCCGGAAGCGCCTGCGATCAGGTAGCACGTCATAGTCCACCTCATGGTTGCTGGGGTAGGCTGTGTTCAGGCGACGTCGCCTGGCCCACCACAATCCGCATGTCGTTTCGCTGCCCCAGCCCATGGATCGGAGCGCTCCAGCTGTTCAGGTGCAGCAAGTGTCAGGATTTTAGCATCTTTCATTCCAGAGTGCTAGGCGCTGTCATAGGGCAATCTATGGGCGTTCGTTGTGCGTTTCGTGGACAGAATCAGATGGGGCCTCGCATGCGAGGCCCCATCTGATCGCAACGAGTGGTATGGGTTAGTCAATCTTGTCGTAGGCAGGCAAAGTCAAGAACTCGACGAAGGTATCGCTGGTGGTGATCTGATCAAACAGATCGGCGGCCTCTTCGTACTTGCCCTCGCCATAGGTCGGGCCAAGGATCTGCTGCACGCGGGCCAACTCTTCGGGCAGCATCGTGCGGAACATCTCTACCGTTACCTTGCGCCCGTCCTCAAGCACACCCTTGGGGCTACGGATCCACTGCCAGATCTGGGCCCGCGAAATTTCGGCGGTGGCGGCATCCTCCATCAGATTGAAGACTGGGACACAGCCGTTCCCCGCCAACCATGACCCCAGGTACTGAATGCCAACATTGATGTTCATGCGCAAGCCCTGCTCGGTGATTGGGGCTTCCGGGCCGAACTTCAGAATGTCGGCGGCCGTGATCTGTACATCATCGCGCTGGCGCTCAATCTGGTTGGGGGTCTTCATGACCGCATTGAAGGCGTCAAGTGCAATTGGCACCAGGCCGGGGTGGGCTACCCAGGTACCATCGTGCCCATCGGTCGCCTCACGCTCTTTATCGGTTCGCACCCGCGCCAGCGCGGCCTCGTTGGCCGCCGCGTCATTCTTGATCGGGATCTGCGCCGCCATACCACCCATGGCATGGGCACGCCGGCGGTGGCAGGTCTTGATGCAGAGCAACGAGTAGGAGCGCATAAAGTGGGTCGTCATCGTGACCAGCACCCGGTCGGCCAGGCAGAAGTCGGGGTTGGTGCGGAACTTCTTGATGCACGAGAAGATGTAGTCCCAGCGGCCACAGTTCAGGCCCGCCGAGTGCTCACGCAGTTCGTACAGGATCTCGTCCATTTCGAAGGCGGCCAGGATCGTTTCGATCAGCACCGTAGCTTTGATCTTGCCGGTGGGCAGCCCCAGTTCCTGCTGGGTCATGACGAAGATCTCGTTCCAGAGCCGCGCTTCTAGGTGGCTTTCGAGCTTGGGCAGGTAGAAGTACGGCCCGCCCTGGACTTCAATCGCCTGCCGCGCATTGTGGAACATATACAACGCAAAGTCGAAGATGCCCCCCGAAACGGGCTCGCCATCAACCGTGACGTGCTTCTCGTTCAGGTGCCAACCTCGGGGCCGCACGAAGAGCAGGGCCGGGTCGGCCTTCAGCGCGTATGCTTTGCCCTCGGGCGAGGTAAAGTCAATCGTGCGGCGCAGGGCATCGCGCAGATTGCGTTGGCCGCTGATCTGATTGTCCCAATTAGGGGTATTGGCATCCTCGAAGTCGGCCATAAACACCTTGGCCCCCGAGTTGAGCGCATTGATAATCATTTTGCGGTCAACTGGCCCGGTGATCTCGACCCGGCGGTCGTTCAGTTGGGCCGGGAAGGGCGCAATCATCCAGTCGCCTTCACGGATATGGGCCGTCTCGGGCAGAAAATCGGGCAACTTGCCAGCATCAAGCTCGGCCTGGCGCACGTGGCGCTGGGCCAACAATTCAGCGCGCCGCCCGTTAAAAGTACGGTGGAGCTTCGCCACCAGGGCGAGGGCCGCAGGGGTCAGAATTTCGGTGTACTCCGGCGTGATCCGTCCACTGATCGCCATTCCCTCGGGCAGTTGCAGCTCGGCCATCACTCCGCTCCTTTGCGTCTTTTTTCATTCAATGGAAAACACTTCCATTGTCATTATACTCGAAAATTGGCGTACGTTGGCGGCTGCGCCGCCAACGTACGCCAAAAAACCTTGCGCTGCGGCGCAACCGCCACGCCTAGTGGAACTGCTCGGCCTCGGTCGAGCCAGCCAGCGCCGTGGTGGACGAGGTGCCACCCGAGATAACCATGCTGACTTCGTCGAAGTAGCCGGTGCCGACTTCGCGCTGGTGCTTGGTCGCGGTGTACCCAATCGCCTCGGCGGTGAACTCGGCCTGCTGCAGCTCGGAATAGGCGGCCATGCCACGATCTTTGTAGCCGTGGGCCAGCTGGAACATGCTGAAGTTCAGGCTGTGGAAGCCGGCCAGGGTCACGAACTGGAACTTGTAGCCCATCTCGCCAATCGCACGCTGGAAGCGGGCAATATCGGCGTCACTGAGCTTCTTCTTCCAGTTGAAGCTGGGCGAGCAGTTGTAGGCCAGCAGCTTGCCGGGGTACTTGGCGTGGATCGCATCGGCGAAGCGCTGGGCCTCTTCGATGCTCGGCTCGGCGGTTTCGCACCAGACCATATCGGCGTACTCGGCGTAGGCCAGGCCACGCGCAATCGCCTGATCAAGACCCGGCTTCACATAATAGAAGCCCTCGGGCGAGCGCTGGCCAGTCAAGAAGGCGTGGTCACGCTCATCAACGTCGCTGGTCAACAGGTTGGCGGCGTTGGCATCGGTGCGGGCGATGATCAGGGTGGGAACACCCATCACATCAGCGGCCAGGCGGGCCGCAATCAGGTTGCGCACGGCCTGCTGGGTCGGCAGCAGCACCTTGCCGCCCATGTGGCCGCACTTCTTCTCCGAAGCCAACTGATCCTCGAAGTGGACGCCCGCTGCGCCCGCCTCGATCATCGCCTTGGTCAGCTCGAATACATTCAGCGGCCCACCGAACCCGGCTTCGCCGTCGGCCACAATCGGCGCAAACCAGTGGGTGTCGCCTTCGCCCTCGGCGTGCTGGATCTGGTCGGCCCGCTGCAAGGCTTGGTTGATGCGCTTGACCACCATCGGCACCGAATTGGCCGGATAGAGGCTCTGGTCAGGGTACATCTGGCCGGACAGATTGGCATCGGCCGCCACCTGCCAGCCCGACAGGTAGATCGCCTTGAGCCCCGCCTTGACCTGCTGCACGGCCTGGTTGCCGGTCAGGGCTCCCAGCGTATTCACAAAGGGCTCGGTGTTCAGCAGATGCCAAAGCCGCTCGGCACCCATGCGGGCCAGCGTACTTTCGGGCTGTACCGAACCACGCAGGCGGTAGACATCTTCGGCAGTGTAACCACGGGCGATTCCTGCATAGCGGGGCGTGCTCCAGCTCTCGGCGATCTGGGCGATCTCCTGCTCACGTTTCATGATCCAGAGTCCTTTCCTCGACAACGGCTGAACGGGGTAGGCGGGGCTCAGGGGGGCAATGCGCTCAGCATGGTCGGCAAATAGGACGCAAGATCAAGGCCGCAAGCGATCACCCGCTCGACTCGGCTTGACCCTATGCCTCCGGCGAAGAGGGAACGGCTCGGCCCATTTCGCCGACCGTTGTGCTCCTCAGTTGCCACACTGCGCGCCGCAAATTTGTGACGCCAACCTCTAAGTTGATATTATAGCTCACATGGAGTTACACGCTAGTTACAAATTCCACAAGCTGGGGCAATTTTTCGTATGATGGAAAGTATCTACTGTCATACATTGGGCTGATGCCGAGCCCAGATGTTGCGTGCGGTGTGGCGGCTTCGCCGC